>NZ_PTXM01000003.1:0-435799 GCF_004343765.1 Burkholderia sp. SRS-25
AGCCAGTCCAGCAGCCAAGTGCTTGAAGTGCCTTGCGATCGAGCAATTCTTCCTCCTGACTTCCTTAAAGTCAGGCGTCAGGTTACGCAATCACCCTCAAACCCTCCACGGTTTCCTGCGATGAACCTTTTTTTATTGCTCGATGAACCGCCGGTTACGCGTGCTGCAGATCGCGCAGGAAGTTGTCGCGCCACACCGACACGTTGTTCTCGCGCAGCTGCGCGATCATGTCCGTATAACGCGCGCGCCGCTCTGCGAGCGGCATCGCCAGCGCCTGCGACAGCGCATCGGCCATCCCGTCGATATCGATCGGATTGACGATCAGCGCTCCCGTCAGCTCGCGTGCAGCGCCCGCGAAGCGCGACAGCACGAGCACGCCCGGATCCTCCGGGTTCTGCGCGGATACGTACTCCTTCGCGACGAGGTTCATCCCGTCGCGCAGCGGCGTCACGTAGCCGACCCGCGCGAGCCGGTACAGCGCAGCAAGCAGCTGGCGGTCGTACTGGCGATGGATATAGAGGATCGGCGCCCAGTCGAGCTCGGCGAAGCGTCCGTTGATGCGCCCCGACTCCCCTTCGAGCTGCAGGCGGATGTCCTGGTACGCGCGCAGCTCCGCGCGGGTCGACGGCGCGATCTGCAGGAACGACACGCGATTGCGATGCGACGGCTCGTGCTCGAGCAGCTTCTCGAACGCACGGAAGCGCTCGACGAGCCCCTTCGAGTAATCGAGCCGGTCGACGCTCATGATCAGCTTGCGGCCGCGCAGCGAGGTCGCGAGCGTGCGCACCGCCTTGCCGTGCTCGCCGGCCTGCGCGAGCGACGCGATCTCGTCCGGATGCACGCCGATCGGATAGGCGGCCGCGCGCAGCGTCCGGCCGAATGCGCGCACCGTCGCCAGGTGGCCGTCGCGCTCGATCGCGCCGTCCGCCTCCGATTCGATGTAATCGCAGAATGCGCGCAGGTCGGGTTCTGTCTGGAAGCCAAGCAGGTCGAACGCGCACAGCGACTCGACGAGGTCGCGATGCGGCGGCACGCTGACGAGCACCTGCGCAGCCGGAAACGGGATGTGCAGGAAGAAGCCGATGCGGTTCTTCACGCCGGCCGCGCGCAGTGCGCGCGCGAACGGAATCAGGTGATAGTCGTGCACCCAGATCACGTCGTCGTCCTGCAGCAGCGGCACGAGCTGCTGGGCGAGCCATACGTTCACGCGGCTATAGCCTTCGAACTCGTGACGGTCGTACTGGATCAGGTCGGTGCGGTAGTGAAACGCCGGCCACAGCGTCGCGTTCGAGAAGCCGCGGTAATACTGGTCGTAGTCGCGCCGCGACAGGCCGATGGTCGCGAACGTGACCGGCCCGTGCTCTTCGACGCGGATCTGCGGCGCGCCGGACGCGACGACCTCGCCGCTCCAGCCGAACCACATGCCGCCCGTCTCCTTCAGCGCATCGTAGACGCCGATCGCAAGACCGCCCGCCGCCGGTTCGCCTTCCGAAATCGGCGCGACGCGGTTTGAAACAATGATGAGGCGACTCATGCGTCCGGCTGCTCCGCACCGAGCCAGCGCGCGATCTGCTCATGCAGCGCGTCGACCGAATCGAGCCGCGTGCGGGCGGACGTCTCGCCCGCGCCGACCTTGATCGACAGCCCGCCGCGCGCGTTGACTACCGCGAAGCCCTTCTCGTCGGTCAGGTCGTCGCCCGCGAACACCGGCACACGGCCGGCAAACGGCGGCTCGTCGAGGAACGCAGCGAGCGCGCGCCCCTTGTCGACGCCTTTCGGCTTGATCTCGAACACCATCTTGCCCGGCTGCAGCACATACGCATCGGCATAGTCGGCGACGAGGCGCTCGGTGGCCGCGCGCGCCGCCGCCTCGCGCTCGGGCGCGTTGCGATAGTGCAGCGCGACGGCCGCGCCCTTGATTTCGAGCAGCATGCCCGGATGACGATCGACGACGGCCGCCAGCTCGCGCTCGATGCGCAGCAGGCGTTCGTCGTTGAAACCGATGCGCTGCGTGTCACCGTTCGCATCGCGGCGCTCCGCGCCGTGCAGGCCGGCGATCGGCATGCCGGGCATCTTCAGGAACGTGTCGATGTTGTCGATGCCGCGCCCGGACACGATCGCGACCGCGCCGTGCGAGCGGCGCTGCAGCTCGTCGAGCAGCGTCAGCAGCGACGGCGGAACATGAATGCCGTCGGGCGTCGGCGCCAGTTCGACGAGCGTGCCGTCGAAGTCGAAGAAGAACGCGGTGTCGGTCAGGGACAGGGAAGCCGGAACGGATTGCATCGACTCGATAGTGTGAGGGCCGGCCGGCAAACGCCGGGCGGCCGCTGCGCGAATGGAATTGTGCGCATCTTACCGCGCCTGCGCATCGAGATGGGCGAAACCGGCGCGGCGCCGGTATTGCGCTGCCGCCTGCGTCAACTGCGACATATTGCCCCGCTCGCCCGCGGCGTACGGGTTTCGAAAGGACGCGGGCGCGCGAATTGCGCTACAGTCGCAACCGCCTGCCGCGCGACGCATGGCGCCGCGCCGGCCGGCCAACCTTCCGTCCGATCGAGCCCCAGGATGTCGTCTGCCTGCACCACGCCGCACCGGCGCTTTTCCCGCCTCATCCGCACGGCCGCGGCCCTCGCCGCCGCCGTGGCGCTCGCCGCGTGCACGCACGACGAGCCGCGCTGGAACCTGACCAACGTCACCGGCCACCTGCCCGACCTGTCGTTCACGCTGACGGGCGGCGACGGCCATCCCGTCGACGCCGATGCATTCCACGGCCAGGTCTCGCTCGTCTACTTCGGCTATACGCACTGCCCCGATGTCTGTCCCGAAACGATGGCGCGGCTGATGGAGGTGCTGGCGAAGCTCGGCCCGAAGGCAAACAACGTGCGCATCCTGTTCGTCTCGGTCGACCCTGCGCGCGACACGCCGCAGGCAATGCAATCGTATGTCGCCGCATTCGACGCCGCGCATGCACGCGGCCTGACCGGCACCGACCGCCAGATCGAATCGCTCGCGAAGCGCTATCGCGTCGCATACCAGATGGAGAAGCGCGATCCGTCCGGCGGCTACGAAGTCACGCACAGCTCGGCCGTCTACATCTTCGACGCGAGCGGCCGCGCCCGCCTGCTTGCGACCGACCGCGACTCGCCCGACGCCATCGCCGCCGATGTGCGCCGGATCATCGACACCGCCTCCACTACCTGAATTCATCCCGACATGAAAACGAAAACGACCCTCAAGACGCTCGCCCTCCTCGCCGCGCTGTGCGCAGGCGCCCACGCGTATGCCGCCGGCGCGATCACCGCGCAGAACGCGTGGGTGCGCTGGCTGCCGAACAAGCTGCCGGCCGGCGGCTACGTGACGCTCGTGAACACGAGCGACAAGCCGGTCGATCTCGTCGACGTCGACAGCCCCGACTACGGGATGGCGATGCTGCACCAGACCGTCTCGAACGGCTCGACGCAGAAAATGGAAATGGTCGACAAGCTGACGATCCCCGCGCGCGGCAAGGTCGACATCGCGCCGGGCGGCTATCACTTCATGCTCGAGGAACCGAAGCACGCGATCAAGCCGGGCGACACCGTGCACCTGCGCCTGAAGTTCTCCGACGGCGAAACGGTCGATGCGCCGTTCGCCGTGAAATCGCCGGCCCAGGCGAAGTGATGCGCGCGCGATGAACGTCCTGTACTGGCTCGATCCGTGGGAACCGTCGCCCACCGTCGTGATCGCGGTGCTGACCGCCGCCGTGCTGTTCGCACGCGGCGTGAAGAAGGCGAAGGTGTCGCCGCTGCGGCAGTTCTCGTTCTGGTTCGGGCTGGCGGCGCTCTACATCGCGCTGCATACGCGGCTCGACTATTTCTTCGAGCACGAGTTCTTCCTGCACCGCGCGCAGCATCTGGTGCTGCACCACCTCGGGCCGTTCTTCATCGCGCTGTCCTATCCGGGTGCGGCGATTCGCGCGGGCATTCCGTTTCGCTGGCGGCAGCGTTTCGTGCGCCCCGCGCTCGCGTGGGCGCCCGTCCGCGCGACGCTCGACGTGGTGTTCCATCCCGTCGTCGCGGTCGTGCTGTTCGTCGGGCTGATCTATTTCTGGCTGCTGTCGCCGATTCACTTCATCGCGATGCTCGACTGGCGTCTCTATCGCGTGATGAACTGGAGCATGGTGATCGACGGGCTGCTGTTCTGGTGGCTCGTCGTCGATCCGCGGCCCGCGCCGCCCGCACGGTTGTCGCCGGGCCGCCGGATCCTGATCGTCGTCGCGGCGATCCCGCCGCAGATCGCGCTCGGCGCGCTGATCTTCTTCACGCCGCACGAGCTGTATCCGATCTATTCGATCTGCGGCCGTGCATTCACGTGGCTGAGCCCGCTGCGCGACCAGCAGATCGGCGGCCTGCTGCTGTGGATTCCCGGCTCGATGATGAGCGTGATCGGCGCGCTGATCGCGCTGCGGCACTGGCTGCGGCTGTCCGCGCGCGGCCGCCTGATCGATGAAAGGGCCGCGCAGCACGCGGACCGGCCGCCGGTGGCGCACGCCGCGCACTGACTGCTGCTGCGCGGCGGGTCGCGCATTACGCGCGTGCGCTGCTCATCCACACGTGCGGGATGCCGTCCTCGTCGTGCACTTCCGAACTCGGCGCAAAGCCGAATGCCCCGTAAAAACGCTGCAAGTGGGCCTGCGCATGCAGGCTCACCGGCGTATCCGGCCATTGCGCGCGGATCTGCTCGAGCGCGCGCGACAGCAGCTCGTTGCCAAGGCCCGCGCCGCGAAACGCGGCGGTCGTCAGCACGCGGCCGATACGTACGTCGGTGTTCTGCGCATCGGGCAGCAGCACACGCAGATAGCCGGCCACGCGACCGGCCGGATCGAAGGCGGCCAGGTGCCATGCGGCCTGGTCCGCGTCGTCGATGTCGCGATACACGCAGTTCTGCTCGACGACGAACACCGCGCTGCGTGCTTCGAGGATCGAATAGACTTCGCGCGCCGTCAGCGCGTCGAAGGATTTCCAGCGCCAGTCGAGATCGGCGGCGCTCGGGGATGCAGCGGATGCGTTCATGGTCGGTCCTGATTCGGGCGCGCCGGCCGGCGCGCGGCAATCGACGATTATGCCTCGAAGCACCCTCGCCGCGCGACCGACCGTCCGCGCGCAAAAAAAGGCCCCGCATTGCGCGGGGCCTGTCCGTCATGCCGGCATCTGGCCGAAACGGCCGCTGTTGAAGTCCTCGATCGCGGTACGGATCTCCGCTTGCGAGTTCATCACGAACGGCCCGTAGCCGACGACGGGTTCGTCGATCGGTTCGCCGCTCAGGATCAGCAGCTTCGCGTCGCCGTTCGCTTCGATCTCGACGTCGCTACCGTCGCGTCCGAGCTGCACGAACTGCGCTTCACGGGCGACCGTCTCGCCGTTCACCTGCACGGTACCGCTCAGCACGACCACCGCGAGCGTACGTCCTTCGGCGACCGGGAACCGCGCATGACCGCCGGCCACGAGCCGCACGTCCCATACGTCGATCGGCGTATGCGTGCGGGCCGGGCCGCGCCGCCCGTCGAGTTCGCCCGCGATGATCCGCGCACGCCCCGCGCCGTCCGGCAGCTCGACCACGGGGATGTCGGCGTTCAGCAGCGTCTGGTAGCCGGGCGCGCCCATCTTGTCCGCGGCGGGCAGGTTCACCCACAGCTGCACCATCTCGAGCGGGCCGCCCCGCTGCGTGAACCCTTCCGAGTGGAATTCCTCATGCAGGATCCCGCTCGCGGCCGTCATCCACTGCACGTCGCCCGGGCCGATCACGCCGCCCGCGCCGGTCGAGTCGCGGTGCGCGACCTCGCCGTCATAGACGATGGTCACCGTTTCGAACCCGCGGTGCGGATGCTGGCCGACACCGCGCGGCGCCGAGATCGAACCCGGCTCGAACGTGGTCGGGCCGGCGTAATCGAGGAGCAGGAACGGGCTCAGGTGCGCGCCGTGGGACTGGTAGCTGAACATCGAACGCACCGGGAAACCGTCGCCGACCCAATGGCCGCGCGGCGCACTGTACACACCCTGGATCCTCTTCATTGCCTTCTCCGAATTGCGGCGAAACACGTGTTTCGCATCCTGGGTAGAAATATAGTGGTGGAACGATCGATCCGGTAGACTGCCAAAATCGCACTCAGCGTTCCATTTCATGAACGATAAAGCGCGGGATCTGAACGATCTCTACTACTTCGTGCAGGTCGTCGAACACGGCGGCTTCGCACCGGCCGGGCGGGCGCTGGACATGCCGAAATCGAAGCTGAGCCGCCGCATCGCGCTGCTCGAGGCGCGGCTCGGGATGCGGCTGATCCAGCGCTCGACGCGCCGCTTCACGGTCACCGACGTCGGGCAGACCTATTACGCGCATTGCCGCGCG
The DNA here is from genome assembly GCF_004343765.1 of Burkholderia sp. SRS-25. NCBI lineage: Bacteria > Pseudomonadati > Pseudomonadota > Betaproteobacteria > Burkholderiales > Burkholderiaceae > Burkholderia > Burkholderia sp. SRS-25. The sequence continues at coordinate 6,385 of NZ_PTXM01000003.1, forward strand.
ATGCTCGTCGAGGCCGATGCCGCCGACGAAGCGATCGCGCTGCTGCACGAGGAGCCGCGCGGCATCGTGCGCGTCAGTTGCCCGATCGTGCTGCTCGATTCGCTGGTCGGCACGATGATCGCCGCGTTCATGGTCGCGTGCCCGCGCGTCGAGATTCATCTGGAAGCGACCAACCGGCGCGTCGACGTGGTCGGCGAAGGGATCGACGTCGCGATCCGCGTGCGTCCGCCGCCGCTCGAAGACAGCGATCTCGCGCTGCGCGTGCTGGCCGAGCGCGGCCAGTGCCTCGTCGCAAGCCCGGCGCTGCTGCGCGAGCAGGGTGCCCCGGCCGTTCCCGCCGATCTCGCACGCCTGCCGAGCCTCGATCACGGTGCCCCTCAGTCCGCGCACGTGTGGCGGCTGCGCGGGCCTGACGGCGCTCACGCGGAAATTCATCACCAGCCGCGCTTCGTGACGGGCGGCATGCTCGCGCTGCGCGCGGCGGCCGTCGCGGGCGTCGGCATCGTGCAGTTGCCGACGATGATGGTTCGCGATGAGGTCGCGCGCGGCGAGCTGGTGATCGTGCTGCCCGACTGGGCGCCGCGCCGCGAAATCGTGCACGCGGTGTTCGCGTCGCGCCGGGGGTTGCTGCCCGCGGTGCGTGCCCTGCTGGATTTTCTCGCGGAGCGGTTTGCCGAACTCGAACCCGATTGAGCGCGCCGCTTCACGCGTGACCGGCCGCTGCAAACCCAGCGCGCGTGCCGTAGACTGCGGTACGCGCATCGCGCACTCCACAACCCTGATCGCTTTCCCGCCATGTTCACGCTGTCCAACGACCCCAACGCCTCCAAGGCCGATCAATACGCGACGCTCGTCGAGCAGGCACGCGCGCTCGTCGAATCCGAACGCGACCTGACCGCGAACGCGGCCAACTTCTCCGCGCTGGTCTACCACTCGCTCGACCGTCTCAACTGGGCCGGCTTCTACTTCTTCGACGGGACGGAACTCGTGGTCGGGCCGTTCCAGGGCAAGCCCGCCTGCGTGCGGATCGCGCTCGGCAAGGGCGTGTGCGGCACGGCCGCGCAGACGCGCGAGACGCAGGTCGTGCGCGACGTGCATGACTTCCCCGGCCATATCGCGTGCGACGCCGCATCGGAGTCGGAAATCGTCGTGCCGCTCGTGGCCGCCGACGGCACGCTGATCGGCGTGTGGGACGTCGACAGCCCGGTCGCCGCGCGCTTCGACGACGAAGACCGCAAGGGGATGGAAGCGCTGTGCCGCGTGTTCGTCGAACACGCATGGCAGAAGGCGCGCGGTTGAGCGGCGGCCAGGCCGCGCGCCTCCAGCGAACTACCGGTCGCCGCGTTCGCGCGTAAATCGCGCGCACCGCGCAACCTCGAACGAAAACGAAACGGGCCCCGCAAAGGGGCCCGTTCCACTGTGCCACCGCACCACCCTTCGCGGCGCACTGCAGGTATCAGGCGGCGTGCGTGCCGGACAGCGCCGGGAACGCCTGCGGCTTCGCGTCCTCGGTCAGCACCTCGAAGCCCGTTTCCGTCACGACGACCATGTGCTCCCATTGGGCCGACAGCGAATGGTCCTTCGTGACGACCGTCCAGCCGTCCGCCAGCATGCGCGTGTCGCGCTTGCCCGCGTTGAGCATCGGCTCGATCGTGAAGATCATCCCGGGCCGAAGCGGCACGCCGGTGCCCGGACGGCCGTAGTGAAGCACCTGCGGCTCGTCGTGATAGACATCGCCGATGCCGTGCCCGCAGTATTCGCGCACCACGCTGAAGCCTTCGCGATGCGCGACCTGCTGGATCGCGTAGCCGACGTCGCCGAGCGTCGCCCCCGGACGCACCGCGCGAATGCCCGCGTGCATCGCCTCATAGGTCGTCGCGACGAGGCGCCGCGCGAGTTCGTTCGGTTCGCCGACGAAATACATGCGGCTCGTATCGCCGAACCAGCCGTCCTTGATCACCGCGATGTCGAGGTTCACGATGTCGCCGTCGCGCAGCGGCCGCGACGTCGGAATGCCGTGGCACACCACGTGGTTGACCGACGTGCACAGCGTCTTCGGATAGCCGTGATAGCCGATGTTCGCCGGGATCGCGCCGAGCACGTCGACGATGTATTCGCGGCAGAGCACGTCCAGCTCGTCGGTGGTGACACCCGGCTTCACGTGCTCGGTGATCATCGTCAGCACCTGCGACGCGAGCTTCGCGGCTTCGCGCGACTTGGCGATTTCCGCGGCACCGCGGATCGGGATTTCTCGTTTCGCCATTACGCCACCTGCTCGATGCCGTGCTCGACCGGTTCCGCCGGCCCCGCCTCACCGCCCCGTGCTTCGGCCTCGATCAGCATCCGGCAGATGTCGCCATAGGACAGCGCCGGATTGAGTTCCGCCAGCATCCCGACCCGCAGCCAGTGTTCGGCCTGCGCATTGATCGAGCGGCTCAGCGCCGTGCTGGTCGAGCGCAGCCGCTCGTGCATGTGCTCGGAAATCTTGATGATACCCATATATCCCCAATTAAACGAAACGTAGTCGATTCGTATATTACGCCGCGCACGACTGCCGGGCAAGCCGTTCGAATTCCGTCGAGCCGTCTGGGATCGATATCGTTGACATTGAATTCCAGTTTGCTGGAAAATAAATCCATCATGAAAGAATCAGCCACCGCCGTTGCCGACGACACCGGCATCAACGAACGCATCGCCCGGCGCGTACGCGACCTGCGCACCGTGCGAGGCTACACGCTCGACGCGCTGGCCGCGCGCTCCGGCGTCAGCCGTTCGATGATCTCGCTCATCGAACGCGCTTCGGCCAGCCCGACGGCCGTCGTGCTCGACAAGCTCGCGGCCGGGCTCGGCGTGTCGCTGGCAGGGCTGTTCGGCGGCGACCAGGACGACACGCCCGTGCAGCCGCTGGCCCGCCGCGCGCAGCAGGCCGAATGGCGAGATCCCGCGTCCGGCTATGTACGCCGCAACCTCTCCCCGGCCGGCTGGCCGTCGCCGATCCAGCTCGTCGAGGTGGATTTCCCGCCCGGTGCACGCGTCGCGTACGACAGCGGCGGACGCGAAAGCGCGCTGCATCAGCAGGTGTGGGTGATCAGCGGCCGCGTCGACGTCACGTTCGGCGACACGCTTCACGAACTTCAAGAAGGCGACTGCCTGGCCATGCGGCTCGACCAGCCGCTGATTTTCAGCAATCCGTCGTCGCATGCCGCCCGCTATGTCGTCGCGATCTGCGATGCGTCTGCCGCCGCCGGCGTGCGGAACCTCTGATGAGCGCGTCGTCGCAGCAGCAATGCGCACGCCCTATTTATTGCCTACAGGAGCCGGTATGAATTCCCCGAAACAGCGCGACGACGTGCGCCTGATCGATTGCAGCGAGGCCGAGCATGCGCCGGCCATTCTCGAGATCCTGAACGACGCGATCGCGAACTCCACCGCGCTGTACGACTACAAGCCGCGTCCGCCGGAAGCGATGGTCGCGTGGTTCGCGGCGAAGCGCGCGGGCGGCTTCCCGGTCATCGGCGCGGTCGACGCGTCGGGCACGCTGCTGGGCTTTGCGAGCTGGGGCACGTTCCGCGCGTTTCCCGCCTTCAAGTACACGGTCGAACACAGCGTGTACGTGCATCGCGACCAGCGCGGCCGCGGGCTGGGCGAGGTGCTGCTGCGCGAAGTGGTCCGGCGCGCGCGCGAAGCACAGGTGCATGTGGTGGTCGGCTGCATCGATGCAACCAACGCAGGAAGCATCGCACTGCATACGAAGCTCGGATTCGTGCATTCGGGCACGATCACGCAGGCGGGATTCAAGTTCGGCCGGTGGCTCGACGCGGCGTTCTATCAGTTGACGCTCGACACGCCGGCGCAGCCGGTGGATGGTTGAGCGAAGCGCGCGACGAACGAGCGGCATCGCACAGCCGAAGCCCGTTCGAGCATCGCGCTTCAACCGCTGAAACCAAAAAGTCCGCTCACAGCGGGCTTTTGCTTTTAGGCATGCGCTACGGATGCATTTTCCTGGAGAGCCGCTGCCCGTCTCGCACGAAACCATGATGCGCATAAAAACGGTGAGCGTCCGGGCGTTGATCGCCGCTCGTCACTTCCAGCTTCACACATCGGCCGCTCTCGAACCAACGTTCTGCAGTCGCCATCAGTGCACCGCCAATTCCGCATCCCCTGTGACGCTCGTCGACGACCATGCTCGTGATGCGCCCGAGATTTCCGGCTGCATGAAAGAGCGGCAGGATGTGCAGGCTGATGCTGCCGACCACCTCGCCGCCCATCGTTGCCACACATACCCGGTCACCCGGCTTGTCGGCGAACGACTGCAATTTTTCATGAATCAGCGCGGGCGTTGCCTCGTATCCAAGCTGGCACAGCAGCCTCGCGATTGCGGCGCAATCGGCTAGCCGCGCCTCCCTCGTTTCAAGCCCGGGGGTGCTCAATTCGCTTCGCCTGATTTCGCCATCGATCGCCTCGGCGTCTCGCGCAGGACTCGAACGCCCGCTGATCGCGCCATGCTACCGCACCCGCCCCGCCCACCTCCGAGCCGGACGCAGAAAAAAGAAAAGCCCCGCCGAAGCGGGGCTTTTTCTCGTTCTACCTGGAGGCGCGAGCCGGAGTCGAACCGGCCTAAACGGCTTTGCAGGCCGTCATACAATATGATGTATCAATCACTTACGATGATTAGCCACTCAAATTGGCCATCCATGCTCCGGCTCGCTCAGTGGCGTCAACTGTCTCTCGAAACCATCAGTACAATAGTTGCGCGACGACGAGACCAGGTACGCCGCATTTAACAAACGAGGATCGAATTGAGTCTTCCAAGAGATAATGCTGCAACGCGGCTGTTTGAACTTCTATCCGCTGGCAAGCGAATCAATGCTACGACTGTTTGCCGAGAAGCTTGGCGCACGATCTTGCGTACGGGCGAGGACGAAGCATTGCTTATGACGCGCCTTGGACAAGCGATGTCTCTGGCACCTGCAGCGCGCGAAGCAATGCTGCGCCACTACCCGAACCAGTCCGCCATGTGGAATCACTGGTTCGCACAGGTCACTGCAGCGTTTATCCAGCAGCAACTAGCTGGACAGTGGGCTACATTCATCAACGTCATCGACCAACATTCGATGACCTATCTTGAGATGAATGCTGAAATGCTTGGGACACGAGAGCCAATATCAATTTTGGAGCAGACAACGACAAGCGACCTCCAGGAGAAACTTTCAGCACTTAAAAGTGACCTTCTCGCAAGCGATCTGCCGGAGTCCGCAAAAATCGCAGTTCTTCGACACGTCGAACGCCTGATCCGAGCACTAGACGAATATTCGATTACCGGTGCCGTTCCTATCTTGGATGCAGTCGATAGCGCGGTCGGTCATGTGATGCGTGATTCTCAATATCGATCTGCGTTACAGTCGACGAGCGTGGGCGAACAATTCATTAGTATCCTGTCGGTGGTAGCAAACGTGGTCACAGTCGCTCAAGGACTCCCCCAACTTGGCGATGCAGTCACTGCTGCAAAGCATTATTTGACAGTTCTTACGAGTTGATTGGAATCATTCGAACGATCCCCGTAGTTCAGGGGACGGAATGATAAGCCCAAGGCCTGTCCAGCAAGGCTCCCGCCCCTTGCTGTAGCAAATTTGTAGCACGTGAAAAAGCCCGCTCATAGCGGGCTTTCGTGCTTCTGAGCGTCAATCCTGCCACTGATTCGAGACTTGGATGGTCCGCCAGCGGTCGCCCCTCCCAAAGTAACTAGGTTGGCCCACGCGACGACCAATGAGAAGATGGTTCGCACCCGGTGTCTTTCCAGCGGGTGGAGAGTCCAATGAGCAAAGAGTCAAACGACGTCGCCGATCTGAGACGCTTCGCGATATCGCTGAGCGATGAACTGGAAATTGTCTCTGAGGAGGTGGTCAGATTGATGCATTGCCTCGACGCATATCAAATGGTACTGGAGGGGTGTGCGTCGCCCACAGAGATCCGCAGACCGTCCTACGGGAGGTCAAAAACCAGATCGAGCAGGTTGCCCGGATACTGTCGACCGAGCCGACGGCCCGAGACCGGCACCTCGGCCAGCTCATGGAGCACATCATTCCCCTACTGCTTGCACTTGGTCGACCAGGCTGCCCGTAATCAGGAGGAGCAACGGCAGCTTCGCCGCCGGCTACCTGAACCGCCCCGGGAATCGTGGAGGCTGGTTGGTCTAAGTTGATGCGAGTTCAGCGGCAGCTGTTTCAAGTTGCCGATAGTAGTTTGCCTCAGCTTCGGCGGGCGGGATATCCACGCTCGATGAGGTCAAACAATAGATGCAGTAACCCGGTCCGCGCCGATGCAGGAAAATCGGCATCAACCTGCCCATGCTGTCCTCTAGCTCGAGCCGAGAAGGGAGGTTGTCATCAATTTGCTGCCTATCGAAACGTAGACGATCACTTGACTTTTCGCGGTCAACTAATATCAGCTGAGCGCTTCGCAGACAGCCTGCCACAAATGCGGGCAAACGGCCACGCCGTCGGTCGAGGATGAAATGACAAGCACAAGGCCAGTGCAGCGCGGTTCCCGCTCCCGGGATGTAGCCAACCAGTAGTGCGCGATAAATCCCGCTCGCAGTGGGCTTTCGGCCGCAGGCGAGACAGGCTGCTGCGTCGCCGCATGGCAAGAATCCCAAGTGATCCCGCACGATGCACTGTCGAACTCGGGCCCGGATACATCTCAGTCGATGCTATCGACCGAAAACAGCAAACCGCCATTACAATGACGCGCAACTACGATTTGAACACGGGACATGAAAAATTCAACGGTGGCAAAGCTATTCGCACTTGCAGCAGGACGGTGCAGTATCTGCAGAATTAACGCCTGGCAAGAAGGCGTCAAGATCTCAGACATGGCACATATAATTGCGCAAAGCGATGATGGCCCGCGCGGAGACGAGGAATATGACGGTGATATTGATGGCTACAACAATTTAATTCTACTCTGCGCCATTCACCACAGAATTGTTGATGGAAATCAAGAGGAATATCCTACGCAACGCCTTCTCGATATCAAAGCAGATCACGAACAATGGGTCGAGACGCTTCTTGCGGATCACTCCAAACGACACGTTGATATTGACGCACTAAACGCATTAATGCGATATTTACCCTTCATCCAACTTCGGTCGGCTGTCGAATTCCTACCAGGACGACTAAATTGGCCGATTTGGACAGCAGTAGAAACTTTAAATTCATTCCCAATCGACAAGCCGCATTGCGAAGAATTTCACGACTCGTCTCTGAACGAACACTATAAAAATTTCTGCAACGCACTGATGGAAATTGATCGAGCCACATCCGAGCATATTGACGATCACGAGCCTTATTTTTTCCCAGATGGAGAGGGAAAATACATGCTTAGGTCAAGAAACTTACTGTACAAAGAGCGTATACTTTTGGAAGATCGCGTGAACCGAGCAACGGAAGTCTTCTTACCCGTCTATAAGCGATTCTTGGATTTTCTAAAAAGCAATTATCCCGAAGTGGATATAACAAGCTTCCGATGGAATAGCTGACGGAACCTTTCCGTCATTCGCAGCAGTGCTCATGTTGCACAGTTGGCACCGAAAACCGAAACACCGTTCCATATATGCTGTTAGACTCTGCCAAGTCGAGGCACGGTTGCGAATCGATGATTTATGCGAGGGGCTCGAGCACTGCTCGGATTCGCCCCTCGAAGTTGATCGATGAATTAACTGCGGACGCTTTGCATCAAATTAAACCAAACGCCACGATTCTCATATTGGATCAACCGAATACTATCCAGCCTCTAAGGGCATATCAGCTGTTCCAGTGGCATCCTTCGCTACAACTGCAGTAGCTTGCATGGGCTTTAGCCAAGCGCCCAAGAACGCCAAGCAATCTTGGACTGCTGGAGAGCCCGTAACACCTTCTTGCTCCAATAAGTCTGTCTGGTCTAAAACTACACCTAGACTCATTCCTGGCTTCTCGCGCTGGCCTTCCACACAGAACGCAGCCTTTAGGCGCTTGGCTGCTATGGCACAAGACTGTTCTGGCGTCGCATCAGCAGGCGGACTCCAGCTAAAGCGTGCGTCGAGGAAATCCAGCGTCTGATTCAACCCAGCATGTCCAGAGCGACACTCGTGCACAACGTCCTCCAGCGTACCACTATCTTCCGCGGACTTCTTCCAAATGTAGGCTGCCGTTGTGCCAAATGGGCTGTCCTGCATGACTGCCGTGGTGTCAGGAATGGCTTGCCAACTATTGGAAAGCCATTGCGAATCACCGATCATCGCAAGATCTGCACTGATGTCATGTCGTGCCCCGATAAGTCCGCGAGCATCTGCATCGGCGAACACAATGTAGCTCAAGATCGCTCGATTTGCCGATTGCCCCGCCCGCACAAAAGTAGTTGGCGTATCAAGCAACGCAAATACCTTCTCGAGAAAAGGCGACATATTCGCCTTTCGATTCGATCCGCCGTAATTAAAAATCATAACCAGTACTTCATCTCGCCCCAAAATATAATCCGGCAGAAAAAATTTCTTGGCGAGATCGAGACGCAAATCGTCCGCAGCCCGAGTCTTGAAACTTTGCTGCAGCACATTCGAAATCGGATACGGTAGCTCTGACAGCTTGAGCTCTACCTTTTTAAATGAAAGCTGCGTCTTTAGCAATTTATTTAGAAATGCTGCATCGTGCGGACCTTCGCAGAACATCAAGTGTGCACGGAACCATTGCGCCATTATTGGGCACCTCGCAGATCGACATCGCCCGCTTCTAGCAACTTCTTAAATGCCGGCCCTGAAAAGTCACGCGTTCTAATTCCTTCCTCGGCGTTAACGATTGCGTGACATGAGAGATCCTCCGTTTCTGGGATCGCCTCAATGAAGGCATCAATGCATTCCTTGCTGTGACTCGTGATGAATACCTGGACATTGAATTTTTTCGCCATCTCATGTACAAAACGCGAAAATGGCGCAATTAATCGATAATGAATTGCGTTCTCAAACTCGTCAATCAGCACGACGCCGTGCTGAGCCGAAGCGAACAGCAGCGACAGCAAGAACATTCGCTGCAAACCCTCGCCGTAGCAAGACAAATCAACGCCAGAAGAGAATTGTCGATCCACCACCAAGAACCGCTGTCGCTCATCTGTCAGGCGAATATCCTCTAGCGTCGGCAGCAAATTCTTACGTAAAAATTCGAAAATGTCCGGTAGCGCCTTCGACTGAACACTCTTATGGTAAAGGCTCGTGTATCGATGGGGCTCGTTGAAGAAAAATGGGCTACTAAAAATCACGGGGCATAGAAGGCGAATGCTATCAGCATGCGTTTCCCGGTCCTGACCTTTATAGATTCGATTCAACGATGTCAACTCAGTCGGACCAAAACTAGACTCAATTTCGATCGAGCCAAGGTAACGAGTTCGCTCGATTGCCGAGTCTTCTTCAAGGTATTGCCGAATATTAACAGTCGCCCGAGCCTGATCATAAGTTCCATCAATGCATAGCGCCTCATTGCCCAATTGTTCCAGCATCCATTCTGGGTCGAGTTGATCCGTAGCCACTTTTCCGCGTCGACGCATTACATCTAATAGACCATCCAAATCGTTCTGTCTCGCGAGTAGATAGATGGCCTCCAATAGCGACGTTTTGCCTGAATTGTTTATGCCCGCTATGATGTTAATTCTGGCCAATTGGGCCATGTCGACTCCTGCCAGCCGCCGATACCGCTGCACATGGATCCGACTAAAATGGGAATCTACGCGATCACGGAATACAGCTTTTTGTTCGACACCGCTTAGACCTGAGGCACGCGCCCGGTCTATGATAGATTGCAATTTCCCGCGAACTGCCTCCAGATCAGGCAAATTTTGCGGGTTAATTGCCAGCTGCGTCAGCGTCTCCACATCGGCCGCCACGGAGCGGACAGCTGCTTGCTGCCGCTCGCGAAATACCAAATCGCTCGTGCGATAGGCACCATTCAGATCTCGATTTTTTTTGAGATACTCCAGCGCTCGGTCGTCATCGATCACCTTGGCCAGCGTGTCCACATCATCACGCCGTGTGATTACCGGTTCAAGGTACTTGCCACCGTAACCCACCGACCCATCATCCTCCGTTTCCTCCGTTGGCTCACGCGACATCAGCGAAAAGAAGAAATCCCGATTTGCAGTGTTGTGGGTGTGGCGGTCACCGTCATCCCACTCCATCCAATTTTTCAGCGCCGCACTCCGAACGGCATGACGGAAAATAGGAAACATGGATTCGTTAAACTGATCGCCGTAATCCGAAGCACGATATTCGGCCACCAATGAGAGTGCGCGCAGGCTTCGGCGCACCTCCACTTTGGTGATGCCAATGCGCTTGCAAATCTCGTCTTCGGTCAATTGGTAATCTTTATGCAGCGACTCCAAAAGTTGAGCCTGGTTCCATTCGCCCCATTTCTTATTCCCGCTAATATGTTTCAGGGCCATCAACGTCAGCTGATGTACCTCATCGACGTCGGTATATAGCACCACCGGAACCTGGCTGAAGACCTCAGGCTGAAGCCGCCCCAAGTCGATGCCTTTGGACTCATGCTCCTGTTGCAAGAATTTCAGAGCAGCAACCCGACGGTTGCCCTCAACGACCAGAAATCCACCTCCAGGAAGTTCTCGAATGAGAATCTGGTCGACGCGGAGGTAGCCGTTAGCCTTGAAACTCTCAATCAAATCCTGGATGTTTTGGTTTTTGTCCCCACAAAGCAGGCGCATTGTTCGCTGCATTACGTCACGGTTTTTCACCTCTACATCGGTGACCGTCTTCTGATCGGGTTCGTGAATAATGCGGAAATTGTTCGGGTCTAGGAACAGACTGCGCAGGCTGATTCGCCGAAGATTGGCCGAAGCCTTTGGCGCGGCGACGTCATTGTCGGGGGGCGTCTGATCAGACATGGTTAAGCTCCGTGTACGTTATGCGCGATTCGTCGAGCCGCATAGTCCGTGCGCCGTGCGGACCACTAGTTGATTGGCATTGCTTTGTCACTCGCCACATCCTCGCACCGGAATGCGTACGCCGGACGACAGGTAACCATGTACGCGGCGATAAGCCATCACCATCTTTTCCCTCCTTGTTGGCGAGACTCCACACTTCGGTCTGCGCGGCCGCTTGCAGCACGGCATTAGTCTGTGGCTCTACGCGAGCACTCATCATTTGGCCTTTTGCTGCTGCCATAGCTCGCTCCTTTAAGCAGGACGCCAGCATATCGCCTGCTTCATGAGGAGACAAGGTTGAACGTGGAGTACAGCGCTGCGCCGCCCGTGAATACCTCGACGTAGCAATCGTGAGCCGGAAAACGCGGAATGATGTGGTCTGCCAGACGGCGCTTGCCGCCAATCCAAGGAATGATGCGATTTGCCATTATGAAAGCCGTTTTTAAACTTGGTGTAGAATCCGACCCGCCGACCGGTAGGTAGCAGGGCCTTAGCCGATTCACTGGCGTAGACAGTGGAAAGGAGACCGGGTGGCGTGTTGCCGCACGCCTCTCGGTCTGTTTCTTTCGAGGCCGGCGCGCCTCGATTGCCGCGTTACTGTGGTCGATTGGTTTGCGCGTTGCCGATCAACGCGTCGTAGCTGCGCTCGCATTGCTGGCCGGCGACGCCCCGCTCGTCAGCAATCTTCGCCAGCTCTCCCGCGCGCTCGTCAGCCCGGCCGAACAGGTCGGCAAGCAGATCGAGCGTATCGCCGGTTGCCGAGCTTCCGGCCTCAGCGGCGGCACGTCGCGTGTCGGCAACGAGTGCGGCGACCTGCTTGCGCAACCCATCAGCAACGCCATCGGCAACAGCAGCATCGGCGCGTGCCTGATCACGTTCTTTCGCAGCATTGGTTGCAATCTCCTCTTGAGCCGCCAGCCGGCGGCCAAATTCATCACGTTCAGCCCGCAGATCGTCGATCTGCTTGACCTGATCGGCGACCTTGGCGGACTGATCCGCATCACGGTGCCCTTTGAAGTACCCGCCCGCCGAACCGGCAATGACACCGGCAACGACGAGCAGCCAGATACGCGGGTCGATCCATGTCATGCGACCACCTCCCCGCCCGCCGCGCGGTACGCAGCCAGCAAATGTTCGACCTTGTTTTCGTGCTGGCCGTACCCGGCCCCCGGCAGACTGGCCCATACGTTCGATACCTTCGCCACCGCCTCGCGGAACCGGCCGGCGTCGATCAACGGCAGTGCGCCGTGCTCGCGCAGCTGCTGCAGCGCATACCGGTCCTGCGAGATCGGACCGAAGTCCGGCAGCTTCATCTGCGCTTGATAGATCCGCCACCAGCGCGCGAGGATCTGATAGCGGCCGGCGGCCGTCGACGGCACCGGGATCTGTCGGTTGAGCACGTTCGGATGCGCGGCATAGCCCGCGAACAGCAGCGGGCACGACGGCGTCGAGCCGACGAGCACGTTGTAGCCGTCGTCCGACTTCGCCAGCAGATCGGAACCGATCTCACTCACGGCGATCATGTCGAGAAACGCGACGCGATTCCGACCGCCGGCAGTGGTAACAGTGATACGCGCCATCGTCACTTCTCCCCGAACAGTCGCTTCGCATTCCGACGCAGCAGCACCTCAAGGTACTGCGATCCGATAATGCCGAGCGCGCTACCGAGACCGAGCAACGCGATCGGCGGCAGATCCGGGATCTGCAACAGCGCCAAGCCGGCGACCATCGAAGTCGCCGAGCCCAATACGGCCCTGCCGGCGACAAGCCGGAACGTCAGCTGTTCGCTACCTACCAGCACCTTCGCGACACCAATCAATCCACCCATGATCACCAGCTCCAGAATGGTTTTCTCGTGGTCCTGCATTCCACCCCCGCAATAAAAGAAAAAGCCGCCCGAGTTGCCCCGAGGCGGCTGCCAGAAATTGATGCACGTGCGTGTTACTTCGGCGGCGACGGTACGACCAGGTCGACTTTCTTCGTCGGCTTCTTGCGGTGGCCGACCTTCGCCTTGCCCTTGTTGCCGGCGTTCAGCTCCACCGACGTCTCCCACCCGTTGCCGGCATAGGTGTGTCGAACGGAATCGACCAGAAAATCGCCGTCCGCCTCCTGCTTGAAGCCGGAAAGCTTCACCGTCTTCTCGGCCGATATGTCCGTGCGCCCCTTCATGCGCAATACGCTGCGCGCGGTGTGCCGATTCAGCTTCTCGAGACGCGACTTCGCACCGGCCTTCGCGGCCTCTGGACTGGCGAACGCATGGCGCTCGGTATGTACGGCGGCGGCTCCCGGCGGTGCGTCCGGATTCGGGATCGTCAGGTCGATTTTCTTCCCCGTTTTCTTGTCGTGCACCTTCGTCCGTACGGCAACGAAGCTGGCGCGGTCAGGAAACGAGATCTCGTAGTCCGTCAGATCGGCCGGCGTCAACGTGATCGCCGGCAGCGGCTTGCCGCTTGCGCTCTTGCCGCCGCCGATCGGCCCGACGATCAGCTTGCCGGCCTTCACCGTCGCCGTTGCGCCGTACTGCCGCGCGATACGCGTGATGAAGTGCAGGTCGCTCTCCCCGAACTGATCCGCGCGCGGAATCGCCGCGTCGACCGAGCACGCGGCGACCCATTTGTTGCGTCGCGCGACGTCGCCGACGATGTCGGCCAGCTTCACGTTCGTCCAGCTACCATTGCGCTGCGTCTTCGACGTCGCCCGCATGTTGGCCGGTCGGCCTCGGATGATGATCGTCGCCGGCGGTCCGCGCAGCACGATCTCGTCGACGGCATACTCGCCGAGCATCGACAGCCCATGCCCTTCCCATCCGAGCGAGATCTTCAACGTCGCGCCCTTCGGCGGGAATCGGACCTTGCCATCCCGATCGTCCAGCTCGATCTCGCATTCGTCGGCCTCGAGGCCCGGTTTGTCGGTTGTCTGGATCCGCAGCACGCGGTCCTGAATCAGGCGCGTGATGTCGGCGCCGTTCGCGACGACCTGAAAAATTGCACGCATCGTCCCTCCGTCACGACCAGAGCTGAATCGGTTCGTCGCGCGGCGTGTCGAGATCCGGCATCGTGATCAACACGCCAGACCGGAACGGCTGCGGCTCGCGCGCGAGGCCGGGATTGGCTTCGTACACGGCCTCGACGGTCGCCTTCAACGTCCCGTAATGGGCGTAGCAGAGCGAGTCGAGGATGTCCCCGTCAGAGGTTCGCAAAATCTTCGCCATAACGGCCAAACTCCAGACTGTAGGTTTGCTTGCGGGGCGCACCGTCCGACATCAGCGCCTCCTGCTCTTCGTCGACGCTGTGCAGATACCAGCGTCCGAGCACGTCGCCCGTGCCGGCCGTCAGTTGCACCGGCTTCAACTTCGCGCCAATCGCGCGCAGCGTTTCCAACTGACGGAAACCGGCACCGAGCGACGGAAACACGACGCCGGACAGCGTGATCGTGTCGCCGCCCTGACTCACCGGCTGCTGCGCCTCTTCGCGATTCAAGCGTTCCTGCGACGCGATCTTGAAGCGCGTCGAACGCCGCAGCTTGTCGTACGCCGCCGTCGACAGCCCGAAGTGGAACGCGTCCCCGTCATCCGTTGATAGCGTCAGCAGATGAGGGGTGGAAGACGTCGCGCTGTCAAACAGGCCGGAGAGAACCGAACTCAGGCCCGTCGTCTGCGCGAACGACTTCAGCGCACCCATCGTCTGCTCGCCGACCAACGCGGTGAACTGCGTTTTCGCATCGCCCAACGCGCCCATGACCGACTGCGCGGCCGACTGGATCAACGGGTGATTGACGCCCCCGATCATCTTCAGCACGCCACTGACGGCCGCACCGGTTGCCGAGAAGCTGCGCATCACCGTGCCGATCTGCGGACTCAGGTCGCCGGCCACCGACAGCAGGCTCGTCGCCCCGCGCAGCAGGTCGGCGGCCGACGTGAGATTTCCCGTCGCCAGCTTCGTCAATGTGTCGACCGTGTTCTGACTCGCGCTCCGGTTCCGATCGAACACGCGCACCACGTGCCGAACACGTTCGGACGCGATACTGGCCTGCGTTGCCGCCTGCGTCACACTCGAAATGAAGTCCATCCACTACCCCTTACAGATGCGGTGCATCGAACATGGCCGACCGGTTGCTCTTATCCATCGACTCGGTCATCGTTCGCTGAATCAGCGGATTGATGCGCGCGAGCAGCTTGTCCGCGATCTCCGCGTCCGTGCCGCCCTCGACCTTGATGTGGAACACCGGAGCAAACGAGTTCTGCTGCTCGACCTTGACCGGTCGCGACTGCGGCGAGTCCGGGCCAACCGCCACCTTCGCGGCCGCCTTCGCCGCATCGCTGTCGCCGTCCTTCGAACCCGTCGCCCAGCGCGCCATCGCCCCAAGTAACTTTCCCCCGGCGAACGTACCGATCGCACCGCCGAGAACGCCGCCAATCGCGACGCCAAGCGGCCCGCCGAGCGCTCCGATACCTGCCCCGAGCTTCGCCCCGACCATGCCCCCTGCGAGCGAACCACCGATGCTTGCGTACCCTTCCACCTTGCGCGCGGACGACTGATCGCTGTGCGCAACCGCGTACGCATCCTTGGCTGCGAATGCGATTTTCAGGACACTGGCGGCGGCGGCCAGTTTCCCCGCGTAAGGCCCGAAACGACCGACGACCGACCGAAACGCCCTGATGACACGACCGAGGCGACCGCGCGGAACGGGGCCGCCGCCGGGGCCGCCGCCAGAGCCGCCACCGGCCAGGTCGCCGAGCAAGTCGCCGGCCGCCCCGCCGAGCCCACCACCAAGGCCACCTCCCGGCCAGTTCACAACAAACACACGCTGCACGCCCCCAGCAGCACCGCTCAACGCGTCGAGCGCGTTGCCGACCCGGCCACCGGCAGCACCACCCCCGGCCCGTCCACCGCCACCGCGTCGCGCCAACCAACCACCGCGCAGAATGTCGAACACACCGCGCCCTATGTTCCACGCGGCACGTGCGCCACGAACGGCAATCGCCGTGCCGATGACGCCGACGACTGCCGCCGTCGCACCAGGTGCGGCGTCCGATGCGCGCTGCACCGTTGCGCCCGTTCGTTTCGCGACCTTGCCGGCGAGATCCGTCACCGGCCGCAGCGCATCGCCGATACTGCGCATCGCGTCGTCCCACTGCTGGACGACCTCGCTCCAGATCTGCTTCGACGTTGCACGCCGATCAGCGAGATCTTTCTCCATCTCGCCGTTCGCGTCCGCTGCGTTGCGCTTGAGCTTCTGATAAAGATCGGCGTTCTGCATGTAGGCCGTGAGCGCGGCTTTGACCTGCATGTCGCTGAACAGGTCGCCGGTTTTCATCGTGTCCTCGAAGGCTCGCATCTGCGCCTGACGCTTGGCGGGATCCAGCTCGCTGTTGAGCTGCTTCGCTACCGCTGCGAGCTGCGCCGCCTTCTTCGGATCGACACGCTCGATGTACGCCCGAGCGAGCACGAACGACGCTTCCAGCGTCGACCAGCCCTTGCCGATCGCCTCCTTCATCTTCGCTTCGTAATCGACGCCGGCCTTCTTGTAGTTGCGTTCGGTCTCGCCCGAACCGATCTTCGAGAACCAGTTTTTGAGGTTGTTCGCCGCCTCGTCGGCGTTGCCGGCGGTCTTCATCTGAACCTGCAGCATCGCGCCGAGCTGCGTCACGGAATCCTGCCCCGTGATACCGATCTTCTTCATTTCGGCGAGCAGCACCGGGAACCACCGGGCCATGTCGACCGACTCGAACGAGCCCTCCTTGCCGAGATACGCGATGGCCTCCAGCGCTTTCATCATCGCCTTGGGGTCCGTGATGTTGGCGTTCTGCTGCAGTGCCTGAATCATCTGTGCGGTCTCGACGCTCGATGCCCCCTGACCCACCGAGAATTTCGCAACGGCCGGTCCGAAGTTCAGCGCTCGATCGACGTCCATCCCGCCGGCGACCATCTGGTTGACGGCGTCGGCCAACTCGTTGCGCCCCATGCCATTCGACAGCGCGTCACGGCGGATGCGCTCGGACATCGTGCGTTCCTGCTCGGTGCGCGCGATGCCTGCCTTGATGGCGATATCCCGGATGATTGCCTGATACTGTGCTGAGACAGCGGTCGGTATGGCAACGGCCGCGCCAAGCTTCACCGCGTCACCCGCCGCATTGCGCATGCCCTCTCGACCGGCGGCCAGACGCTCATGGCCTGCAGCCTTCAGCTCAAGTCCCCGCACCGTCCGGCCGAGCCGGTCGTATGCGCGATCGAGGCGGTCGACCTCGAAGCCCGCATCACGCAACACACGGAGGTTGTTTTCCAGCTTGCGCCGGATTCCGTCAGCTGCGCTGTCGCCGGCAAGATGCAGACGGCGGAACTCCGCCTGCAGCTTGATCGTGTCACCGATCTGCCGCTGCCACATGCCGCGCTCGCTCGCAGCCCTGCGCAGCCCGGCGATCTTCGAATTCGTATCGGCAAACGCCTTACCGAGCGTTGCCGACACAGCACCGCCGATGACGATGCCAAGTGCAATATCGCGTGCCATGTCATTCCCCGGTCAATCCGTCAGCCACCACAACAATTCGTCGATCGTCATGTCGTCAACCGACTGCGGCTGCGTTCCGTACTCTTTCATCATCCGCCGGGCCAGCGCCCTCACCGTCTCGATTGGAAGCCGGACGAACGGATCGAAAGGATTCGTACGCACGCTGCATGGCGTCGTAGTCGACCATGTCCATTGCTTCGATATCGTCGGGAGCGACTTCGGCCAGCGCCGCGAACAGCACGATTTCGCGCAGCTCGTCGTCGCCCTGCGCCTGCTTGCTCGCGGTACGCATGTCGCGCACCTTCGGGCGGCGCATCACCAGCTCGTTGCGCACAACGCCGTCGAACGAGACGGGATACTTCAGCGTGATCTTCACGGTTTCCATTCAGCACCTCAGAAATGACAAAGGGCGGTCAACGGACCGCCCCTCTGGTTATCGAAAAGTTACTTTGCCGGCATTGCCGTCGACTGACGTTCCTACATGCCGAGCGCCTTACGCACGTCGGCAAGCTGGTCGACGCCGTCGATGACGCGGATCATGTTGAGCACGTCGATCTCACAGATCACCGCACCGTCGATCTCGGCCTTGTAGTACGACAGTTCGGCCGTGTACTTCAGCTCCGACGTCGAACCCGGCTTCCAGCTGCCGGGATCGTATTCGGACAGCATGCCGCGCATGATGAGCGCGACCGATTTCACCTTGCCGCGCGTGTCGCGGAACGCACCGCGAAACGTCGCGTTGAATGCGTTGTTGTCGGCTAGGCCGAAGAACTTCAGCACGTCACGCTCGACGCTGCCCATGGTGAACGCCGCCTGCAGCCCCTCCATGCCTTGGTCGACCTTGACCGGCGCGTCCATGCCGCCCGCGCGATAGTCCTCCGTCTTGATCTTCAGCTTCGGCGGACTGACTTCGGGCGAGCGGCCGGCAAAGCCGCGCCCGTCGACGTACAGCGCCATGTTGTTCAGAGTTTCCGGGACCATGCGTCACCTCTTACGATTGCGTGTCGAGAACTTCCGTCAGCCACTCGTTCGTGACTTCGAAACGGAAGATCGGGTTTTCTGCGGGCGGGACGTCCGTGAAGCGGATGTTCCAGTACACCTTGCCCTGTTCGAGCTGCGACGCCGAATTGAGCTTCGGATCCGGGTACACCTCGAAGTTGATCACCGCACCCTGCGTGCGCAGGTCGCGCATAAACATCCGCAGCCCTTCGGTCACATCCTTCACATACGTCGCCGTGATACCGCGATCGACCGCCCACTTATGGCCGGCCTGCACGGCGTCCATCACGATGTCGAGCGTGCGCACACGCGTCACGAACGACCACTTCGGATCGGCCGACAACGTGCGGTTGCCCCACAGGCGGAACCCACCGTCGCGGATGATCGTCGTGATGAACGAGTTGTTCAGCAGGTTCGCGCGGCACGTCTCGTCACCGTCGAGGAATTCGATCGGCCGCTTCGTGCCGCTGATCCCGACGATCTCCTTGTTCGACGGCGACGCCCAGAAACCGATCGCCGCGTCGGTCTGGCAGAACAGACCCGCAGCGTACGCAGATGCCGGCGCGTCGACGTCCGCGTTCTTCGCCGTGTCCCAATACCGCACGCCGGGATCGACGAGATACAGCCGCTTGCTTCCGAAGTTCTTCGCGTACTGGATCGCATCCTCGTCGGTCTTGTTCGGCCCGTCGACGATCGCGATTGCGCGCAGCTTCGCGGCCAGCTCGTCGGCGGCCGTCGCGACCGGCTGCTTGGCCGTATGCCCCGGCGCGAGAAGCAGCCGCGGCTTCAGGTCGAACAGCGATTTACCGTCGAGCAGCGCCTGCATGCCGGTACGTACACCGCCCGCCGACACGCCACCGATGATCGCGGACGTCAGCTCGGCGTCGGTCTGATCGGCCGGCACGCCGACCGCCACCATGACCGTCTTGCTCTGCTTGTAGACGCCCTGAATCGCGCGCGTGATCGCGCTCGTCTCGCCGAACGCAGCGGCGGCGTCGTACTCGCTGGTGATGCGCACGGGTACGTTCGGCGCGACGAGGTCCGGACCCGGCGTGTAGGTGTCGGCGATGCCGACGACCGACGTCGACGGCACGGCGATCGTACGCGGGCCGACGTCGACGAGCACGGTCGTCACGCCGTGATAGAAAGAAGTAGCAGCCATTCAGATCTCCGAGAAAGCTACAAATAAAAAGGCCGCTCACCGAGCGGCCACACATACGGACGAGTCGACATTGGCGCTACACCGTTGCAACCGGCTGTGCACCTGCAAATGGTGGTGGAGACGGTAGCTCCGCATTCGGCCAGCCGGGAAGGTCGCTGGCTTCCCGCAGCGATTGCCGATAGCGGAGCAGCGTCGCAAACTGGTCCGCCGTCAGAGTCGTCCCGTCACCCAACAATTGCTCGTCCTGATGCCGGGAAACGAGCCAGTCTGTCGCCTTCAGTGCCGCGTCACGCTGCGCACGTTTTGCATTGGCGAGTTCCGCTCGCGTTGGCGGCGGCGGATCGACAGCGATGGGCACTCTGTCTTTAACCGCGAGGCGCTTTCCGGTCGCTTGTGCACGCATGAGATCGTCCAGTTGCTCTGCGGTGATCTCGATGACTGCCACTCCATCAGGAGCGGGACTATCGACCGTGTCGTAAAAGGCAACGATGTTGCCATCCGCGCTGTACGCGGCAAGTTTTTGCCCCACGTCATTTCCCCCAACAAAAGATTCGACCGGCAATGCCGCCGGCTATTGCAGGCCCCGCCGGGTTAGATATCGTTCGCACGCGAGCCACGACCGTGGACTGTGTTGACCACGACCCGTCGAATGCCCAGACCGTTGCGGTGTTAGAAGCCCAACCGCCCGGATTCGACTCATTCGCGATACCGCCCAGTATCGCGGTTGGGAAAGTCAGCGGAAGCGTTAGGGTCATGTTGCCATTCGCGTCGCTGGTACCCGTGACCCACTGAAAAATCATCCCACTCGGCAGTTTCTGGCAACCGTTTGTCCCGAGCGAACTGGCGAACGTTTGGCCGACACGTTGCGTATAAGTCCCGAACGCCTGCCAATACGTACCGCTCCATACCAGCACGACGAACTCGCCGGCCATCAACGTGATCGCCGACGCGAGGCCGACCGTCGTATCGATGATCGCGTTCGCGTTCTTTGTGCCAATCGTCAATCCGGCTTGAGCGCCACGTTGAAACGCAATCGCAGCACCCGGCGGCAAGCCCGTTTCGCTCGGCAGTGTGGTCGTCTGGGCCCCGGCACCGTTGAAGTAATGAAAGCCGCCAATGTCGTCGTTCGTCAGTGCCGTCGCAGCGGCACCGATGCCGGAGCCCGTGCCACTGCTCAGATTGAAGTTCCCAAGCGCACGCTGCAGAAACTCGTTGGTTGTAAGCCTCACGCTCCTGTCGAACTGCGGCGCGGTGGTGCCCTTCGGGGCACCAGTGAAAGGCGGCGAGTCCAGCGGCGCTTTTAGCGCGAGTTGATTCGTGATCGTCGTCGCAAAGTTCGGGTCATTGCCGAGCGCCTTCGCGAGTTCACTGAGCGTATCGAGAGTTTCCGGGGACTGCGCCACCAGCGCGGCCAGCTTTTCCGCCAGATCAGCATGTGTCGCATACTGCGGATGCGGATCGACTGCCGCAACGTGCGCGTCAAAGTCACTTTGCCGCGCCTCAATCGCCTTTTTCAGGTAGCGCGTCCGGTTCGCGAGTTGCTTCGCCTGAAGGTTGTCAATACCTTCCGGCCCACCGACGACCGGATCCGATTCCTCAAGCTGGTAAATCCCGTCTTCCCACCGATCGAACTCAACCAAGTTCGTCATGTTGTGATACTCCCTCTCGTGTATTGCCCGTCCCGCCGCGCGACGCCGTTGTGACGGATCGGAACGGCTCTATAGTCGAGCGCCACAAGCTGACTGCGCGCTGGCGCGTAACGCTCAATTGCCCGCCACAGCTTGTCGCCTTGATCCCGTGTAATCGGCACACCAAGCTTCACGATGTACTCGGCCCACGCGCTTGCCTTCCCGTGCAGCTGATCGCCGTTGCGAACAAACGAGCCGTTACGTCGTCGACCGCTGCGCCCCTCGATGATCGTTACCTCGCCGAAACCGAGCCGCCGGATCACCTCCCGCACCGCCCACGGCGTGCCCTTCTTCCGGTGCAGCGCCATCGATCCCTTCACCAGCGCTCGCCGCGCGTCTTCCGATTCCGCCAGTTCCCACCCATCGACGGCGAGCGCCCATGCGAGCCACGGCAACCATGCTGTTGGACAACGATCCGCGTCCCACAACGTGCGCAAGATCTCGGGATCGACACTCGGGCGCAGCACGCGAGCGAGTGCGGCCTCCAGCGGTGTCTGGTTGGACGGCAGCAGTGGTTCACGCGTCATCTGCTCTGACCTCCAGATTGATGCTCGTACAGTGTGCAAACTCGCGCGCACCACACAAGACGTCGGCGGCCGGCGAACGCAATTCGATACGCGTGACACCGCTGTCCGGCGCATGCAGCGCCCCTTCAATCGCGGTTCGCGGCATGCCGGCACGAAGGCGTCGTGACTTCGCTATCACGCCGTCGAGCACCTTACGCCGTGCGTCAAGCACAATGTTCGGATCCGGCCCGCTGCCGACGTAGATCAGCCCATCGATCGCATACTCGATCTTGATCGCCGGCTCGACCAGAACCGTGTCATTGAGCGGGCGGACCGTCTCCGGCGTAACCTTCGCGCGGACCAGATCGAGCAACGCCGCATCCGGTACACCGTCGCCACGTGCGGACATGATCGTGAGTCGCACCGTACCGGCCACCGGTCGGTCGACAGCGACATCGAGCACATCGGCCGACGCATCCATCGCAAATGCCCGGTATGCCGCGAATGGTCCGGCGACCGTCGCGCGCTCCATCGACATCTGGGTGCGCAACTTCAGCCGATCGTCCGATTCCATGCGCCGCGCGACTGGCGGATTCGCCTCGGGATCGCCGGGCTCAACGACCGCGCGCTCCGTATCCAGCAGCACGGCCAGATGCTCCAGATCAGCGCCCGTCGAGAAAGCGAGCATGCCCGCGCGGGCAGCGTCGTTCAGGCGCGCAGCTGCGCGGATCTCGTCATACGCCGCCAGCTCAATCAGCTTGACCACCGGATCCGACTTCAACGCCGCCGTCCAGTCGGGATAGATCGATTTGAAATACTCGAGCTTCATCTGGAACGCCGCCTCGAAGTCGAGCACCTCGACAAGGTCAGGCGGGTCCAGCGAAGCGAGATCGATAATCGTCATGTTGGCACCTCGATTTCGACGGCCGTGCCGTCGTACTCGCCACGAATCGCGAACGTTGGTTTGCCGTCGATGACCGACAGCACCTTGACCTGAGAAAGCTTGATGCGCGGCTCCCATCGACCGATCGCCCGTGCAGCCTCTGCCTGTGCCGCCGAGATCCATCCGCGCGTGATCGGTAGGTCGACCATCAACGGTAGGTCGGAGCCATATTCGGGCAGTTCCCGGCGAGTGCCTTTGCGCGTGCTCAGGATGTCGCCGACACTTTGCTTCAGGTGCGCGACGCCACTGATCGGCGCCCCCGTCCATCGGTCCATGCCGACGAGCGCACTGGACCGGCTCATCCGCGCTCCTCAAGCCGCTCGAAGTGCGGGTGCGCGTCGAGGTATTCGATCTGTGCGGCAGTCTTTGCGGTCGCTTCACCGGAAAAGACGTGCAACACATCGCCGTTCGGGAACACGATCACGCGACTACGGAACTGCGTATCGAGGAACGTCGCAACGGACGGAGCGGCCGGAGTAGTTGCCTGCGGAGTATCTTTTTCCATGATGAATCCCTCAAAAACAAAACCCCGCCGAAGCGGGGCAAAGCAACTTTGCGAATGTGCGCGTTACAGCGGCGGCGACACGGGTGCACCGTCACCCTCTTCCATGTGCGAGTGCCCGAGGAACGATTTACCGCCGATTTCGACGTCGTCCGTGTAAAGCGCCCCGCCATCCACCTGGACGGCAGGGCCGCCGTTACCGCCGCCCTTGCCCTGCATCCCGCCGTTGAACGTCAACAGCTTCTCCGTCGTCGTGTTGCCCGTGAACGTCGAATCAGGAACGTCGCCGAGCAATTTCTCCGTGCGTAACGTCACGCCGTCCGCACGTAGCTCCAGCTCCGTAGCGCCGATGCGGAACACGATCCGCCCGCCTGCCGGAACGTCGACGCGGTATTCGTGCTTCTCGTGGTCATAAACCTCCGACGCACCGTCCGGGTAATCCCATGCGGTCTCGTTCGGATTGGACCGCGCCGACCCACCGTGCTGATCCGAGTAGTAGCCCGGAGCTGCGTACGCGCCAGCCAGATCGCCGGACGGCGCGAACATCGACGCCTGCTCGCCAACAGACGGCGGACGCCAAAAGCGCACCACGCCCGCTGCCGTCGTCTTCCACGGCATCCAGTCGCTGACCCAATCGCCGATCCGCACACGGCACTGTGGCGGCTGATACGAGACGTTCTCGACAGTCCCGTGCTGCACCATGCAGGCCATGCGGCGATCAATCTCGCCCAACTCGTAGTCGCTCATGACTCGCCGCCTTCCGCGCCGGGATCCCAGTACTGCCCTTCGCTATCAGGGCCAGTGTCGGGATCGACACCCCATAAGATCGCCCGCCCGTCCGGGATATCGTCCAGCTCGATGCCGAGGCCGAATTCGTGCGTCCATTCGACGAGCCAAACGCAGTAGGTATCAAGCTGCGGCCGGAACGGATCCTCCGCAACTTGCACGACCTTACCCGGCGTGATCGGCAGCTCCCACGTGTTCCCGTGAACAACCATTGCGACACGTGCCGCGACCTCGCGCACGGCCAGCTCCGCGCCGTCGTCGATCGGATCGAACACAACGCGGGCCTGCATGCGCGCAATCAGCGGCACGTCGCCGGTCCCATCGTCGTGACCTGGTTCGAACTCGTTCAACTCGATCGCGATCAAAGGCGTTTCGATTTTCTGGCCGAGCCGCGGATATGCCTCGATCCGCTTTATCGTCGGCAACCTCACGCGCATGCCGCGCTCAATCGCCTCATGTAGCGCTTTAAGGTTCTCAAGCACGGCGCATCACCTTCTGCAGTTCGTAGTTCACTTCCTGACGAAGAATCACCATCAGCCGAGCCTCACAGGCTTTCGCGGCCCGCCGAAAAGCCGGGTCGCCCGATTGCTGCCACGCCACCGTCACCATCCGGTACGGCATCCGTTCCTTACCGACGCGCTCGTAAATCGGCCCGTCCGGCTTCCGATTCGTCTGTCGCCACGCGCCCTCGAACGACTGGCGACCGACTCGCATCCCCTTGCGCGTCTTCGTCGCATTGCCAAGGCGATGCGCCTCGATCGGGTTCAACCCGAGCCACACCTTGCCGGTATCAGCCGAGCGAAGAAAGAAGTAGAGGCGGCGACGGATCGCCTTCTGCGGGATCTTCGTCGCGGCCCCGACCTCTTTCGCCGTCTGGCTCTTGATCCACCCGGCCGTCTTGCGCAACGTCCGTCGCCACGCTGCCTGCATCGCGGACGGCGACAACCCTTGCAGCACCGCCGTCACCTCTTTGATGTCGATTTCGATCTTCAGATCGTCCATATCGCCTACTGGAGAATGAAGACTGTCCAGCCGGTGCCGTCCGGCTTCGCTTCGAGCACGCGGTAACGCTCACCGTTCGCGATCAGGATGCTGCCTTGCCGGACCCCAACAGCATCGCGATCACGCGCATGGAACACTGGCGCAACCAGTTGCGTACGCTGGCTACCGAGATCAGGGCCGAGCCAAGGCGACGCGAACATACCCTCGACGGGCCGGCCGTCGATCGTGATGTCCGCATCGCCCAGGTCGCGCAGCACCGCAGCGTCGACGTCCGAGATCAGATCCCGGAACGCCATGTCACGCCTTCAGCTTGATCAGCGCTTTCGGGCGCGTGCACAGGTGGATCGGGTTCGACTGCGCCTCGATCTCGACGCCCTTGCCGAAGTCCATCAGCTCCTGCTTCGCGTAGTACGGAATCCCCGTCGTGTTCACCGCCTCAACGTAGTCGGCCGGCGCGAAGCGCGTGATGAACAGATCGGACACGCCCTCCGGCACCGCATGCGCTTCGTCGTCGGCGACATACCCGACATCGCCGACGCGGCCGCGATAACGCTCGAACGTGCACCCGCCGAAGTCGAACGCGTCGCGCGCGTCGCCACGCAGCTGCGCGGCCATCACGGACGCCAGATACGTTTCCTTCACCGTCTTCGCGACGATCAGCTTGTTCCAGAACTCGCGCCCGCAGAGCACGCGCACACCCGTGTACGTCATCGCGCCGAGCGCATCTTCGATCGCGTCCTGCACCTCGACGCACTTCTGACGAATCTCGGTGGTCGCGGTCGACAGCTCGAACGGAATGACCGTCTGGTCGATGTCGAAGTACTTCCACAGGTCGATCAACACCGTCTTGCCGTCTGCGTCGAGCACTGCGCCCTTGATCGCGCCGATGCGGTGGAATTCGTGTGTCGCGTCGAGCTGGCGGCGCATCTTCGCGAGCCGGCGATTCACGACCGTCTGCACCGCCTCCAGCTCCGTTTCGGAACCGAACGCACGCAGGTTCGCGATTTCGTCGGCCATGATCACCGCACGCTGCGGCAGATGCACCGTGTTGAACGGGATCATGCTGCGCTTGCTGCCGGCGACAACAGCTGCCGGTGCACCGCGCTGACCAGCCGCGACGAGCGACAGCGTGTCGCCGTCGCGCTCGATCTGGATCGTCGTCGTGGTGATGCCGTCCTCTTCGAACAGCCCGAGCGTGCCGATCCGGCCGGGCACATACGGCTGATCGTTGATCGCAGCACTCAGGGATGCGAGCGAGAACGCATCGTCTTGAAACAGGGCGATATCCGCCATACAACCTCCGACATGAAAATGGATACAAAAAAGGCCACGCGGTCGGTGTGGCCTTGAATGGGGTGTGTTGTGATCAGCGGACGATCACGTGTCGCTCGGCGAGATCCCCGCGACCGGCTGCATCGAGCCCCGTAAGCAGCCCGCCAGCGACTTCGGCGAGCCGCACGATCCCGGTCGCCGGGCGCGACGCTTCGGACGCCGCCAGCGGCGCGTAAAGCACGGCTGCGGCGACTTCGGAACCGTCATTCGCGGCGTTGTCGTACGGCGCGTATTCGCCGGTACTGGTCACGCCGAGCACCTGCCCGGCCGGCAGCGCCGCGCCCGCCTTCACCACGATCCGCTCGCGCGAGATCTGCCCGTTACCCTCCGACACGAGAAATTCGGCAGGCAGCACGCCTTGTTGCTTCACGTTCGACATGAGTTTTCCCCTCCTCGGGTTACGTCAAAGTTACTTGCCGCTCTTGCGAGCCGCGTAGATGGACGCCGCACGCGGCGCATTCGCGGCCACGGGCGCGTCTTGCGACGCAACCGGGGCAGCACGATGGTTGATCGGCTTCTGCGAGGCCGTCATGCGCTCGAAGAGCCGCGCGCGCACCTGATCGGGCGACAGGCCGTCCGAGACAAAGCCGGCCGTCAACTCGGTCAGGCTCGCGGCCAGACAGATACCGGCGATGTCCTGCGCGTTGCGGATCGCGGCGTCGACGCTCGCGCGATCCCGCAGGCCGGTCGCCAGCACGATGCCTTCTGCGCAGTGCTCGATGCGCGCGTCGCGGCACGCGGCGTACACATGCGCAGCGAGAACCGACACGTCCGGCCCCGGCGCAGGTGTGGGCGTCGGCACCGGATGAGGCGTCGGGTCGGGCGTTACCTCTCCGTCGTCCTCCAGCACAGCGCGGATTTCGGCCGGCACCGCCGCGTACCGTGCGGCGAGCCGTGCCGCGCCCGCATACGCCTCGATCCGGATCGGATCGACAATCGCGTCGCAGAAACCTTGCTCCTTCGCCTGAGCGGCCGTGAGCCAGGTCTCGGCATCCATGATCGCGCGGACTTCTTCTGCGGTTCGGCCGCTGCGCTCGACGTAGGCCGCCAACATGCTGTCGGACGTGCTGTCCAGCAGATCGGCGAGCTTGCGCAGATCCTCCGCCTCGCCGGCCGCGACCGTATTCGGGTTGTGGATCATCAGCCTCGCGTTCGACGGCATCTCGATCGTGTCGCATGCCATCAGGATCAGCGACGCAGCCGATGCGGCAACACCGTCGACGCGCCCCGTCACCTTGCCGCTATGCCGACGCACCGCGTTATAGATCGCGAACGCATCGAACACGTCGCCACCCATCGAGTTGATCGCGAGGACGATCGACGTCGCTGTCGACGCCACCTCGTCCAGCTTCGTGGCAAACAGTTCGGCGTCGGTGCCCCAAAATCCAATGTCGCCGTAGATCCGGATCTCGACCTCGTTCCCGCCCGCCGCATTCGCTTGCGCGCGGATATCCCACCACCGCTTCTTCCCTTTCATTCGCCATCCCCATTAGAAAGATCGCTCGCCCCGTCGACCGGATCGAGCGTGTCATATCGAATTCCGAGCCGGCGCTCGCGCGCGAGATCGTCCGCGTTCTCCTGATCGACCTGCTCCGGATCATCACCACGCGATAGCACTGCGCCCGTCCGGCTCGCCAACCCGGAGCGAATCTCCATCCGCTTCGCCGTGACGTCCTGCACGGGGTGGATATATGGCCAGCCTTGCGGCACCCATCGCACCCGCAGATAGTCGCGACGGCGTCGGTAGTAATCCGCCATCGGCATCGCGCCTGATAGTGCGCAGGCATCGACCCACCAGCGCCAGACCTTCCTGCAAAACTGGTGAATGAACACGTTCCACTGGAACTGCTCGATCGACCGCCGGAACTCGTTCAAGATCACCCGCAGCACCCGATCGCTCACGTCGCGCAGATCGCCCGTCAGGACTTCGTACGGCATGCCGACCGACGCCGCAGCAGCCATCAGTTGCTGACGCATGAAAGGACCGTAGTCGGTCCCCGCGCCCGGCGGCTCCGCAAACTTGACGTCCTCGCCGGGGGCCAGCTCCTGCATGCTCCCCGGTTCGAGCGAAACGATCGGCGAAAAACCGTCGACGTCGTACTGCATTTCGCCGCCGGTCACCGGGTCGCTCATGAGACCCGGCTCGGCGGGCGGCTTCGTGATGAATCCGGCAAAGAGGTTGCTGACCTCCTGCCGGAACAACACGGCGTCGTCGAAGTTGTCCAGCGACTTGAGCCGCAGCAGCACGGTCGACAGTTCGGGAACGCCGCGCACCTGGCCGGGCCGGAGCGCGAGGAACACGTGCGCAATCTCGTCGGCCGGCACACGAACCGTCTGCATGTTGACCGTCGATGCACGCCCGTACTCGCCGGGATGACGCTGCAGCAGGTGATACGCAACGCGTCGACCGTCCGCATTGAACTCGACGCCGTTGACGATCTCTCCCCCACCGGGGACGATCTCGTTCTTCTCCATCGGCAGCAGATCGCCTTCGAGAAGCCGGATCTGCATCGGGACCGCCAACCCTTCGCTCGGACTGCGGAACTGACGACGAACCAGTACCTCGCCGTCACTGAAAAACGCGCGTGCGGCAAGCGTCTGCACGCCCGCCATGTCGAACAGTTCGTCCGCGTCGATTTCCTCGCAGCTATCCTCCCAAAGTTGCTTTTGCATCTTGCGGACCGCGTCGTTCGGATGCTTTGGGTGCGCTTGAATACCGTTCCCGATCGTGTTCGATACGAGTCGCGCAATCGCCGTTTTCGCCCACGGATCATTGCGAATCGCGTCGCGAGCGCGCGAGCGCAGCAGCGGCAGGTTTTGCGCCGCCGCCGCGTTCGGTCCCGCGCTCGACGCACGCCACGACTTCGCCCGTGCGCCCGTCGTGCTCGCCGACTCATATGCCGCCGCCTTCAGCCGCGTCGGCACCACGAACCCACGTCGCGCGAGTGACGGAAAGCCCGCCTTCATCGCACCCCCTTGCCGGCGTGACGAATCCGGACGATCGACGAACGCCCGGCCGCGCCGTTCAGGTCGCGAATGATCTCGGTGCGTGCCTCGCGCAGCTCGCCGATCGAGCGATATTTCACGCGCCGGTCGGCATACTGGACTTCCAGCTCGCCCTTCGCGATTGCAGACTGGATGTTCTGCAAATCCTGTTTTGTGTATGCCATGCCATTCCCTCGTTTAGCGCCGCTTTAGGTACGTCGAGCGACCAACACGACGCCCCTGAATGCGCGAAACCCCGCTCGGAGGCGGGGTTTCGGTGGGTTTTGCTACCTGCGGCGACGGCCGCGGCGTCTCGATAATCTCGGGCATGTCCGGCGGATCGGGCGGCACCTCGGTCGGCAGCGCCGCCGGCAATGCCTCCAGCACCGGGACCGCATCGAACAGCGAGACCTGCGACGCACGATGCTGCTCGACCTGCCAGTGCGCCTCGGTCATCAAGTGCACTTTCACGCTGCGGGCCGCGTGCAACGCGTACCCTTCGCAGTCCAGCGCCTCGTTGCGCGGACTGATCTTCTTCCACACGCGCTTACCGCCACGCGGCCCCGGCACCTTGACCTCCGCCGTGAGCTGCGACAGGTAGTCACCGCGCACGCCGCTATACCAGTGCATGCGGCCCGGCCCGTCGCCTTCGAGCTTCAGCCGGTTTTCGAGGATCAGATCTTTCGCGCGGCTCACGCCGACCATATACGGGCGCAGCCCGTACTTCGCCGCCTTGCTGTTGTTGCGCGTCGAGTCGATCGACGCCTTCGGCACGCTGAAGATCTCCGCGTCGATATTGCTACTGCCCTTCGCGGCCATGACGTTGTAACCGGCCTTCTGCGCCGCGCGCACGTACTTGTATACCGCGTCCGACGTCGCTCCATCTGACGAGTCGATCGACGTTGCGCGTACACGCATCAGCCAGCCGTTCTCATGGCGGTATCCGTGCGACAACAGCATCGTCAACGCGCCCCAAACACCGCCCGTCATCGGGTCTTGCTGCTGCTCCGTCACCTTGCCGTAGATCTCTCCCCACACGACGAGCCAGCTTTCCTCGCCGCGTCCCCATGCACGCACGACGACCGCGAGCCGGTCGTGTTGCACGTCGACGCCGAGCGTCAACACCAGACCTCCGAGCGGCACCGTCAGCTCCGCGTATGGCAGCGCACGTTGCGCGAGCACGTCCAGCTCGGGCAGATCGGTCTTGTACTTGTACGCCCGGCCCTGCGAGTTGTTCACGAACGAACGCATCTTCGTATCGTCGCCCTCGCGCAGAGCCTTATCGGCCGTCAGCCACTTCTTGACCAGCTCGGCCATGTTCGAGCCGGGGAACGGCGACACCAACTCGTTGATGCGGAAGCCGGCAACGCCGTGAAACGGTGCCGTCGCAACCCATCGCCCGCGACGGACAGCGCGATTACGCGTCGCGTCGTCCCACAAAGAGCCGCAATGCGGGCAGGTGTAGCGGGCCGTCTCCGGTTCTGCGCGACCGTAGACCTCATGTACGACTTCGGCGCCCTCGTTCCACGTGACGTGTTCCCACGCCAGCTCATGCTCCTCGTCACAATCAGGGCACGGCACCAGATACACGCGCTGATCCGATGCCGCATAGGCTTGCTGGATGCGCGACAGGCCGTCGATGGTCGGCGTGCCGCCCAGGATCATCTTGCGTCGCCGTGCCGAATAGCTCTTGTTCCGTTCCTCCAGCAGCGTGATCGAATCGCCCTGCTCGCGAACGTTCGTATTCGCGTCGTCCGGCTCCTCGACCGCAACGACCGGGGCCGGCGTCGACTTCACTTCGTCCGGCGCGTTCGACGTGATGAACTTCAGGAAGCCGCGTGCGAACGTCTTGTGGTCCCACAAGTTGTTTTTGTCGCGGGCCGCGTGAACCGGCAATTTCGCCGAGAGGCGAGGCGTCACCTCGACCATCGGCTCGAACTTCTCCAGGTTGAATTTCTTCGCCGTCTTCTCTTTCGGGAACATGACGATCATCGGGCACGGGTCAACGTCGATCCGCTTGCCGATGTAGTTCAGCAGCACACCATCTGTCCACGCGACCTGCGCCGACTTCATGCACACGATCTTCTGCACGGTCGGATCGTCCAGCGCTTCGTGCATGCCGAACACCCACGGCGTGATGTTCGGGTTATACCGGCCGGGGCTGGCCGATCCCTTCGCGCTCAACCTGCGATGTTTGCGCGCCCAATCCGTCGTCCCAATCCGCTCCGGCGGACGCAGCATCTTCGCGATCCGGCGAATCACCGCGTGGACTGTCTGGGTCGTATTCAGAAAGCTGCTCAAGGCATCCATATATGTGCTCGTTCAACCATTCGACGTCCACCTCGACGCCGTATAGCGTGCGCAGCTCCTGCACCAGCTTGTCGGACAACGACAGCAGCTCCGTTTGAAATGCGCCGACCATCAGGCCGTACGCCTGTTCGAGCTGCGCCGCATTGACGAGCTGCCCCTTCTTCTCGGCCAGCGTGAGAAGCTTGATCTCGCGATCGACGCGCTCCGTCATCGCGCGCTCGGCGACGAGATCGATTCCGGTCTCGCTGGAGCGGCCGGCCGCGACCTCGCGCAAGTGCCGAATGTAGGCGATGCGGATCTCGTCGATCGACACCGCGCGGTAATCGAGCTGGACCTTGTCGACGAACCGCGAAACGGCCGACTGGTCAAGGTCGAGATGGTCAGCGATCTGCTGCTGAGTCGGCATGAATATGACCCCCTATGGGAACTCGCCAGTAGAGAAAAAACGCGGGTGCGAGCCCCCGCGCACAAATCTGCCCGGCGGGTCCCCAGCTAGCTTCGCCGACAGCAGCGAATGTCAGCCCCTGCCGCGGAGTTGGTTTCACTTGCCGTGCGCGCCGGGACATCACTAGATCAGCGACCTTGTCTAAGACATCGCTGATTCCTAATATTTACGAGGCAGGTCGCCTCACAATTATTTCCAATTGATCTGACGATACGCGGGGACTCAAATGAAAAATACGAAAGTCGCGGCACTTACAGGCGTAACACTCAGCCTGCTCGCTGGATGTTCGACACAGCCACCGGAACAAACCGATCTAGCTAAGGCATGGAGCCAAAAGCTGGCTCCATATGATCTCGTCACAATCTTCCCGCCAAGAACAGGCATCGAGCCAGGCGATCTATATGTGTTTTGTGCCAACCCATCCGACGACGCAAAAGTGGCCAGGTTTGCACCAATCTTTGTTACGTCGCTCGACGGCTTCCAAGAACGCCTAGGTAAATTCTTCACCAGCCGGTTGGAACTACCAGCAAATGCGAGTTTCAATAAGTCGGCGCAAATATTTGATATCCCGGACGACGCAAAGGGCATCCGGTCCCCTGGCAAGTGGACACGCCTCGGGCTAGCCAGCTTCCCAGAGATTTTCCAGATAGAAGGGTCGACAACAACGGCGGGCGCCTCCGCCCCGACCGGCTTCGCAATATTCGGCTTGGGAGGCCAAAGGAGAAGCTTGCAGACTTACGTCTTGTCGATGCCCGCCGCGGAATGGGCCGGTCTTCCATGGCTTCAAGCCCAAGAACAGGCAGCCACATCGATCAAGAAACTAACCCCGTTAGAGCGTGCCGGCATCGCAAGTCTGCACCAAAATTTACGGAGCAAGTTCGAGAACAATGCATGCGGAAGCGTCAGGCTCGCATACGTCCAAGAGGTTTTCTACGCTCGTCACATGACATTGTCGTTCGGCACGAATCGTTCGGCTGCAATCAACGCGCAGGCCCGCCTTTACATCAACCCCAATCAAGCGCGGTACAACGTTCTTCAGGCTGCATCACAACCGGCCGCAAGCGCTCCAACTCCGGCATCCGTACCAAGCGACGCGAAACAGGCTCAGGCCGTGAACGAGATGAACGCAGCACAAGCGGGAGCCAGCGCCGCAGGAAATTTGGGCGTACCCGGGGGCTCCGTTTCATCAGCTTACGTGTCGGACGACGGCATGGCATTCGATTACTCGTTTGTACGCCCCGTAGCGGTAGGCGCGAAGGTCATTGACCTCCGTGTAGATACAAATGACATCGTCGTGAGCTGGAACTCTCCCACGCTCGGCCACCATGACGTCGGAGACGGATATCTATCTCAGTACCACACGTTCCCACCTGGCACTATGCTGAAAGATCTCGACAATCCTAAGAAACCTAAGGTCGAGATCGTGCCATCCAAATAGGCATGTACAGCATGATCCCCCACGCATTCGATAAGTAGAACTTCGATCGAAGCATGTACAAAAGCCCTGATCGCTTACGCAATCAGGGCTTTCAAAATACGTTTCGTATGGACGAACGTCTCCACACGACCTAACGAGCCCCGCTATTTATTCTTATGTCCCGAGAGGTTTGCACGACTAACGCGCGGTGCCAGCGAATATCCAGTGATGCGACAAAGGATTTTCGAAGTTTACGCGATCTACTCTTGAAATGAAAGACCTTTCATCCTCGCAACTGTCGTCGCATTGTGTCGAATACCGATCCATTCACGTGATCGAGCAACGAATGCATATCGTGAAAGCGTTTCGACCAGTGGCGTCGGCATTCATCTACCGGTATGCCAAGCGCGTGCGCACGTTCGGCGTCGTTAATCGGGCGCCTGCCCGAACCGGCGCAATCTGGACAGATGTACCGGCCGTCTCGCCGCACGATACCGCGCCCTTCGCATCGCGCACATTGATCGTTAATCCACTCGTCGAGCACGCGCAATGCGAAGCGCTCAACAATATCGAGCTTCGCGCGTTCGACTTCACATCCTGCGCGCTGGTCGCGACGCTTCTCACGACTCAGGCCCGTGAACCGGTTGCGCTTAAACCTGCCCGACAATCGGATCATCTGCGCAAACAGCAACGTTGCCTTGCGGATCGTTTCCGGCCTTGTCTCCTGTCCCGCCTTGATCCGGACCAGCAACCGACCGAGATCGTTCGCAAATGCCAGTGCGCCCAAAGTAACTTTCGGATCGGCAATCGGGTCGGTGAACTGACCACGAACGCTCATTGCAATGCCCGCCCGCTCCATCAAATCGATCACAACTCTCTCCTAATCGTCCTAACGTCCCAATGTCCCAAGGGAAGAAGCTTGCAGGGGTGCGCGCCCGCGACATGCGACATGCGCCGCTCACGTCGCGCATGTCGCGCCCCTGCACCCGCGCCCGAGACCGCGCCTTGGGACGTTGGGACATGGGACGTCCACGGCGCGCCAAGACGGGGCAAGTGGCGCGCTTACCGTGCAGGCACAGCGCGCCACGCGACTACAGCGGACTGTCGTCATCACCTGCTGCGACCAGTTCGCGCTCCGCTTCCGGCTCTTGCTCTTCCTTCACGTAGTACCAACCGCGCGATCCGGTCGACTCGCGCTTGCGCACCCAGCCGAGCGACTTCAACGCCTTGCCGATGCGGCGCTGCTCTGCCAGCGTCCATTTCGACGTATCGAGCTTCAGGATGTCCGCGAGGATCTCTTCCATCGTCGTGCGCGAGACGAATTCCAGGGCCTTGGCGATCTTGTCCTCGTACACGTCGCCTTCGTAGCGCTCCGCCTGCTCGATCTCGAACAGCGGGCGCTCATGCTCTTCGACGTGCCACACGACGCCCGAGCGATACAGGTGCACGGCTTCCGCCCAGAGCTGATCACGAACGGCCACAATGCCGTCGATGTCGACCAGCCCGCCGACACGCAGCGGCCAGTAACGCCGGTTGCCCGATTCGTCTTTCAGGTACGTGTCGAAGTTGACCGAGCCGGCGAACACGCACTGACGCGGGACGTCGGTCGCCCGCTTGCCGTAGAAGTTGCGGAACCGGTCGACGGCCGTCGCGAAGAAGCTCTTCACCGCCGACGAGTCGGCCTTGTTCAACGAGTCCAGCTCGGCCAGCTCGATCACCCACTTCCCGGCCAGCACCGCGTATGTGTCCTTGTTGCCGATCTGGATTGGCGTATCCGTGAACCACGAAGCGCCGGCCAGCACCTTCAGCGCCGTCGATTTGCGATGCCCCTGCTTGCCTTCGAGGATCAGGACGTTGTCGACCTTGCAACCCGGCTCCATCACGCGCGCGACGGCGGCGATCATCCATTTCATGAACGCGAGCTGCACATACTCGCTGTCGGCGACACGCAGGTAGGTCGACGGCATCGATCGCACGCGCGACACGCCGTCCCATTTGAGCCCTTCGAGGTATTCGCGCACGTCATGGAAGTGCTTCTCGTCCGCCACCAACAGGACCGCGTTCATCACGATATCGGTGCGCACCGAGAGGCCGTAGCGCTGCGACAACCAAAGCGCGCAGCGCTGATCGTCCATGTCAGTCCACTCGCCCTTCACGCCTTGCCGGAACGGCGGTGCCTTGCGCTTCATCACGCGGCCACCGAAGTCGTCCTGCTCGATGACGCCCTGCCACGCTTTGTGATTCGCCAAGATCATGTGCACGTTGCCGAGCGTCGGCAGCAGCGTGCCCTTGTCCGAACGCGCGAGATCCTGCTCCCATGTGTGCGCGCCGTTCTCTGCCTCGCGGCCATCCCATTCCGGCTGTTTCGCGGCAGCGGACGTCGCGGCGGATTTCGTCGGCGTGTCGTCCGCGGTCGGCACCGCCACCGTCGCCGGCCGAATCTCTTCGTTCGCTGGCGCGATGACGCGCAAGATTGCCGCCTGCACTTGCGCCTCGACCGCCTCGAAGCCCTCTTCGACGTGCAGGTCGTTGAAATCGGTCAGCTTGCGCTCACCGCGTTTGGCGAATGCTGGATAGACGACGGTGACGTCAGCGACCGTCGCTGCCGCCTCGTACGCGCGCTTCAGGCCCGTGTTCTCGAAGCGCTTACGGCGCAACGGCATCACGTCGTTTCCGTAGCTCACCTCGACATACGGCACTCCATTGTCGTCACGACGGCGTGACGCGGCGACCATGTACCACGTGTTCTTGGCTTCGATCCGCACCGGGTCGGCGCCAAACACCAGTTCACCCCGAAAAGCGAACTCGTCGGCGAGCCAGTCGCGCATGCGCTGCTCGATCTTCCAATCGTCGTCGGCGCAGACCAGCACGTGCACATCCGGATACGTCGCACGCAGGTAGCGCACGGCCGGGAGGATGCCGCCCGCGTCGAAGCAGACATTGACTGCGAACGCCTCGTCGACCGCCATGCGGATCGAGCGCGCGGTCGCGTAGCCTTCGGCGACTAGCACGATCTGATTGTCTGCGCCGACCTCGCCGAGCAGATACGACGCGCCCTTCTTTTCCATGCCTTTGTTGAAGCGCTTCGCGCCATCCGGCGTGATCTTCTGCAGACCGACGAGCCGAGCGTCGTCGCCGTACTGATACATCGGCACGAAGATCGTGCCGTCCGCGTCGAAACGCACGCCTTCAGCCGTGATGCGCTTGCGTTCGAGATAAGCAGACTCGCCATGCTCTGCTGCACGGTTCCACTGATCGCGCGCGCGGTTCGCCGCGAGCTTCGCCTGACGCGCATCGCGCTCGGCCTGCTCACGGTCGGCCGCTTCCTGCCGGCGACGCGTCTCCGCGAGGACTTCCTCGCTCATCGGTGCGCCGCTCCACTCGAATCGCTCGGTGCCCGGATCGTCGCCCGAGAAATGGCCGAACGTGCCGCCATAGCCGATTACCGCGCCCTTGCTGATGACTTCGCGAAGCTGATACCAGTATTTCTTGCGCGGCCCGTATCGGTGATGTTTGCCGTCCGCGATCGGATGCCCGGCGGGCAGGTCGGGATGACCTGCAGCACGCAATTGCTGAATAATCTGGTCCAGTGTCGCCATACAAAAATTCCCTCGATCAAAGTTACTTTGGCCGCATGTCGCGGCCAGATCACAATTCGTTGAGTTGCGCGCTGTTAGCTCGCACGACGAGCCGCCTCCAGCTCGACGAGACGACGGTCGCGCTCGACCTTGTGAGAAAAGCTTCGCCACGCCGCGCGACCTGCGGCATAGCACTGGCGTCCGCTCGGCGAG
The DNA here is from genome assembly GCF_004343765.1 of Burkholderia sp. SRS-25. NCBI lineage: Bacteria > Pseudomonadati > Pseudomonadota > Betaproteobacteria > Burkholderiales > Burkholderiaceae > Burkholderia > Burkholderia sp. SRS-25. The sequence goes on from NZ_PTXM01000003.1 coordinate 43,719, forward strand.
CGGCTGTACTGCGATGCGCCGCGTCGCAATGCGCTACTGATTCCGTTCACGTTCACAGGGGCTCCGATTATTTGCCGCGCAGTCGACGCCACTCCGCCGACATGAGATCGTCGAACGCGGCAAGGTCCAGCGCGCAGAGACGATTGGTGAGCTGGTCACGGAACGCGTGACGTTCCGCCTTGGTTGCGAGCGCCGCGCATGCGCGCGCAGCTCGCTCGATGAACAAACGCACGTGCCCCGCTTCGTTCGCTTCCGCGAGAATCGGAGCGAGGCGATCGGGGAACGTGGCGATCAGTTCGGATAGCAAGCGCCCCGCTTCAGCGGGGGCACATTCGAAACGGGATGCGAGCGTCGTGACAGCGCATGCCAATTGCTGCTCAGGCGAGCAGCAAAGGCCGATATGCTCTCGGTCGGGACGACAGCACCCCATGCCGGGCTTAAACCGCTCCATGACGACGGCGTCGACGCGCGGCGAGGTTGCGAGCAGCGTGAATCAAACGCTGGAACAGACGCTGGCCCTTGCGGCCAGTCGCGATGATCTTCTCCGCGTCGTGGTCGTCGATCCGCTGATCCGCCAGCGCGCGCGTCACGTCGTCAGCAACGAGACCCACATGCGCCTGCAGATGCAGTGCCGTCGAAACGAGCCGCAGCGTGCCCGGTTCGCTGACATCATCAGCGGCGTGGTCGTCGACGTGCTCGGCCACCAAACCGAATCGCGAATTCAATGCATGCAGCGCGTCGAGCGCGTACGCCTCGCCGTCTGCCTTTTCCTGCATCCACTCGATCAGCAGCTCGAACATCTCCATCGACAAACGACTGTCGCCGACACCACGCAGGCGCAGGCGGAGCGATTCCGGCGTGATGTTCTTACCGCGCCGGATCGTGAGGTGATTCGCCGCGTCGGCGACACCGCCGGGCGTGTTGCGAACGGACGTATAGAGGACGTCCAGCCATTCGGTACTGTCGTATCGGCAGGTCATAACGTTTGAGATTGGGGAGTTTCATCCTGTCGCGACGCATGGAGCGTCACTAGGATTCGAGATGTGCGATCGAAACCGCACCGTTAGCAGTTGCAGACTTCGGTTGAGCTTGACGATGGACCGGATTGGCGGACGAAGGCCCAATCGACGCGGCCGTTCAGTTCTTCACATCGCACCGCACCGTGGCAAAGCTGCTCAATCGGCGGGCAGTGTTCGGCCGGCACTCGCCGGCCGGCCTGTTTCCACTGCTGGACCGCAGCGCGAGTCACGCCAAGCCGATCTGCGAGCGACTGCATAGTCAGCCCGGCCGCTTTGGCGGCCCGATCCAAGGGGTGTTCCACGATGTTGTCCATGACGCTCTATCATCAACCGAATGATAGAAATTCTAACATTCGAAGGATAGAAAATATAGCCATTGGCGCGCAAGATTTTCTTACCATTGAGCGCATGGACATCGGTGAATGGATAAAGGCGAGCCGCGAAGCTGCCGGCCTTAAGCAGGACGAGCTCGCGGAGCGATTGGGAAAGACGCGCGGCAACGTGTCAGCGTGGGAAAACGGCCGTCACGAGCCGAGCTTCGGCCAGATTCTTGAGATCGCGCGTATCACCAAGCACGCAATCCCCATCCCCGGTGTTGCAGACGCCCCCATTGGCAACGTTGCTCCGGCGAATGTCGGCTCACACCGCGTGCCGCTGATCAGTAGCGTGCAGGCCGGGCTGATGAGCGAGGCGATTACCCCATTCCCACCTGGCGGTGCATTCGAATATCTGCTGACCGACCTAGACCTGTCAGATCACGCCTTCGCGCTTGAAGTAGAGGGAGAATCGATGGCGCCGGAGTTTATGCCCGGCGATCGAATCATCGTTGAGCCAGCCATTGCGCCAAGGCCGGGCGATTACGTCGTTGCAAAGAACGGCAAAGAAGAAGCCACATTCAAGAAGTACAGACTTCGAGGCATGAACACGATAGGCGAAGAAGTGTTTGAGCTGGTGCCACTGAATTCAGACTACCCGACCATAAACAGCGAGCATGAACCCGTTCGGATCATTGGCGTGATGGTTGAACACCGCCGTTATCGCAGACGCTAATGCGCTGTCCCGCAATCCCGCTTCGGCGGGATTTTTTTTGCCCTTCGTCTCCTGACTATCAGCTTTCGTCACTCGATAGATAGGTTTTCTATCGTCAAAGATAGTTTTTCTTGCCTTTCGTCGGATAGAAAATCTATCATCCTCACGTCGTAACCTACCGTGAGGAACCCATGAATCGCGAACTCCCTGAACTGCGATCGTCACAACCCACCGCTCACCAGCATCGCGTGCGCTGCTTGACCGATTGCCAGCTCCACGACCGTCACGACTGGCTCCGCGACGAGCAATCGCCCCGCGTCGTACCGTCCGAACCGGCCCGCCAAAGCAACTTTGAGAAGTCGCCGATCTTCCGCTGGACGGTCGTCGCCGCCCTGCTGTTTGTCGCCGTGAATGTGTTCCAAGACGACCCGGTCGTCGTCCCGACGACCGCCTACCGCGTCACCGTCTAATCCGCCCCCGACCCTGCCGGGGCAAGCGGCCCCGGCGTCATGGAGACCACCATGCCGCGCATCAAAGTCAAATCAGAACCCCTTTTCGACATCGAACGTCGTGACACTCTCTCGTTGCGTACGATCGTCCGCTATGACCCGAACGCTCGACGTCCCTCAACGCCGATCCTCGTCGGCAAGTATGTTGTTGGTCGCCGCCCCTTGGCAGACAGCGTCCATACGGAGTATTTGATCCTCGACGGCAACGAGATTGCCAGCAAGCAAATCTCAATTCCGGACGAAGGCAACTGCGCCGACGCAATCAAGCGTCTCCGTGACGCGAAGCGCGCAGCGGGTATCGAGGCATCGACGGCGATCGACAAGGCGAAGAAGCGCGGCAAGGCGCGCACCGCTGCCGCACCGGAGGTCGCGTGATGGACAACCGGACACGACAGCTCGACCTGGCCGCCCCGATCCCGACCGGAAACACGAAGGCCGCTGCGGCCGCGGCCGGCGCTACCTCCGCCGACCTGTGGATGACGCCATATGAAGCGCTGCGGTACGACCCGCGCGACAACGTCCGTCCGGTCGATCCGCAGTGGGTCAAGGAACTGACCGCACTGATGATGCATAACGGGTACGACAAGGGCTCCCCGCTGCATTGCTACGCGCGAAAGGTCGACGGCAAGGATTACTTCTACGTCTACAAGGGCCAGCATCGCTACCTCGCGGCTGGCGCAGCGATCAAGGCGGGGAAAGACCTCGGAAAGATTCCGATCGTTGTCCGTGACTCGCGTGAAGTGAAGCGGTCGGAAATGGTTGTCGACGGTTACGTGAGCAACGTATCGAAGCCGGCGTCGCCGCTCGATCTCGCGACGTCGATCGCCGAACTGCGCGACGTTCACGGATTCGACACCAAAGCGATCTGCGACCGACTCAACATTTCCGAGCAGTCGATCCGCGACGCCGCGCTGCTGGAGAAAGCCCCGGCCGAACTCCACGATCTTGTCCGCAGCGGCGCGATTGCAGGCACCCTCGCGATCGCAGAGATCCGCGCGCATGGCAGCGACAAGGCGCTCGAGCGTATCGTATCTGGTCTGTCGAAAGCGAAGGAAGAGGGCAAGACCAAGGTCACGAAAAAGCATCTGGCCGGCGACACGAAGCCTTCCGAGCCGGCCGCACCCAAAGCACCGAAGATCAATGACGGGCGCGCAAAGCAACTTTTGCAGGCGCTACAGGCTGTCCTGCATGATCCCGTATTCGGGAAGCTTTCGCCCGGAACGATTCGAGCCGTCCATACGGCACTCTCGCCGCTCGCCGATCTCCTCGACACTCCGCAAAAGGCACGGATCTACGCCGTGACGGCACCGGATCAAGACGGTCGCTGCGTCGCGACCGATACCCTTCGCTCGCCTAACAGCAAGCGCACAAAAAAGCCGATCGCCGAGATCTACGTGGCCCAACCGAAAGCAGATCACTGGATTTGCGCGGCTATGTACAACTTCGGGGACAGCTTCGCTTCGACGCCTCTGAAGTTCGGCGCAGGAACCACGACCTATCCGACGCGAATGCAAGCGGTACAGGAAGGCGCTCGATGGCTGAAAAAAGCTCTCGGCTACGAGAATATCAAGCGCCAGAAAGACCTTCCGTCCGTTCAGCAATGGCTCGATGACATTCTGCAGCTCCCCGATCCGGACTGGACGCCGGATATGGCGCAGGAGGCAGCGAAATGACTCCGCGCCCGGCCCTTTCTACCCCACGTCCGCTGCCGCGAAAGCGGGAACACGCGGAGAAGCGCCCGGCTATCGCACTGGCGAGTGTCAACGGCACTTCGATGCAGTCGGACAACGACGGGCTGACGCCCGCAAAAACGATCCAGAAAGACGAAGCGCCGCTCGCGCGGCGCAAACCAGTCCAGATGAACGAAGCCTTGGCGGATACCCGCCAAGGCACGCTCGCGCGGCTCGACGCTCTGCGCATCGAGATCCGCGCGTTGATCGTCGATATCTCGCACGCGGCCGACGTCGAGCTACTGGACCTGATGGCCGACGAGATCGGATCGTTCGCTCGCCACAAGGCGGCTCAGGACGCACGCACCTGGGCGGCAACCGCCGGCATCACGCTGGAAACCGGCCTGATGCAACTTGGCCGCGCCCTCCCCGCAACCACCACCGGAGACCAACAATGAACACTACCGATAAAAGCCGAGCTGATGCCATCGCAGAACTGCTGCCGTGTCCGTTTTGTGGCGGCACCGACCCCGAGATTTGGAACACTCATACGCCGTCTTTTTCGGTTCAGTGCATCGTCTGCGACGCTGAAGCGACCGGCGAGCACTTCCCGACGCCGAGTGGCACGGTCCGCGTGGATCGGTTTCACTATTCGCCGACGCCGGATGATACCGGCTTTGAAGCCGCGTTCGACAACCTTCACCCGGAATACAAGGAAGCGTTCCGCTCCGCAGTGGACGCGTGGAATCGCCGCGCCGCGTCCCCTGTCGAATCGACAGCAGAAGTAGATGTGCGCACCGAGCGCCGCCGGCAGATTGCGGAGAAAGGCTGGACGGAAGAACATGATGACGCGCATGCATGCGGCGAAATCGCGGCGCTCGCCGCGTACTATGCGATGCCCGCCAGCGTCCGCGACTGGCCGTCGGCAGATACTGGCTATGGCTGCACGTTCGGCCAAGCGATCTTGCCTTATGGCTGGAGCGCGAAGATCGGTGATGACCGGCGAGGCGAACTGGTGAAGGCTGGCGCACTGATCCTCGCCGAGATCGAACGGCTCGATCGCGCAGCTGCACTCGCAGGAGGTAGCCGATGACAACACCTCCGAAGCGCGCGGTCCGGTTTCGTCTCGAACTGCAGGCGGACACTGTTGACCACCTAGTCATCGCACTTACCGATCTCGCCGCGCAAATCAGTGCGATCCGGTTGAGCGCGCATGTGATCGGCGGTGGCACCTTCAGCAGCCACGAATGCTGGCTTACCGTCGCGGATCACCCGACTCACGCCGAATACATCGAGCAACTGGAACAATGGCGCGACCGCATCACTGCAGATCGAGGAGGTAATGCGTGAGGACGCTTGACCTGATCGAGTGCGCGGAATTCCTGAAGATCGACCGCACGACGTTGCTCGACATCGTCCATCGGGGCGACATCCTTGGTGCCAAGATCGGCCGAGCATGGGTCTTTCTGGAGGACGACGTCGTGGCCTACCTGCGGGAACAGGTGCAGGCGCAAACGCAGAAGCGGATCGAACAGATCCGGTGCGGATCGCCGGCAACTGACGCACGAATAGACAAGGCGATCCGAAAGCAACTTTCCCAAACCGACCCGCGACGACCGGGGCGGAAAGCACGGCCGCTACCACGATTACCAGAACCGACGGAAAGTGCGCCGCTGATGGCATAAAAAAACGCCCCGCTGGGGCGTTTTTCTCTGTTTTGCTGCAGGCCAGCGATCGAGGCAATGCTGCTATGGCCCCGGCTGTTGGACCTGAATCGGCGATACAAGAAATCGCTCGAATATTGAGACGACCTGGGGAGAAACCGTTGCTTTATTCGCGACGACTTGAGGCGCGAGAGCCCCGATCATTTGCGCGTACTCTGAACCAGTGGAGACTACATGGAGGAGGAGATCATGCTGTGTGATACCCGTAGCATCAAACAGAAAATCCAGTTGGACACGATCATTGACGCGTGCGCGTGCTCTCCATACGAACCTAGGCAGCTCGGCTAACAGCGAAGGGAGTTGGTCGACACCCATTGCAGGATATTCGGCGCGAACAGACTCTTTATACTCGCTCCCCGTCGTCAAATAGATGTCCCACTCCGCGCGCGGCACCGTAAGAAACACGGCCCGACGGATACCCTCGACGATGGCATCGAGGTTCAATATTGCCGCGTGAATCAGATCGTATGGGATACGAATCTTATGATACAGCGGCAACAAAACGAAGTCGGCCACCGTACCGATATCGGGCCCCCAAGACGTCCTGAGTATATATCCGCCAGCCCCAGCCATCGGATGCGGGTACACAAAGTGGGGAGCGTTCGGCACTTGCTCCCACGTCATTCGAGCAAACGGACCGACCTGGTCGTCGTGCCCATAGAGCTTGTCGATACGAGACGCTCTCAACAAGAATCCCGTGGGTCCTTGCGGAGTTGCAACAGGGTCCCCAAGGGAGAAGCCTGTCAACGCGATTGCGTGCCCGCCGACAGGTGAAGGCTGCGCAGTTGTCAAGTTCTCGAAGAATTGACATGCGAGCAACATTGGCAAGCGGCCCTGCAAATAGGCGTATGCGACACTATTGAGACCGTAGCGCGTTTGCGCCCCGACAACCGACGGCTCCAACCCCACTCGGCGAACCGCATAAGCCATCTGCGTCGCTGTCAGCCCATTGTTTGGAAAGGCCCGCGCGCTTGCCGCGAGCAGATTTTCCGGCATGTGATCACCTGCCCAATTGGTAATTTCAACTGGCGGGGGGATCATATGCTGAAAGAGCTTTCCCGTCCCTTGAAAGCACGACCACAGAGCACTTGTCGCGCACGCGGCAACGACCGAATCCTGCTCCTGATAGGCCAAGCTCTCAACCTCAAGAACGATGCCGAACAAGTGCACCGCATACGTGCGGAGGATCGGAAAATTGCGACGGCCGTTGTCAGCCGGATATGCGACTAGACAAGTACGCCCGACGATTGTTGCTGGCAGCGGTTTGACGACAACGAAACCAAGGTAGCTCGCACGAAGCCTTTCCTCAGTAAGATGCTGTTGCGCAGACCCATCGAGAACCGACTGGAAGCCGGCTTCGTCAAACGCTTCACGAAAGAAATGGAGCCGCTGGGTACGACGAGGATAGTCTTGAAAGCACCGGTCGTAATAAGCAGCATAGTCCTCGAGGTAGTCACGATCGACATAGTTGCACTCGACAACAATTGTCGCGGCACCCAATGCCTGAAAGTACTCTTCGAAGTAGACGCGGTGCTTTTTCGCGCGCACCGCGTCTTGCGAGATGAACTTCGACCCGTTCGCGAAACACTGAACGAGATTATCGATCGTGTAAGGTAGAACTTGAAATGCAGCCAAGCGACCACCTGACCTTACAAGGTGATCGGCTGGTGAAGGTCCTCCAGACGGACCTCGCGCTCCTTGTTCAGATCGGCGATCGATCGTTGTGCGGCGTCAACGGCCGTTTGGAATGCAGTCTGCGCGTCGGCAGTGTTCAGCCAAGCAACGGCATTGTTGGGCAAATTTGTGAAGAGGGGCACGTCTCGGCCTTCCCGGTTGCGACGAGTCATAGACAATTCTCCAGATTTCGCCACCACCGCCGAACCGGCAATGTGGCGCCCCTGATTGGACGAACGACTCGAGGTTGAGTACATCAAGTTAACGACTGAAAGTAGGTGTGACTTTAGAGCCTAAACTGTGGAAATTCAACAGGTTTTACTATCTTTTCCAATCAGTGAGACCGCGCCACCGACCAAAAGTTGCCTTCTTTCTTTCATTTTCATTACGATGCATTTCCACCGACTCCCCGCTGTTTTGGGGGTCACCACAGCTTTTCCGCGAGGTCACTCCCCCGCAGGTTCGCATACCGCATCAACACCCTCGGATTCGTGTGCCCCGTGATCTTCGCGATCTGAACGTCGCTCAACGTCGTACGCTCGTACAGCCTCGACGTCGCCTCGTGCCGCAGGTCATGGAACACGAGATCCGAGCAGCCTGCCGCGTCGAATATCCGCCCAAACTGCGCCGAAAGCCGGGAAGAGACGCGAGCAAGCACCTTGCGCTTCAGTAACTGCACGCCCTCGGCCCGCATCGACGCCTCCATATCGTCGACCCACGGGAACAAGCGACCGGCGTCGAAGGTGAAACCGTTCATTTCAGCATCGCCGCCATTCACGGCGGCGACGTACCGCTCGTACGCGGCGATCGCGATCGTCGTGAGCGGCACCGAGCGCTTGCTGCCGTTTTTCGTCTTCTCCAGCGACACCGTCCGGCGACTAACCTCGAACTGGTCAACCTCCAGCGTGTACATTTCCCGCATCCGCATGGCGGACTCGATGCCGAGCTCGAAGAGGAACACCAACGCCGGCCGGTACGGGAGATCGAACGCCCGCTCGCGGCCGTTTGGCTTCCCGCCAGCCATCAGTCGTCGAATCTCAGCCTGCTCCGCCTCGCTCGGCCGTCTGTCGCGGTGTACATCCTCTTTCGCGTCGACATCCTGCGCCTCGACCGCGACCCGATCTTCATCGGTATAGGTTGCATATCGCTTCGGGAGCAGGCGGAGGGGGTTGGTCGCCAACATCGGCGTGCCCGATCTCACCACCCAATCGAAGCAACGAGCCAACGCACCGACGTAGTGCCGGATCGTTGACGGCGAAAGGTGGTCGTGTCGCTTCATGGCGGTCACCCATTGCTCGACCCATTGGTAATCAAGAGTCGCAAGCGACTTTGCCTTGGTGGCTGCTCGTCCGAGCAGCGCATTGAGCACCTGGACGTCGGAATCAGGGACTGATACGCGGCGCAGGTACGCTCGAATGGCGTCCCCTATTGTCGCGATCGCTTCGCGCTGCTCGACCACTTCGTCCGGCACGATGCCGGCGTCCAGCAGCTGCTCCAATCGGGCGACGTACGCGTCGCCTTCTTCCTCAGTGTCAAAGGTCAGGGAAAGTGGCTTTGGTAGCAGCTTCGCCCGTTTGATCGTGTATTCCCACGTGCCGGACGGCCGCAGTCGTTTGTTTGCCATGCCTAGATGAACTCGCCTCGATTGCCAATTAGCCGATTGACGGGTGGTTGGCGTCGGTTTGTAGTTGGTTACAGGCGACTTTTTACCACTCTAGGCAACTCTATTACAAGAATGAAAGCGACGCAGAAAAAAGAAAAGCCCTGACGAATCAGGGCTTTATCTCGTTCTACTTGGAGGCGCGAGCCGGAGTCGAACCGGCCTAAACGGCTTTGCAGGCCGCTGCATAACCGCTTTGCTATCGCGCCAAAAGCGGACTGTGCGAATGCCGTGAGGCAAGCGACAGATTTTTCATTCGAGGACCGAAAGTCCATCAAATAAAAAGGGAAGCTTGGCTTCCCCATTACTTGGAGCGGGAGACGAGTCTCGAACTCGCGACCTCAACCTTGGCAAGGTTGCGCTCTACCAACTGAGCTACTCCCGCATTGTCCTGCATCTGCAGCGCTTCGCCGTACAACACGCTGCCAGAAAAATCTGGAGCGGGAGACGAGTCTCGAACTCGCGACCTCAACCTTGGCAAGGTTGCGCTCTACCAACTGAGCTACTCCCGCATGTGTCCTGCATCTGCAGCGCTTTGCCGTACAACACGCTGCCAGAAAAAATCTGGAGCGGGAGACGAGTCTCGAACTCGCGACCTCAACCTTGGCAAGGTTGCGCTCTACCAACTGAGCTACTCCCGCGTATTGCTGCGCTACTGCTTTCCCGCCACACACTTACTTCGTCGTGCAGCGGAGAAGCGAGATTATGTCGAAGGCACATTCGTGTGTCAAGGGCTTTTCCAGCCCTTTTTACAAAAACCTGCTCGACTGGACCCATCACGCGCCGCCTCGCTCGCGAATCTGCGGCCATGCGAGCTTCATGTAGTACAGCATCGACCAGATCGTCAGCACCGCCGCGAGATACATCAGCCATTCGCCCCACACACGCGTGTCGATCGTCGCGATACCGAGCGGCAGCGGCCCGTAGAACAGCAGCATCGGGATCGCGACCATTTGGCATGCAGTCTTGAACTTGCCGAGCTGGTTCACCGCGACGCTCTTCGACGCGCCGATCTGCGCCATCCACTCCCGCAGTGCCGAAATCGCGATCTCGCGGCCGACGATCACGAGTGCGATTGCCGCGTCGACCCGCGAAATCTGCACGAGGATCAGCAGTGCGGCCGTCACCATCAGCTTGTCCGCCACGGGATCGAGAAATGCGCCGAACGACGACGTCTGGTTCCACTTGCGGGCCAGATAGCCGTCGAACCAGTCGGTCAGCGCCGCAAGAATGAAGATCGCCGCCGCCGCGAGATTGCGGTGCGCGCCGCCCATCACCGTGTCCGGCAGGTAGAACACGCCGACGACGAGCGGGATCAGCACGATCCGTACCCACGTCAGGAAAATCGGGAAATTGAACGGCATGGCATGCGGGACAGTAAAGGATTCGCAATTGTGCCGTGTCGACCGGCCTGCCACAAGAACGCTGGCAAGGCAGCCGGCCGCACGGCCGCGTCAGTGAAGCTGCTTGTAGATCTGCTCGGCGAGCGCGTGCGAGATGCCCTCGACGCTCGCGAGTTCCTCGACGCTCGCGGCAACCACGCCGCGCAACCCGCCGAACCGCGCGAGCAGCCGCTGCCGGCGCTTCGCGCCCACGCCCTCGAGCTCCTCGAGCCGCGATGTCTGGCGCGCCTTCGCCCGCTTGGCACGCATGCCGGTGATCGCGAAGCGGTGCGCCTCGTCGCGGATCTGCGCGACGAGCATCAGCGCGGCGCTTTCCTTGCCGAGTTCGAGCGGCGTGCGGCCGTCCGCGAACACGAGCGTCTCGAGGCCGACCTTGCGCCCCTCGCCTTTCGCGACGCCGACCAGCATCGACGTGTCGAGGCCGAGCTCGGTGAACACCTGGCGCGCGATTTCGACCTGACCCTTGCCGCCGTCGATCAGCACGATGTTCGGCAGCAGGCTCGACGCTTCGGCCTGGCGCGTCGACTCGCCGTCGATGCCGGCCGCATCGTCGGCGGCAGCCGCCTGCGCAGCCTGCTCGACCAACTTCTCGTAGCGGCGCGTGAGCACCTGCCGCATCGCCGCGTAGTCGTCGCCCGGCGTGATCCCGGTGATGTTGTAGCGGCGGTATTCGCCCGACTGCATCTTGTGATGGTGGTAGACCACGCACGACGCCTGTGTTGCCTCGCCCATCGTATGGCTGATGTCGAAGCATTCGATCCGCAGCGTCGCGAGATCGTCGCATTCGTAGCTGAGCGTCTCCGCGAGCGCACGCGTGCGCGCCTGCTGCGAGCCCTGCTCGGACAGCAGCCGCATGAGCGCAATCTGCGCATTCTGCTCGGCCATCGACAGCCACGCACGCCGCTGCCCCTGCGGCTGCCGCACCAGCGACACCTTGTGGCCGGCCTGCTCGGACAGCAGCTCGAGCAGGTCGCGGCTCGCGGGCGCATGGCTCACGACCAGCACGGGCGGCACGCGGTTGCCGAGATAGTGCTGCGCGATGAACGCGTCGAGCACTTCGGCCTCGACCGACGCCGCCGCGTCACCGCGTGTGCGGCCGGATTCTTCCGCGGGCAGGTCGGGCAATGCGTCGGCGGACGCATCGGCCGCCTCCGCCAGTTCGGACTCGTCGCCGATCCCGCCCTCGGCGAGCGTCAGCGCGCTTTCGACGTGCGTCGGGAAGTACGCCTTGTCGCCGAGATGCCGGCCGCCACGCACCATCGCGAGGTTCACGCACACGCGCCCGCCCTGCGCGACGACGGCCAGGATGTCGACGTCGCTGTCGCTGCCGACCTCGATCGCCTGCTGGTGCAGCACCGTCGCGAGCGAGCTCATCTGGTTGCGCACGGCCGCCGCCTGCTCGAATTTCAGCTCGGCCGCGAATGCGTGCATCTTCTGCTCGAGCTCCTTCATCACTTCGGACTGCCGGCCGAGCAGGAAGCGCGCGGCGTTCGAGACGTCGATGGCGTAGTCCTCGTCGGAGATCGCGCCGACGCACGGCGCCGTGCAGCGCCCGATCTGGTGCAGGAGGCATGGCCGCGTGCGGTTGTTGAAGACCGAATCCTCGCAAGTGCGCAGCTGGAACACGCGCTGCAGGATCTGGATGCTCTCGCGCACGGCCCAGGCGCTCGGGAACGGCCCGAAATACTGGTTCTGCTTGTCGACCGAGCCGCGGTAGTAGGCCATGCGCGGAAAGCGGTGCGCGGTGAGCTTCAGGTACGGATACGACTTGTCGTCGCGAAACAGGATGTTGTAGCGCGGCGCGAGCGCCTTGATCAGGTTGTTCTCGAGCAGCAGCGCCTCGGCCTCCGAGCGCGTGACGGTCGTCTCGATGCGCGCGATGCGCGTGACCATCATCGCGATGCGCGGCGACAGCTGCGTCTTCGTGAAATAGCTCGATACGCGCTTCTTCAGGTCGCGTGCCTTGCCGACATAGAGCACGGCGCCCGCCGTGTCGTAATAGCGATAGACGCCCGGCATGTGCGGCAACTGCGCAAGGATCTTCTTCGGTTCGAACGGGGTATCGGAAGCTTCAGGGGATGTCATGCGTGATCCGGGCGCCTTGTAACGCGGAACGGGTCTATTAGAATCGCCAGTTTAGAGCATTCACCGGCCCGCTTCGATGTCCCGTACCCCCGCTGCCCCCCTGCCTGCCGCGCCGCTCGCGCCGGGAGAACCGATCGCCTGCGACCTCTTCTGTACGGTGGTCGACAATTTCGGCGACATCGGCGTCTGCTGGCGCGTCGCGCGCCAGCTCGCGCACGAGCACGGCTGGCAGGTGCGCCTGTTCGTCGACGACCTGCGCACGTTCGCGCGCCTGCTGCCCGGGGTCGATCCCGACGCGGGGCGGCAGACGGTCGATGCGATCGTGATCGAGCACTGGCATGCGGAAGTCGGCGACGCACTGGAGATTGCCGATGTCGTGATCGAAGCGTTCGCGTGCGAACTGCCCGGCGCATATCTCGCGGCGATGGCGCGCCGCGAACGGCGCCCCGTGTGGATCAATCTCGAATACCTGAGCGCCGAGGACTGGGTCGCCGATTTCCATCTGCGGCCATCGCCGCATCCGCGCTACCCGCTGCTGAAGACGTTTTTCTTCCCGGGCCTGTCGGCCGGCACCGGCGGCGTCCTGAAAGAGCACGATCTCGATGCACGTCGCACGGCCTTCGAAACCGACGCGGCGGCACGCGACGCCTGGTGGCGGCGCGCGACCGGTGGCCCGGCGCCCGCCTCGGGCACGACCGTCGTCAGCCTGTTCGCGTACGAAAATCCGGCCGTCGACGCGCTGCTCGCGCAGTGGCGCGACGGCCCGACGCCGGTCGTCGCACTCGTGCCGACAGGCCGCGTGTCGCCTGCCGTCGCGCGTTTTTTCGGGGTCGAGTCGTTCGGTGCGGGCGCGCATGCGCGCAGCGGCAACCTGACTGCGCACGGGCTCGCGTTCGTCCCCCAGGCCGACTACGATCCGTTGCTGTGGGTGGCCGACGTCAATTTCGTGCGCGGCGAGGATTCGTTCGTCCGGGCGCAGTGGGCCCGCAAACCGTTCGTGTGGCACATCTACCCGCAGGCCGACGACGTGCACCTGCCAAAGCTCGACGCGGCGCTCGCGCACCTGTCAGCCGGCCTCGCCGATGCGCCGCGCGCGGCGCTCGAGCGGTTCTGGCACGCATGGAACGGCGTCGGCACACCCGACTGGGCCGATTTCTGGCAGCACCGCGCCGCGCTGGACGCCAACGCGGCCCGCTGGGCCGATGCGCTCGCGGCCGTCGGCGATCTCGCCGGAAAGCTGGCGGAATACGCAAAATCTCAGTTAAAATAAGCGGTTATCCGACGGCTGACCAGGCAAGCGCTCGCTTTTGGCGTCCACCGGAACGCACCGCTTGCGCCGTCAGCCGTTGCGCAACGCTCAGGCACCTATTTATTTGATTTGATCAGGACAGTTTTTTATGAAAACCGCACAGGAACTCCGCGTAGGCAACGTCGTGCAGATCGGCAGCGACGCATGGGTCATCGCCAAGGCTGAATACAACAAGTCGGGCCGTAACTCCGCCGTCGTCAAGATGAAGATGAAGAACCTGCTGACGAACGCAGGCCAGGAAGCGGTCTACAAGGCTGACGACAAGTTCGACGTCGTCGTGCTCGACCGCAAGGAAGTGACGTACTCGTACTTCGCCGATCCGATGTACGTGTTCATGGACGCCGACTACAACCAGTTCGAAGTCGAAGCGGAAATGATGGGCGAAGCGCTGAACTACCTCGAAGACGGCATGGCTTGCGAAGTCGTGTTCTACAACGAGAAGGCGATCTCGGTCGAACTGCCGACGGTCCTCGTTCGCGAGATCACCTACACGGAACCGGCAGTCAAGGGCGACACGTCGTCGGGCAAGGTGCTGAAGAACGCCAAGCTCGCAACGGGCTTCGAACTGCAAGTGCCGCTGTTCTGCAACACCGGCGACAAGATCGAAATCGATACGCGTACGAACGAATACCGCAGCCGCGCGTAATCGCCAGCGATACCCGCATCGAACAAAGCGCCCTTCGGGGCGCTTTTTGTTTGTCCGGCGCCAACAACCGGGCGACAGTCAGGCTCATGTAAAGCACAAAAGCCACCGGTAAAGATATTCAATTTGTATCATCGGTAACTGTTTTATAGCGCCGGAGAAATAATGCTCGTGACGCGTTCAGCGGGGCATAAAATCAGTCTTTAATCTGACATGCGGCTGCGGCCTCGATGGCCGACAGCCCGCCTCTCTTGACTCGACTCGCGTCCACCATGCCACACGCCCTGATTGTCGAAGACGATCCCAACAGTCTGTCCGGCCTCACCGCGCTGCTCGCCGCGGACGGCTTCTCGGTCGACACGGCCACGTCGCTCGCCGAAGCACGCACGGCGCTCGGCCGCTCGATTCCCGACGTCGTTCTCGTCGACCTGAACCTGCCGGACGGCAGCGGGTTCGACCTGCTCCAGCACCTGCCGCAGCAACAGCCGAACGGCTCGCTGCCCGTCATCGTGCTGACGGGCAATGCGACGGTCGAGAGCGCCATCGAGGGCCTGCGTCACGGCATCTGGGACTACCTGCTGAAGCCGATCAACATCCCGCGCCTGCGCAGCCTGCTCGCGCGGATCCCGCGTCCGTACGAACTGATCGAAGAAGTGCAGTCGTTGCGCGCCTCGCTGCGCCATCTCGGCCGCTTCGGCGCGCTGGTCGGCCGCAGCGACGCGATGCAGCACGTGTACGACATGATCGAGCACAACGCGCGCACCGAAACGGCCGTGCTGTTCTCGGGCGAAGCCGGTACCGGCAAGAAGCTGGCCGCGCGCACACTGCACGACCTGAGCCGGCGCCGCAAGGGGCCGTTCGTGTCGTTCGACTGCCGGACGATCGCGCAGGCCGGCCGGCATGGTGCGTCGCTCGACAGCGTGCTGTTCGGCCATGAGCGCGGTGCGTTCGACGGCGCCGAGCGCCGCGAATCAGGCCTGTTCGAACAGGCCGGCGGCGGCACGCTGTTCCTCGACGAGATCACCGCACTGCCGCTCGTGCTGCAGGAAGCCCTGCTGCATGCGCTCGATTCGCAGAACTTCATGCGGATCGGCGGCACGAGTTCGATCACGAGCGATTTCCGGCTGATCGCGACCACGCGCCGCCCGGCGCGCGAAGCAGTCGCGAACGGCACGCTGCGCGAGGATCTGTGGCTGCGCCTCGATGCGGCGTCGATCACGATGCCGCCGCTGCGCGAGCGCGACGGCGACGCGCTCGCGATCGCGGACGCGCTGATCGACGAACTGAACCGCGACGCGCGCGCAACCGGCCGCAGCACGACCGACAAGCGCGCGGCGCCGGGCTTCGTGCGCGAATGCCTGTCCTACGAATGGCCGGGCAACGTGCGCGAGTTGCAGGAGCGCGTCCGCTTCGCGTATGACGCATCGGGCGATTTCATCGAGACACTGCGCGCGGGCGAGCCGAGCTTCTCGGCCGGCGCCGCACTGAACGGCAGCAGCGTGCAGATCAAGGTCGGCACGCCGCTGTCCGACGTCGAGGATCTGCTGATCCGCGCGACGCTCGATGCCGTCGGCGGCACGCGCCACCGCGCCGCAACGCTGCTCGGCATCAGCCCGAAGACGCTGTACAACAAGCTGCAGCGAATGAAGGTGAACTGAGCGGGCGGCGATGCTCGAAGGCTCTGGCAGGGTTTGACCGTTAGTTGCGCTAAAACGCACGTCGTCAACCTGCTTGATTCCTGAAGCTGCCCGGTTCGCACCGGTAGCAATGCATAAAAAAGCCGCGCGATTGCGCGGCTTTCTTGTTTCGGTGACCGGAACGGCGCAGACCGCGCCATCCCCTCCCCGCTCAGGCCAATGCACTGCTCAGCAGCGCCTGCGCCTGCAGATACTCGGGCTGCACGATCAGCTTGTCCCACTTGAGCGCCTTGCCGCGCGCACGCATCCGCTTGATGCGTCGCACCGACTCGTCCGTTGCCCGTGCTTTCAGCCCGTTCAGCACGACCTCGGCCGCATCCGGCTGGTTGCAGACGAGCACCATGTCGCAACCGGCCGCGAGCGCGGCGTCGGCCGCCTGCGTGAGCGTGCCGCCTTCGCGCGCGGCCTCCATCGACAGGTCGTCGCTGAAGATCGCGCCGGTGAAACCGAGCCGTCCGCGCAGGATGTCCTGCAGCCACACGCGCGAGAAACCGGCCGGCCGCTTGTCGACCTGCGTGTAGATCACATGCGCGGGAATCACCGCGGACAGCGACAGACCGAGCCAGTCGTACGGTGCGACGTCCTGCTTCAGGATCGCGTCGAGCGGACGGTCGTCGGTCGGCAACGCGACGTGCGAGTCGGCCTCCGCGAAACCGTGCCCCGGGAAATGCTTGCCGCAATTCGCCATCCCGGCGAGCGACAGCCCGTGATTCAGGCTCTTCGCGAGCAGCGTGACGACGCGCGGATCGCGATGGAATGCGCGATCGCCGATCACCTTCGAGTGCCCGTAGTCGAGGTCGAGCACGGGCGTGAAGCTCATGTCGATCCCGCATGCGCGCAGCTCGGCGGCCAGGATGTAGCCGACGGCCGTGGCGACCTTCGTCGCGAGCAGCACGTCGCGATCCCACAGCTCACCGAGGCGGCGCATCGCGGGCAGCACCGTGAAGCCGTCGGTGCGGAAACGCTGCACGCGGCCGCCCTCGTGATCGACGGCGATCAGGATGTCTTCGCGCACCGCGCGGATCGCGTCGGTCAGCGCAATCAGTTGCGCGCGGTTCTGGAAGTGCCGCGCGAACAGGATCACGCCGCCGGTATTCGGATGCGCGAGGCGCCGCGCATCGTCGCGCGACAGGGTCGTGCCGACGACGTCGAGCATGACCGGGCCGGGAGTCGTTTTCATCGAATCGGGAATTCCGTCAGGAGGAGGTTCGGGAAACAGGTGCAGGCGCGGCGTCCGTCTCGGCGACCACGAACGACACCGCGTAGTCGCGTTCGTCGCTGACCGTCACGCGCGCCGTGATGCCACGGGCGGCAAGCCAGTCGGCCAGCTCGCCCGACGCGACCACGTACGGCTCGCCGCTCGGATGGTTGAGGGTCTGCAGCGCACGCCACGTCATCGGCCAGTGCATGCCGAGCCCGATCGCCTTCGAGAACGCTTCCTTCGCGGAAAAGCGCGTCGCGAGGAACGCGATGCCGCGCGCCTCGGAGCGGGCACGGCGAGCATGGAACACGCGCAGCTCGTCGGGGCCCAGCACCTTCTCGGCAAACCGGCCGCCCGTGCGTTCGAGCACGGCCGCGATGCGGCTCACCTGGGCGATGTCGGTACCGATGCCGTAGATCGCCATGTCAGAACACACCGGTACGACCCGGCCGGACCGGGTCAGGCATGACGCGCGACGCGCGGCGGCATTTCATCTTCAGCGCGCGCCGCCATGCAGCGCGGCAACGCGTGCGGCGACCATGATCGCCTTCATTTCGCGCACGGCGTTGTCCCAGCCCGCGAAAATCGCGTGCGCGACGATCGCGTGGCCGATGTTCAGTTCGACGATGCCGTCGATCGCGGCGATCTGCTGCACGTTCGTGTAGTGCAGGCCGTGGCCGGCATTGACCTTCAGGCCGAGCTGCGCGCCGGCCTGAACGCCCGCGACGATGCGCTCGTATTCGCGCTGCTGCTCGGCTTCGTCGTGCGCTTCGGCGTAACGGCCCGTATGCAGCTCGATCACCGGCGCGCCCGCTTCGTGCGCGGCACGGATCTGCGTCTCGTCCGGGTCGATGAACAGCGACACGCGCACACCCACGTCGGCGAGCTGCTTGCATGCCGCACGCACGGCTTCGAAGTGGCCGGCGACATCGAGACCGCCTTCGGTCGTCAGTTCCTCGCGCTTCTCGGGCACGAGGCACGCGTCGTGCGGACGCACTTCGCATGCGATATCGAGCATCTCGGCAGTCACTGCGCATTCGAGGTTCATGCGCGTCTTCAGCAACGGGCGCAGCTTGCGCACATCCGCATCGACGATGTGGCGGCGATCCTCGCGCAGGTGCAGCGTGATCGCATCCGCACCGGCTTCTTCGGCGGCGAGCGCCGCGCGGATCGGATCGGGATAGGTCGTGCCGCGCACATTGCGCAGCGTCGCGACGTGGTCGATGTTGACGCCGAGGTCGATGGCGGTGGGCGTTGTCAGGAAGAAGCTCATAGGTTTTGCAGGTCGATCAGGATCTGACGCGTGGCAAGCGGCGTACCGCCGAGATAGGTGTTCAGCAGGAAGCGCATCAGCGTCTTGCTTTGCGCAACCGTCTGGGCTCGATGGTAATCGTCCTGCTCCATGTCGAGCAACGTCTGTCCGGAAATGACCGGCCAGTGCGATGGGACTTCGTCGTCCGCATTGCGCACGCCACGCTCGGGATCGAACACGTAGCGACGGTCAGGCTCGACCGCGCGGCGCGCGACCGTCCGGTTCAGCGCCATCGCGTAGCCGGTCTCGCGCAGCAGCACGCGCTCGAACGAGCGCAGCACCTGCACCGCGGGTTCGCCGTGCGCGAGGCGCGTGAGAGTCAGCACGTAATGATTGAAGAGCGGCGGCTGGGGATCTTCGCGGGCGCAGAATTTCACGAGCAGCTCGTTCGCGTAGAAACCGCACAAGAGCCCGTCGCCGCCGAGCGGCAGCATCCCGCCGACCCACTCGGCGCCCGTCAGCGTGCGCACCTCGGATTTGCCCGACCAGGACAGCAGCAGCGGCTGGAAGGTCTGCAGTACGCCGCGCAGCGCGGAGTGCGGGCGCTTCGCGCCCTTCGCGACGAGCGCGAGCCGGCCATGATCACGCGTCAGCACGTCGATGATCAGGCTCGTTTCCCGATAGGGATAACTGTGCAGCACGTATGCCGGCTGCTCGGCGACACGGAAATCGGACGTGCGTGACGTCGCGCGCCGCGCCTTGCGCGGCGGTTCAGGCGGTGCCGGCAGCGGCGCGTCGTTCGCGCCGGCCGTCACCGCATCTTCAGTCGACGTCAGCGCGTCATTCGTACCCATAGGCGCGCAGCCCCGCCTCGTTGTCGGCCCAGCCGCTCTTCACCTTCACGAAGGTCTCGAGGTACACGGGGCCGTCGAACAGCTTCTCCATGTCCATCCGCGCCTCGGTGCTGATCTGCTTGAGCTTCTCGCCCTTCTTGCCGATCACCATTGCCTTGTGCGAATCGCGCTCGACGAGGATCGTCGCGAAGATACGCTTCAGGCGCCCTTCCTCCTCGAACTTGTCGATCAGCACGGTGCTCGTGTACGGCAATTCGTCGCCGGTCCAGCGGAACACCTTCTCGCGCAGGATTTCGGCGGCGAGGAAACGCGAGCTGCGGTCGGTCAGCTCGTCCTCGCCGTAGATCGGCTCGCCTTCCGGCAGGTACGGCTTGATCGTGTCCAGCAGGCGCTTGATGTCTTCCGGCTTCTGCGCCGACAGCGGCACGAGCTCGGTGAATTCGCGCAGCTCGCTCACCTTCTGCATGAACGGGAACAGCGTGGCCTTGTCGTTCACGCGATCGATCTTGTTCGCGATCAGCAGCGTCGGCATGCCGGGCGGGATCAGGTCGAGCACCTTCTGGTCGTCCGGCCCGAAGCGGCCGGCCTCGATCACGAACAGGATCACGTCGACCGACGTGAGCGTCGACGTGACCGCGCGATTCAGCGAACGGTTCAGCGCGGTGCTGTGGCGGGTCTGGAAGCCCGGCGTGTCGACGAACACGAATTGCGCGTCGTCGAACGTATTGATGCCGGTGATGCGGTGGCGGGTCGTCTGCGCCTTGCGCGACGTGATGCTGATCTTCTGGCCGACGAGTGCGTTCATCAACGTCGACTTGCCGACGTTCGGGCGGCCCACGATCGCGATCATGCCGCAACGGAAACCGGTAGGAGCGGGAGTGTTCATATCGTTTGGGAGACAGGTTCGGAAACGGCCGCGCGGCGCGCGGCACGATCGATGGGCAATTCAGTGGTCGGCATCGGCCACGCGCGCCTGAGCGGCGGCGAGGCTCGCGCCGCCGGGCGGCGTCTCGGAATCCGGTGCCGCGGCGTCGCGTGTGCGCGCAGCCGCACGCGAAGCGGGGTCGGTACCGGCGGAAGACTTGTCGGCGGACGACGATGCAGGATCGGCGGCCTGGCCAGCCGGCTTGTCGGCTGCACGTGCAGCGGGCACGGCTTCCGCGGGCTTCTCCGTGGCCTTGTCGGCTCGCTCGGCAGCCTTGTCCGCCGCAGGCTTCGCCGCCCGGTCGCCCTTTTCCGCCGCCGCGTCGACATGCGCCGCGCGAATCGCGGCCATCGGCGCCGCGGCCGGCTCGGTACCGGTCGCAGCGGTGGCCGCGGGTGCCGCACCGGCCGCCCTCGCCTCGCGCGCCGCCGCGCGTTCCTTCCGCTCCGGCGAGCGCAGGTCGAGCGCTTCCTGCACGCCCTTCACGCCCGGCACGATTTCGGGTTCGACGTGTTTCGACCCGCGCGCGTTTTTCGAGCGCTTCGGCTTTGCCGCCAACATCGGCGCGGCCGCCATCACTTCATCGAGCGCCTTCTTCGCGGCAGCCTGCTCGGCTGCGCGCCGGCTCGCACCGGAGCCCGACACCTTCACGTCGAGCTTCGGCACCGTGCATTCGACTTCGAATTGCTGATTGTGCGCTGCACCATGCGTCGCGACCACCGTGTAGGTCGGCAGCGCGATCTTGTGCCCCTGCAGGTATTCCTGCAGCAGCGTCTTCGCGTCCTTGCCGAGCGTGCGCGGATCGATGTGGTCGAGAATCGGGATATAGAGGCGCTTGATGACCCCTTGGGCGGCTTCGAAGCCGCCATCGAGGAACACGGCCCCGATGATGGCTTCGAACGCGTCCGCGAGGATCGACGGGCGGCGGAACCCGCCGCTGCGCAGTTCGCCCTCGCCGAGTCGCAGCCCGTCCGAAATATTCAGGGCCTGAGCAATTTCGTACAGCGACTGCTGTTTGACGAGGTTGGCGCGTACGCGCGACAGATCGCCTTCGTCCAGCTTGCCGAAACGCTGGAACAAAAGGGCGGCCACCGCGCAATTCAGAACGGAATCGCCGAGAAACTCGAGCCGTTCGTTGTGCGTGGCACTGTGACTGCGATGGGTCAAAGCCTGGCGCAACAATTCCGCATTGCGAAATTCGTAGCGCAGCCGGCTTTCCAACTGGGATGAGGGCATGTGCAGGAGTATAACGCGGGCGCCCGGTCGGGCCGAAACGGCACGACCGGACGCAAAAGGCGTGACGAAGCGGTGTTACCGCCGGTTCTTAAAGTAGTTCAGCACTACGCGACGCGGCCCGTGCGTTGCGTAGTGCGAGTGAGTCGAATGCGATCAGTTGAAGGAACCGATACGCTTCAGGTCGCTGAAGTTCATCCAGATGAAGAACGCGCGGCCGACGATGTTCTGGTCCGGCACGAAACCCCAGTAGCGGCTGTCCGCGCTGTTGTCGCGGTTGTCGCCCATCATGAAGTAGTGACCGGGCGGCACCTTGCAGATCACGCCGCGGCTGTTGTACGTGCAGTTGTCGCGATACGGATAGTCGTATGCGCCCATCACGAACGGCGGCACGGCCGGGTTGTTGAGGATCGCGTTCTTCTTGTTGCCGATCGTTTCCTCGAACTGCTTCGCGTAATTCTGGCGCTCGTCGTCGAAGAAATCGGGCAGCGGCGTTTCGGGCACCGGCTGGCCGTTGATCGTGAGCTGCTTGTCCTGGTACGCGACGGTATCGCCCGGCAGGCCGATCACGCGCTTGATGTAGTCGACCGACTCGTCCTTCGGATAGCGGAACACGACGACGTCGCCGCGCGACAGCGGGCTGCCCTGCGTGATCTTCGTGTTCGTGACCGGCAGGCGCAGACCGTATTCGAACTTGTTGACGAGGATGAAATCGCCGACGAGCAGCGTCGGCACCATCGAGCCCGACGGAATCTTGAACGGCTCGACGACGAACGAACGCACGACGAACACCGCCAGGATTACCGGGAAAAAGCTCGCCGTGTACTCGAGCCACCACGGCTGGCGCAGCTTCTCGTCGCGCAGCTTCGAACGCGTCTGCGCCGCGTTTTCATCCGCGAAGCGCTTGTCGATGCGCGACTGCTGGCGATCGAACTCCTCGATCGCCGAGTCGGCCGCCTTGCGACGCCGCGGCAGGAACACCAGTTTGTCCAGCACCCACGCTACGCCCGTCAAGATGACGAGCACAAAAAGAATCAGCGCAAAATTCATAAAAGGATCAGTCCTGTTATTTGTCTTCGACGCGCAAGATCGCGAGGAACGCTTCCTGCGGGATCTCGACCGAACCCACCTGCTTCATGCGTTTCTTACCTTCTTTCTGCTTCTCGAGCAGTTTCTTCTTTCGCGAGATGTCGCCGCCGTAGCACTTCGCGAGCACGTTCTTGCGCAGCGCCTTGATGTTCTCGCGCGCGACGATGTGCGCGCCGATCGCGGCCTGGATCGCCACGTCGTACATCTGGCGCGGAATGATCTCGCGCATCTTCGCCGCTACTTCACGGCCGCGATATTGCGACTGCGAACGGTGCACGATGATCGACAGCGCATCGACCTTGTCGCCGTTGATCAGCATGTCGACCTTCACGACGTCCGACGAACGGTATTCCTTGAACTCGTAGTCCATCGACGCATAGCCGCGCGACACCGACTTCAGGCGATCGAAGAAGTCGAGCACGATCTCGGCCATCGGGATCTCGTACGTGAGCTGCACCTGGCGGCCGTGATACTGCATGTTGATCTGCGAACCGCGCTTCTGCTCGCACAGCGTGATCACCGAGCCCACGTAGTCCTGCGGCATGTACAGGTTCACGGTGACGATCGGCTCGCGGACTTCGGCGATGCGGCCCGGATCCGGCATCTTCGCCGGGTTCTCGACCATGATCTTCGAGCCGTCGCTCTGCACGACCTCGTAGACGACCGTCGGTGCGGTCGTGATGAGGTCCATGTCGAACTCGCGCTCGAGCCGCTCCTGCACGATTTCCATGTGCAGCAACCCGAGGAAGCCGCAGCGGAAACCGAACCCGAGCGCCTGCGACACTTCCGGCTCGTACTGCAGCGATGCGTCGTTCAGCTTCAGCTTCTCGAGCGATTCGCGCAGCGCGTCGTACTGGTTCGCCTCGACCGGATACAGCCCCGCGAACACCTGCGGCTTCACTTCCTTGAAGCCCGGCAGCGGCTCGGCGGCGGCCTTGGTCGCGTGCGTGACGGTGTCGCCGACCTTCGCGGCCGTCAATTCCTTGATGCCGGCGATGATGAAGCCGACCTGCCCTGCCGACAGCGAATCGAGATTGCGCGACTTCGGCGTGAACACGCCGACGTGCTCGACCGGATACTGCGCGCCGGTCGCCATCATCTTGATCTTGTCCTTCGGACGCAGCGTACCGTTGACGATACGCACGAGCATCACGACGCCGACGTAGTTGTCGAACCAGGAGTCGATGATCAGCGCCTGCAGCGGCGAGGCCGGATCGCCCTTCGGCGGCGGCACCTTCGCGATCAGTGCTTCGAGCACGTCCTCGACGCCGAGGCCCGTCTTCGCGCTGCAGCGCGTCGCGTCGGTCGCGTCGATGCCGATCACGTCCTCGATCTCCTCGATCGCGTTCTCGGGGTTCGCGGCCGGCAGGTCGATCTTGTTCAGCACCGGCACGACCTCGACGCCGAGCTCGATTGCCGTATAGCAGTTCGCGACCGTCTGCGCCTCGACGCCCTGGCTCGCGTCGACCACGAGCAGCGCACCTTCGCACGCGGACAGCGAACGGCTGACCTCGTACGAGAAGTCGACGTGCCCCGGCGTATCGATCAGGTTGAGGTTGTAGACCTTGCCGTCGCGCGCGCGATAGGACAGCGCGGCAGTCTGCGCCTTGATCGTGATGCCGCGCTCGCGCTCGATATCCATCGAGTCGAGCACCTGCGCTTCCATTTCACGGTCGGCAAGGCCGCCGCATACCTGGATGATGCGATCCGCGAGCGTCGACTTGCCATGGTCGATG
This sequence comes from Burkholderia sp. SRS-25, assembly GCF_004343765.1. Classification (NCBI taxonomy): domain Bacteria; kingdom Pseudomonadati; phylum Pseudomonadota; class Betaproteobacteria; order Burkholderiales; family Burkholderiaceae; genus Burkholderia; species Burkholderia sp. SRS-25. The sequence continues at coordinate 68,431 of NZ_PTXM01000003.1, forward strand.
TGAGCGATGATCGAGAAATTGCGAATATGATCCATTCAGTGCCGATCAAGCGAAAAAGGCGCGCTCGACGACTGCGGAGCACGCCTTGTAAGTCGGTGAAAAAACGGCTTATTTTAGCCGAAAAGGCCTTCGCCGGGCGGTATTTCCGACGCCGGGTCGCGCAGCAGCCCGCCGGGGGCGCCCGCCGGGTCAAGCCCCATGCGAAGCGACGCCCGCCGGAGGCAGGTCAGGCTCGTCGCCGGGCCGTCAGCGCATCGCGCACCCGGGCGGCGTCGAACCGGTGGCGGCATACCTCCGCCCCGTCCAGCAGCAGCACGGGCACGTCCTCGTCGTAACGGGCAACGAGCGCCTCATCGGTGTCGATGTCGACGTAATCGATCGCGACACCGAATTCGGCCGCCACCGGCGCCAGTGCGTCGCGCATGTCGTCGCACAGGTGGCACCAGCCGCGGCCGTAGAGCGTGAACATCGGCGCGTTACTTCTGGCGCGGCCGTACGGGCACGAACTGCGTGTTGTCGCCACGTCGCACCAACACCGCAACCGCCTTCTGCGGATCGAGCTGCGCGGTCACTTCGGCGAACTGCTTCGCGTTCGTGATGTCGGTGTCGCCGACGCGCAGCACGATGTCACCGCGCTGCAGGCCCGCACGGGCGGCCGGGCCGTCGACGCCGTCGATCTGCACGCCGTTCTTCAGCTTCAGCGTCTTCATCTGGTCGGCCGTCAGGTCACTGACCGTCAGACCGAGCGAATTGGTCTGGCGCGGCTTCTGCGGTGCGTTCTTGCGCTGCTCGGCCTTCGCCGTCGTTTCGGCCGGCGTTTCGGCGATCGTGATCGGCAGATCGCGTGCCTGACCCTTGCGCCACACGCTGACCGTCGCCTTCGTGCCGGGTTTCGTGTCGCCGACCATGCGCGGCAGGTCCGACGCCGTGTCGACCGAACGGCCATTGAACTTCAGGATGATGTCGCCCGGCTGGATGCCCGCCTTGTCGGCCGGACCGCCCGGCTCGACGCTGCTGACGAGCGCGCCCTCGGCCTTCGGCAGCCCGATCGAATCGGCCACGTCCTTCGTCACCTCGCCGATCGCGACCGCGATCCGGCCGCGCGTGACCTTGCCCGTCGCCTTCAGCTGGTCGGCCACCCGCATCGCCTCGTCGATCGGAATCGCGAACGAGATGCCCATGAAGCCGCCGGTACGGCTATAGATCTGCGAGTTGATGCCGATCACCTCGCCCTGCATGTTGATCAGCGGGCCGCCCGAGTTGCCGGGGTTCACCGCGACGTCGGTCTGGATGAACGGCAGGTAATCGCCTGTATTGCGGCTCTTCGAGCTGACGATGCCGGCCGTGACCGTGTTGTCGAGGCCGAACGGCGAACCGATCGCGACGACCCACTCGCCGACGCGCACCCTGTTCGAATCGCCGATCGCGACCACCGGCAGGTTCGACGCCTGAATCTTGACGACCGCGACGTCCGTACGATCGTCGACGCCGATCAGCTTCGCCTTGAATTCGCGCTTGTCGGTCAGCGTCACGTAGATGGTGTCCGCGTCGTCGACGACGTGCGCATTGGTCATCACGTAACCGTCGGCCGACACGATGAAGCCCGAGCCGACGCCACGATTCTGTTCGGTATCGGGCGGATTGTCCGGCGTCGGCGCATTCTTCGGATTGCCGCCGCCATTGCCGCTACCGTTGCCGGGCGCCTGCGGCAATGGAATGCCGAAGAAGCGACGGAAGAATTCCGACATGTCGCCGTTGTCGAAGCCCGGCGGGAGCATCCCGCGCGGACCGCTGCTCGTCGGAACGTTGGCGGTGGTCCGGATGTTCACGACGGCCGGCCCGACCTTCTCGACCAGGTCGGCGAAATCGGGCAGGCTGGCAGCGGGAGCCGTCACCGCGAACGCGGCATGCGGCACGAGCGGCAGGCAAGCAGACAGCGCCGCCGCCGCGAGCCATTTGCGCAGCGTGAGTTTCATCATGTCGGAAGCCGTAGCGTTACTTGGAAGCCTTGTATTCTATGGCAGACGCAAACTGTTGCAACGTAGCCGGCGGCACTTCGCCGAGCACGGTGATCCAGTAGTCGCCGCGGCGCTTCACGAGAACGTTCGTTGCACCGGTGCTGCCCGCGCCTTCCTTGCGCGTATTCTTTTCGGCCGGCTCGATGAAAACCGAGATCGTCGCGAGACCGTCGGTGAAGACGGCCTGATCGACCGGGATCGGCGGCTCACCCGCGTCACGCGCAGCCATCGGCCGGCGCACTTCGCGAATCTTCTGGAAACCGGCCACGCTCGGGGCGAGCTGCCAGCCTTGCGCTTCCATGTCGACCGTCGCGACCGGCGGCCGCACGACCGTCCAGCCGTTCAGGTTGCGCATGCCGGCCGCGATTGCGGCCTTGTCGCCGCTTGCACCGCCCGTCTGCAGTTGCGAAAACGCGATCTGCTCGAGCACGTGATCGTTCGCATCGAGCGTCTGCGAGCGCAGCAGCAGCCCGGTGCGCGCGTCGGCCCACAGCTTGTACGTGAAGCGGTACGCATCCTTCGGCACGAGCTCGACGACTTGCGCGTCGATTCCCGCCACGCGGTCCTTGCCGAGCGACTTCGCGTCGTAGACGGACATCACGTGCTCGCCGCTCGCGCCGAGCAGCGCAGGGAACGAGTCGCGCGTCTGGCGGCGCTCGACCACGCACAGCTTGCGCTCGGGCACGAACGTGTACAGCTCGTCGTTGTGCCGCAGCAGCTTGCGCGGCTTGCCGTCGAGCGTCTCGATACGCTCGAACTCGCCGTCGCGGGACGCGACGTGCGCGATGCGCGACGACTGCACATACCCGCCGCGCTGGTAGACGAACGTGCCTTCGTAACTCTGCTGCTGCGCCGCTTGCTGGACACGGTCGAGCCAGTCGGCGGCACCCTTGCGGGTCGCGACGGGATCGTCCGGTTGCTGGGCGCTGGCAGGAAGTGATTGAACGGACAACAGGGCGGCTGCGCAAAGCAGGAGGGCCGGCAGCCGCTTCCATCCGGAGATGGCGTGATTCAACTGCAATGTCCGCATCGGGTTTATTGGCCTGGCGTGGTGGTCACGGCAGCGCGGATCAGCGGCATCGAACCCGTGACGACGGGCTGCTGCGCGAATTGCTGATGCGCTTCAAGATATTGGTCGAGGCTGGCGTCGCGGATGATGTTGACGTCCTGCAGGCCCGGCTGGGCCGATGCCTGCGCAACCGTCACGCGCTGCAGGTTGCCGCCTTGCGGCGCACCGGCCGACGCGACCTGGACGGCGCCCGGGGCACCGGCCGTCTGCATTTGCGGGACGACGATCCACGTCAGCGTGGCCGCCGCGGCAGCGACCGCGAACGCGGGCACGACGCGCCGGCGCAGCGACAGCAGCTTGCGCGCGACGGGTGCGGCCGCCGGCGCGAGCAGGTGCGGCTCGCTTTCGAGCGCAGCCGACATGCGCGCGGTGAACGCAACGCTCAGCGCAGGCGACAGCGCGAGCTCGTCCGAGCGCAGCGCATCGCCGATCAGGTGGTAATGGGCCCACGCAGCGCGATCCGCGCGGTTGAGCTCAGCCAGAAACTGCCCGTTGTCCGGGCCATCGAACATTTCGCCGTCGACCAGCGCGGAAAGGCGCTCGCCGCGCGAGCACGCCTGCGACTGCGTATTGACCGACCCCATGATGCTCCCCATCTTGCACACCCCGTCGTGACTTCACGACTCTAACCGTAACTAGACCCCGACCCGCGTCGTTCCGCCTGTCGCGCTTACCAGCGCTTGCCTTCGGGCGTATCGAGCAGCGGACGCAATTTGGCAGCGATTGCCTCGCGTGCGCGGAAGATCCGCGACCGGACCGTCCCGATCGGACAGCCCATCATTTCCGCGATCTCTTCGTAGCTCAGGCCCTCGATCTCGCGCAGCGTAATTGCCTGACGCAGTTCTTCGGGCAGCAGAGCCATGGCAGCGTTGACCGTCTCGGCAATCTGCTTGCTCATCAACATCGACTCAGGCGTGTTGATATCCCTTAGTTGGTCTGCGTCGGAGAAAGTTTCCGCTTCCTCAGCATCGGCCTCGGTCGAGGTCGGCGCCCGGCGGCCTTGCGTCGCAAGGTAGTTCTTCGCCGTGTTGACGGCAATTCGGTACAACCACGTATAGAACGCCGATTCGCCGCGGAATTGCGGCAGCGCACGATACGCCTTGATGAACGCGTCCTGGGCCACATCCTCGACCTCGGCGGGATCCCGCACGAGGCGCGAGATCAGCCGAATGATCTTGCGGTGGTATTTGGAGACCAGGAGTTCGAACGCTGCCTTGTCGCCCTTCTGTACGCGCTCGACCAGAGCCTGATCGATTTCTTTTTCACTCACCTGACAAATCCGTTAACTAGGGATGCAACGCGGAGCGCTATTGTAGCGTTCCCGCGCCGGCCGCTGGTTACGGTAGGTAACCGTGCCGCCGTCAAACCCGCCCCGCCGCGCCCGCCGTTCTCGCCAGCACGGAAAGCGCGCTGAACGATGCGGCGTCGAGCGCATCGGCCGGAATCAGCAGCGGCCGGGCCCGCCGGGCGCCCTGCCCGACCGACAGCACCAGCAGCAGGCTGCTCCAGTGCGCATGCCCCGTCACGCGGCCGCGCGCCAGCAGGTGCCCGGTGCGGCCAAACGCCGCGACTTCCCCGAAGGCGTCGATCTGCAACTCGGCCGGCAGCCGGCGGGCACAGGCCCGCGCAGCACACACGGCCAGCAGCGCGGCCGTCACGGCCGCCACGCCTGCACCGGCGGCAGCGCCCGCGCGCGGCGCCCAGAACAGGTAGGCCGACGCGGCAGCCGAAGCGACGAACACGGCCAGCACGAGATAGGACACGGCCGAGGCCCGCAACGCAAAGCGCTGCGGACGCCCGGCCGGAGCATCGAATGGACTCGTCAAGCGATTGCGGCGTCAGACGCGCTTGAACACCAGCGTGCCGTTGGTACCGCCGAAGCCGAAGTTGTTCTTCACGGCAACGTCGATCTTCATGTCACGCGCGGTGTTCGCGCAGTAGTCGAGATCGCACTCCGGGTCCTGGTTGAAGATGTTGATGGTCGGCGGCGACACGTTGTTGTGCAGCGCCAGCACCGTGAACACCGATTCGAGGCCGCCCGCGCCGCCCAGCAGGTGGCCCGTCATCGACTTCGTCGAGTTCACGACGATCTTGTACGCATGCTCGCCGAAGGCCGCCTTCACCGCGTCGGACTCGTTCTTGTCGCCCAGCGGCGTCGACGTGCCGTGCGCGTTCAGGTACTGGACCTCGTCCGGGTTCACGCCGGCGTCGCGCAGTGCCGCGACCATGCAGCGGCGCGGGCCGTCCATGTTCGGCGCGGTCATGTGGTACGCGTCGCCGGTCATGCCGAAGCCCGAGACTTCCGCGTAGATCTTCGCACCGCGTGCCTTCGCCGCTTCGTACTCCTCGAGCACCATCACGCCGGCACCCTCGCCCAGCACGAAGCCGTCGCGGTCCTTGTCCCACGGACGGGATGCGGTGGCCGGATCGTCGTTGCGGGTCGACAGCGCACGCGCTGCCGCGAAACCGCCGATGCCGAGCGGCGACACCGTCGATTCGGCGCCGCCCGCGACCATCACGTCGGCATCGCCGGCCTGGATCAGGCGCGCTGCGAGGCCGATGCTGTGCAGGCCGGTCGTGCAGGCCGTGACAGCCGCGAGGTTCGGGCCTTTCAGGCCGAACATGATGCTCAGGTGACCCGAGATCATGTTGATGATCGAACCCGGCACGAAGAACGGCGAAATCCGGCGTGCGCCGCGATCGACGTAGGTCTGGTGGGTATCTTCGATCATCGGCAGGCCGCCGATGCCGGAACCGACCAGCACGCCGATGCGTTCCGCATTGGCTTCGTTCACTTCCAGCCCGCTGTCCCTGATGGCCTGGACGCCGGCGGCGATGCCGTAATGGATGAACGTATCCATGTTCCGGGCTTCCTTCGCCGGGATGTACTCCTCGGCGCTGAAACCCTTCACTTCACCCGCGAAATGGCAGGCGAGGTTCGACGCATCGAACTTCGAGACGGTGGCAATACCGGACTTGCCGGCGACGAGATTGGCCCAGCCGTCGGCAACATTATTGCCAACAGGCGAAATCAGCCCCAGGCCTGTAACAACAACACGACGGCGGCTCACGGTAACCTCTTTTCCATTATTGGATGACAAAAACAAAAGCCACAGTGGCCACAGGAACCAGCCCTGCGAGCCCTGTGGCTGTTAGTCCGTCCGGCGGAAGCCGGCAGGATGGCGCGTCAATCGCGAAGATCGCGGCGACGTGGCGGACAAGCGCGAAAGGCGCTCGTTACGCCTTGACGTTTGCGCGAGCGTAGTCGATCGCTTGCTGAACGGTCGTGATCTTCTCTGCTTCTTCGTCCGGGATTTCCATGCCGAACTCGTCTTCCAGAGCCATCACCAGTTCGACCGTGTCGAGCGAGTCGGCGCCCAGGTCGTTCACGAACGAAGCTTCGTTCTTGATCTCGGCTTCCGCGACGCCCAGTTGTTCAGCGACGATCTTCTTGACACGTTGTTCGATGTTGTCCATTACCCCTCCGAGGGAAAGTTCAGATTTACAAGTGCGCGCATTTTATCAGGTTTGCTGACGCCAAAACGCGCGTTGGCTTGATGGTCGATCAAGCGCCGATCCGCCTGAAAAACGGGATACGGCGCGGATGGTAAACGAAAATCGTTACGACATGTACATGCCGCCGTTCACGTGCAGCGTCGTACCGGTGATGTAACCGGCTTGCGGCGATGCGAGGAACGCGACGGCATGGGCGATGTCTTCCGGGCTGCCGAGGCGGCCGAGCGGAATCTGGGTCTTGAGCGCGGCCTGCTGTTCTTCCGGCAGCGTCTTCGTCATGTCGGTGTCGATGAAGCCCGGCGCCACGCAGTTCACGGTGATGCCGCGACTGCCGATTTCACGCGCAAGCGCTCGCGTCATGCCCGCCACGCCGGCCTTGGCAGCCGCGTAGTTGACCTGACCCGGGTTGCCGGCCGAGCCGACCACCGACGTGATGTTGATGATGCGGCCGCCACGCGCCTTCATCATCGGGCGCAGTACCGCGCGCGACAGGCGGAACACCGACTTCAGGTTGGTGTCGATCACCGCGTCCCAGTCCTCGTCCTTCATACGCATCGCGAGCTGGTCCTGCGTGATGCCCGCGTTGTTGACGAGCACGTTCAGCGTGCCGAATTCCTTCACGGTCGCGTCGATCAGCGCCTCGGCGGCGGCTGCGTCGTTGACGTTCAGCACCGCGCCGCGGCCCGTGACGCCCGCTTCCGCGAACGCTGCGGTAATCGCGGCGGCGCCCGATTCGCTCGTCGCCGTGCCGATCACCGTCGCACCCAGGCGCGCGAGTTCGAGCGCGATCGAACGGCCGATGCCGCGCGATGCGCCCGTGACGATCGCAACCTGTTTATCGAGAGTCTTGTCCATGAATCGAATATCCGTCTCTTGAGAAAAGGCGCCGCGTCAGGCGGTCACCAGCTTGAGTGCTTCGTCGAGCGAAGCCGGATCGAATACCGACGCGCCCGTGAGGTTGCCGTCGATGCGCTTCGTCAGGCCGGTGAGCACCTTGCCCGGACCACATTCGATCACGTGCGTGACGCCCGTACCCGCGATGTGCTGCACGCACTCGACCCAGCGCACCGGGCCCGCGGCCTGGCGCACCAGCGCCTCCTTGATCGCAGCCGGATCGCTGACCACGGCGACGTCGATGTTGTTGACGACCGGAATCTGCGGCGCCTTGACGTCGACGTTCGCAAGATAGTCGCGCAGTCGATCCGACGCCGGCTTGAGCAGCGACGAATGGAACGGCGCCGACACCGGCAGCGGCAGTGCGCGCTTCGCGCCCTTCGCCTTCGCGATCTCGCAGGCCTTTTCGACTGCCGCCTTGTTGCCTGCGATAACGACCTGTGCGGGTGCGTTGAAGTTCACCGCTTCGACGACGCCCGCTTCCGCGGCTTCGGCGCAGACCGCGCGCACCGTGTCGTCATCGAGGCCCAGGATCGCGGCCATGCCGCCCTGGCCGACCGGCACGGCCGTCTGCATCGCCTGCGCACGGAAGCGCACGAGCGGCACCGCGTCCTTGAATGCGAGCGCGCCTGCAGCGACGAGCGCCGTGTATTCACCGAGGCTGTGGCCGGCGACGATCGCCGGCGCCGGGCCGCCTGCCTGCTGCCACGCGCGATAGCACGCATAGGCTGCGGTCAGCATCACGGGCTGCGTGTTGGTGGTGAGGTTCAGCTCTTCGGCCGGCCCTTCGGCGATCAGCTTGCCGAGATCCTGATTGAGTGCATCGGACGCTTCCTGGAGCGTCTCGCGCACGACGGCCAGATCGGCGAATGCGTTGAGCATGCCGACCGCCTGCGAGCCCTGCCCCGGAAATACGAATGCAAATTTCATATCGTCCCCAATTGAATCGATTCGGACGGCGCGCACGAATGGCGCGCCGATGGGATCCGCGCGCAGCAATCGCGCGCCGCGGATCAGTAGCGGAAGACCGACGCGCCCCAGGTGAAGCCGCCGCCGACGCCTTCGATCAGCACGTGCTGGCCGCGCTGGATGCGACCGTCGCGCACCGCGGCGTCGAGCGCCAGCGGGATCGACGCGGCCGACGTGTTGCCGTGCTGGTCGACCGTCACGACCATGCGCTCCTGCGGCAGGCCGAGCTTGCGGCAGGTGCTGGTCATGATGCGGATGTTGGCCTGGTGCGGAATCAGCCAGTCGATCTGCTCGGGCGCGAGATTCGCCTTGGCAAGCGCCTCGATCGCGACCTTCTCGAGCACGTTGACCGCGAGCTTGAACACGGCCTGCCCGTCCATGTGCAGGAACGCGCTGCCCTCGATCACGCCGCGATTGACGTTGCCCGGCGTGCAGAGGATGTTCGAATAGCTGCCGTCCGCATGCAGCGCGCTGCCGAGCACGCCCGGCTCTTCCGATGCGGACAGGATCACGGCGCCCGCACCGTCGCCGAACAGCACACAGGTCGTGCGATCCTTGAAATCGAGAATGCGCGAGAACGTCTCCGCACCGACGATGAGCGCCGTGCGGTGCTGACCGCTGCGGATGAAGCTGTCGGCCGTCGCCATCGCGTACGCGAAGCCCGAACACACGGCCTGCACGTCGAATGCCGCGCCGCCGCTCTTGATGCCGAGCTTGTTTTGCAGCAGGCACGCGGTGCTCGGGAACACGAAATCGGGGGTCGAAGTCGCGACGATGATCAGGTCGATCGACTGCGGATCGATGCCGGCGGCTTCGATCGCTCGACGCGACGCTTCGAGCGCGAGGTCGCTGGTCGTGACGTCGGGTGCGGCGAAATGGCGCGCATGGATACCCGTGCGCGCAACGATCCATTCATCGCTCGTCTCGATGCCTTCCTTCGCAAGACGATCGGTCAACTGCTGGTTCGTGACGCGGTCAGGCGGCAGGTAGCTGCCCGTGCCGAGCACGCGGGAATAGAGAGTCGATTGGGCCATTTATGCTTTAGAGGATTGCGCAGCGGAAGGTTCGGCGTGATGGCCTGCGGCAGGGCTTGCATGGCCCGCGCCGCCCGCGTCGTGTTCGCCTTCGCCGAGCGACACCGAATTATCCGCCATCGCGCGCGCGAGGCGCTCCAGCACGCCGTTTTTGACGGCATCATACCCGCGTTTGATCGCCCACTCAAACGCGTAGGCATCGGCCGAACCGTGGCTCTTGATCACGAGGCTTTTCAGCCCCAGCAGCGCCGCGCCATTGTACTGGCGGTGGTCGACGCGCTTCTTGAACCGCATCAGCACGGGCAGCGCGAGCAGCGCCATCAGCTTCGACATCAGCGAACGGCCGAACTCCTCGCGGATGATGTCCGACAGCATCTGCGCGAGCCCCTCGGACGTCTTCAGCGCGACGTTGCCGACGAAGCCGTCGCACACGATCACGTCGACCGTGCCCTTGTAGATGTCGTTGCCTTCGACGTTGCCGCGGAAATTGAGCGTGCTGGCGCGCAGCAGTTCGCCTGCGCGCTTAATCGTCTCGTTGCCCTTGATCACCTCTTCGCCGATGTTCAGCAGGCCGATCGTCGGACGCTCCTTGCCTTCGAGCGCCGCCACGAGTGCGTGCCCCATTTCCGCGAACTGCAGCAGGTGCTGCGGTTCGCAGTCGACGTTCGCGCCGAGGTCCAGCATCATCGTGTAGCCGGTCGGGTTCGGCAGTGCGAACGCGATCGCGGGCCGCTCGATGCCGGGCAGCGTCTTGAGTACGTAGCGGGAAACGGCCATCAGCGCGCCGGTATTGCCGGCGGAGATGCAGGCCTGCGCCGCGCCTTCCTTGACGTGGTTGAGTGCGACGCGCATCGAAGAATCCTTCTTCTTGCGCAGCGCCACTTCGACAGGGTCGTCCATCGCCACGACTTCGGTGGCGGGAACGATGGTCAGCGCGGGATCGTCGAGGGCTTTCAGCTTTTTCAGCTGAGCGCGGATCGCGCTTTCGATGCCGACGAGCATCAGGTGCGCATCGGGGTGCGCGCGGACGAACTTGACTGCCGCGGGAACGGTCACGGACGGGCCGTGGTCGCCTCCCATGCAATCGATTGTGAGCTTTACGGTCATGGAATGCGACGAATTTCAGGCACAAAAAAGCGGCAGTTGAATGCCGCCTTTTTGTTGAGCCAGGAAAGTGTCAAGCGAACCAGTTGTCACGCGAACGGCAAGCGTAGCGCGCAACGCGTGACTTGACGCTTAGTCGTTCTTCGTCTTGACGACTTTCTTGCCGCGGTAGTAGCCGTTCGGGCTGACGTGGTGACGCAGGTGCACTTCACCCGTGCTCGGCTCGACTGCCAGCGGCGCTGCCGTCAGGAAATCGTGCGAACGATGCATGCCGCGCTTCGACGGCGACTTCTTGTTTTGCTGGACTGCCATGACTAACTCCTAAATAATTTTCCGGATTCTAACACAGCCCGATCCGGCGCTTAACTACCCTGGCCCAAAGCCTTTACGCCTTCCCGCGCCACAACTGCTTAGTGTTTCTTGGTGCCGTCACCGTCTTTCTTCAGCGCTTCCAGCGCTGCGAACGGATTCGGCCGTTTGCCTTCGTCCGCGGCTTCGCCGGACTCTTCGTCCGCCTCTTCCACAGGACCGCTCGCACCCGACACGAGGCTTTCGTGAACTGCCGGGCAAACCTCGTGCTTGGGCACGAGCGGCAACGAAAGCAGCAATTCCTCTTCGATCAAGTCGACGAGATCGAACTGGCGTGAGCCCACGATCACATCGGCTTCATCGTCGTCGAGCGGAAATTCTTCAGCCTCTTCTTCGGTCGCGACGACCCGGTACGTCATGTCGACGTCGAACGTCTGGTCGTACGGGGTCATGCAGCGCTGGCACGTGAGCCACGCATGGCCGTGCACCGCAAGGCGCAGATACGGCTGCTGCCCGTCGGCGCCGTCGTCCTGCAACTCCTTCTGGGTGAACCCTTCCGCCTGCCATGTGAAGACCGTGTCGCGATCTGGCGCGTCCGCAGGTACTTCGTTTAACATGCGCGGCAGTTGCGAGAGGCGCACCGCACCTGCTGCCTGCCGCCCGCTGCGGGCGAACTCGAACAGGTCGATTGCATGCGGATCAAGCGCCGCAGCCGGTTTGCCAGAAGAAGTGTTCATATGCGCTCCTGCCTACAGGCTGACTTGCGGATCCGGCTTGGTACCGCTCGCGTACGGCTCATCCACGGATGACGTACTTTACTTCCGAAGACCCGGCAGGCGCCACCACAACGGAAGCCTGCCGACGAAAAGCGGGAAAGCATACCTGTTTTACCTTTTGCGGTCAATCACTTAAGCTTGCGTCCGCGCAACGCCGTACAACACCCGACGACTCACCGATCCAACCGACCATGCCGGATACCGTTTGCCGCCCGCCGCGGCTGATTCTTGCCTCCAGTTCACGCTACCGCCGCGCGCTCCTCGAGCGCCTCGGCATCCCCTTCGACGTCGTGTCGCCCGAACTCGACGAAACCCCGCACGACGGCGAAACGCCGGCCGCGACCGCCCTGCGGCTCGCCGGCGCGAAAGCGCGCGCCGTCGCCGCCACCATCGACGCGCCGGACGGCGTGCTCGTGATCGGGTCGGACCAGGTCGCGACCTTCGACGGGCGCCAGATCGGCAAGCCCGGCACCCATGAGCGCGCGCTCGCGCAACTCGTGTCGATGCAGGGCCGCGAAGTCGAATTCCACAGCGCGCTCTGCCTGTACGACAGCCGGACGGGTGAAGCGCAGGTCGAGGACATCGTCACGCACGTGCGTTTCCGCTCGCTGCCCGAGGCCGAACTCGACGCGTACCTGCGCGCCGAAACGCCGTACGACGTCGCCGGCAGCGCGAAGTCCGAAGGGCTCGGCATCGCACTGCTCGACGCGATCGACTCGAACGATCCGACCGCGCTCGTCGGCCTGCCGCTGATCGCGCTCACGCGCATGCTGCGCGCCGCCGACTATCCGTTGTTTGCAACCACCCGTGGAGACCGCGCATGACCGCCGGCACGCTTTACCTCGTCCCGAACACGCTCGGCGAAGGCGACGAATCGATGCTCGCGGCCGTCCTGCCCGCGGCCGTGCAGGCACGCGCCGGCACGCTCGGCTATTACATCGGCGAGAACGCGAAGACGACGCGTGCATTTCTGAAGAAGATCGGCACCACACGCCCGATCCAGGAAATCGAGATCAGCGAACTGAACGTCAACACGCCGGCCGGCGCCATCGACCGGTTGCTCGCGCCCGTGCTGGCCGGTGCGGACGCCGGCCTCGTGTCCGAAGCCGGCTGCCCGGCCGTCGCCGATCCCGGCGCCTTGCTGGTGCGCCGCGCGCACGAGCGCGGCGTGAAAGTCGCACCGCTGGTCGGGCCGAGTTCGATCCTGCTCGCACTGATGGCATCGGGCCTGAACGGCCAGAGCTTCGCGTTCAACGGCTACCTGCCGGTCGACGCGGCGGCGCGCGCGAAACGCCTGCGCGAACTCGAGCAACTGTCACGCAAGGCCCGCCAAACGCAGATCTTCATCGAAACGCCGTACCGGAATCAGGCGATGCTCGACACGCTCGTCGCGACCTGCGCGCCGTCGACGCAAATCTGCGTCGCAGCCGACCTGACCCTCACGACGGAGACGATCGCGAGCCGGACCGTCACGGACTGGAAAAAGGCGCCTGCGCCGAATCTGCACAAGCGCCCTGCCATCTTCCTGCTGTTGGCGAACTGAACGCGGCAGGCGATCCGCCAGGTGAACGGCGGGTCATCCCGGCCCGCCTCCGTCAGCGCAGGCTGACCGACGCGCCGCCGGCCGTCAGCGCCTTCATCGCGGCGCCGCCGACGGCCGCGCCGAACTTGCGCGCGACGCGGTTCGTCAGGCTTTCCTTCACCGTATAGTCGACGAGATCCGGCGCCTTCAGCACGTCGCGCGCGACCGTGTCGGTCGTACCGTAACCGTCTGCCAGCCCGAGCTCGACGCTCTTCTCTCCGGTCCAGAACAGGCCCGAGAACATGTCGGGCGTCTCGTGCAGCCGCTTGCCGCGGCCATCCTTCACAGCCTTGATGAACTGCGCGTGCACCTGGTCGAGCAATGCCTGCGCATGCGCGTCCATCTTCGGCGTTTCCGGCGAGAACGGGTCGTAGAAGCCCTTGTTTTCGCCGGACGTATGCAGGCGCCGCTCGACACCGAGCTTGCCCATCAGCCCGGTAAAGCCGAACCCGTCCATCAGCACGCCGATCGACCCGACGATGCTCGCCTTGTCGACGAAAATCTTGTCGGCCGCAGACGCGATGTAATAGCCGCCCGATGCGCACATGTCCGTCACGACGACATACAGCGGCTTGTCCGGATACTTCGCGCGCAGCCGGCGGATCTCGTCGTAGACCATCCCGGCCTGCACCGGGCTGCCGCCCGGACTGTTGATCCGCAGCACGACACCGGCCGTGCCGTCGTCTTCGAACGCGGCGTCGAGCGCGGTGTTGATGTCGTCGGCGTTTGCGTTCACGCCGGCCGCGATCTCGCCGTCGATCGTCACGAGCGCCGTATGCCGCCCGCTCGACGAAAACTTCGAATCGCTCGAGAAATCGATCAGCGCGAACGCGAACAGCACGAACACGGCGAGGAACGCGAAGCGGAAGAAGATCTTCCAGCGCCGCGCCGCGCGCTGCTCCTTGACCGCCGCGAGCGCGATCCGCTCAAGCGCCGCACGCTCCCAGTTCGGTTCACGGCTGTCGGGACGGGAGGAGGAATCCGGGGAATTCGGTTGGTCGGCCATGCAGGGTTGTCGTTAGTCGGTCGTGGCGGAAACAGCGGGACGCAGGTCGGCGTCGGGCACCCAGAATACCGCACGCCCGTCGGAGGTGTCGCGCTCGTCGACCTCGACCGGCCGCAGGCGGCCACCCCGGCACGGGCCGCCGACGCACTTGCCGGTGTTCGGCTCGTAGATCGCGCCATGTGTCGCGCACATCAGATAGAGGCCCGAGGATTCGAAGAACTGCCCTTCGGCCCAGTCGAGCTCCATCGGCACATGCGCGCAGCGATTCAGGTAACCGTATGCCTGGCCCTCGTAGCGCACGAAGAACACGACGGCCTGCTCGCCGCGCAGCGTCGCGTCGACGCGCACGCCGGCACCGCCGTCGGCCAGCGCATCCGATGCGCACACGCGCACGGCGTCCGGCACCGCGCTCATGCGTGCTCCCGCAGCCACGCGGCCAGCGCACCGACGTCCGGCGCGACGAAGCGCGGCGCGAGCGCAGCCAGTGCGTCGGCCGTGTGCGCGCCGTACGCGACGCCGACGCCAGCGGCCCCGGCACTCTCGGCCATCTGCAGGTCGTGCGTCGTGTCGCCGATCATCACGGTGCGCGACAGGTCCTGCCCCAATTCGCGGGACAGTTCGTGCAGCATCGCCGGATGCGGTTTCGAGAAGGTTTCGTCGGCGCAGCGCGTCGCATCGAACAGGCTCGTCAGCTTCGACTGGTCGAGCACGCGGTTCAACCCGACCCGACCCTTGCCGGTTGCAACGGCGAGCAGATAGCCGGTGTCACGCAGCTCGGCGAGCAGTTCGCGCACGCCGGCGAACAACTCGATGCGCTGGTCGTCGAGCAGATAGTGATGGCGGTAGCGCTCGGCAAGCCGCGAATAGTCGGACGGATCGAGGGTCGGAGCGGTAATCTGCAGCGCATCGCGCAGGCCGAGGCCGATCACATAGCGTGACGCCTCGTCGGACGGCGTGGGCAAGCCGAGATCGCGGCATGCGGCCTGGATGCTGTGCGCGATGTGCGCAGTCGAATCCATCAGCGTGCCGTCCCAGTCGAAGACGATCAGGTCAAATTGCTGTCGAGCCATGCGGTTCAGGCGGTATCGCGCAGTGCGCTGAGTTGATCGAGGAAGCGCCGGCATTCGTCCGGCAGCGGCGCATCGAACTGCAGCGCCTCGCCGGTCAGCGGATGGGCGAGCCGCAGCCGATACGCATGCAGGAACATCCGTTTCAGCGACGGCTGCGCATTCGCGCGCGCCAGCGCCTTGTTCAGTGCGAAATCGCCATACTTGGCGTCGCCGACGATCGGCAGGCCGAGATGCGCGAGGTGCACCCGGATCTGATGGGTCCGACCCGTTTTGAGTTCCGCTTCGAGAAGCGCGTACTCGGGCCAAAGGTCGACGAGGTTGAACACCGTATGCGACGGCAGTCCGTCGTCCTGCACGCGCACGCGACGCTCCCCTTCCGGGGTCGAATACTTGAACAGCGGCGCCTTCACCGCACGGCGACGCCCCCAGTCGGACTGCCATTCACCGTGGACGCACGCGAAGTAGCGCTTGTCCATCTTGTTCTCGCGAATCTGCTCGTGCAGGCCCACGAGCGCCGTGCGCTTCTTCGCGAGCATCAGGATCCCGGACGTCTCGCGGTCGAGCCGGTGGACGAGTTCGAGGAATTTCGCGCGCGGGCGCGCCTGGCGCATCTGCTCGATGACGCCGAACGCGACGCCGCTGCCGCCGTGGACCGCAACCCCGGCCGGCTTGTTGATGACGAGCATCGCGTCGTCCTCGAACAGCACGTCGAAATGCGCGGGCGGCACGATGGTGGCTTCGGCCCGCGCGAGGTCGGCGGCAGCCACGCGCACGGGCGGCACGCGGACGATGTCGCCGAACGCGAGCCGGTACTGCGCATCGACCCGGCCCTTATTCACGCGCACTTCGCCGCTGCGCAGGATCCGGTAAATATGGCTTTTCGGCACGCCTTTACAGACGCGCAACAGGAAGTTGTCGATACGCTGACCGGCCGAGTTTTCGTCGATCTCGATCATCGATACCTGGCCGCTTGCGACCGAATTCTGGGATATTTTGCCTAACTCGTTCATACTGAATATAATTTTGCCCAGCCTGACGTTGCGGGCGGCCTTATCGGCCGACCCGGATCAACCGGGCAAGGCGCAAGCGCAAACCGTTATTTTACTTGCGCCGGGGGTCTGCTGCTCGCCCCTAATCAAAGAGAAGCAGCAAGTTGCACGCACGGCGCTGCCCGTCGGCAAGGATCGCGCCCACAGGCGGATTCGGTCGGCAAGGCGCCGCGGTAACGGAAAGTTGGTTGAAAAGAATTTGATCGGCAGCCCGACGGCGCGAAGTGCGTCCGCGCAGGCTGCCGGTTGCGAAAATTACGGCGTTGCGCCCGATTTGGCTCCGCGAAGCGTGCGGGGCCTGGCGACGTCAAACCAGGGAAGTACACCCCAGGCGGGAAAGTCGGGCTGGATTCGATACTCCCCGCTGCGGCCCGAGCCGCAGCATCTGCCGCCCGTTGGCACGCGCGTCGCATGACGACGCGCCCCGCGGCAGTGCCCGGCCTCAGGCTTAGCGCGCTTTGACAGCGTGCGGTGTGTGGACGCCGTGCTTTGAAGCCGTGTTCGCAGGTGCCCTATGGCCGCCGGCCCCGAATCTCGGGCCCAAGCGCCTCTTCAGGCAATTCTCCCCGCCATCGTTCCCGCTCCAGCGTGCTCGTGACAACACAACAAGGCGCGGCCTGCCGTCGTTCCCGCCCTCGCGACTGACAACCGCGAGGCGCCGCCAGCAGAGCCGCCTGGAGTCGTTCATGAAACGCATGCTGTTCAATGCGACGCAGCAGGAGGAGCTGCGCGTCGCCATCGTTGATGGGCAGAAGCTCATCGACATCGACATCGAGACGGCCGGGCGCGAACAGCGCAAAGGCAATATCTACAAAGGTGTCATCACCCGTATCGAGCCGTCGCTCGAAGCGTGCTTCGTCAACTACGGCGAAGACCGCCATGGCTTCCTGCCGTTCAAGGAAGTCGCCCGCCAGTACTTCAAGGAAGGCATCGACATGCGCTCCGCGCGCATCCAGGATGCCCTGCGCGAAGGCCAGGAACTGATCGTCCAGGTCGAAAAGGAAGAGCGCGGCAACAAGGGCGCTGCCCTTACCACGTTCATCTCGCTCGCCGGCCGCTACCTGGTTCTGATGCCGAACAATCCGCGCGGCGGCGGCGTGTCGCGCCGGATCGAAGGCGATGAGCGTCAGGAACTGCGCGAAACGATGGCGCAACTGCAGATCCCGGACGGCATGAGCATGATCGCCCGTACCGCGGGCATCGGCCGCAGCGCCGAGGAACTGCAGTGGGACCTGAACTACCTGCTGCAACTGTGGCGTGCGATCGAAGCGGCGTCGCAAAGCGGCAACGCCGGCCAGCCGATGCTGATCTACCTGGAATCGAGCCTCGTGATCCGCGCGATCCGGGACTATTTCCAGCCCGATATCGGCGAAATCCTGATCGATACGAACGAAATCCACGATCAGGCCCGCGCATTCATGGACATCGTGATGCCGGACAACGTCGCGAAGGTGAAGCGCTACCACGACGACGTGCCGCTGTTCTCCCGCTTCCAGATCGAGCACCAGATCGAGACCGCATACTCGCGCACGGTGCCGCTGCCGTCGGGCGGCGCGATCGTGATCGACCACACCGAAGCGCTCGTCGCGATCGACGTGAACTCGGCGCGCGCGACCAAGGGCGCGGACATCGAGGAAACGGCCACCCGCACGAACCTCGAAGCAGCCGACGAAGTCGCCCGCCAGCTCCGCCTGCGCGACCTCGGCGGCCTGATCGTGATCGATTTCATCGACATGGAATCGGCGAAGAGCCAGCGCGAAGTCGAGCAGCGCCTGAAAGACGCGCTCAAGCATGACCGCGCGCGCGTCCAGATGGGCAAGATCTCCCGTTTCGGCCTGATGGAACTGTCGCGCCAGCGCCTGCGTCCGGCCCTGTCGGAAGGCAGCCATGTGACCTGCCCGCGCTGTAACGGCACCGGTCACATCCGCGATACCGAATCGTCCGCGCTGCAGGTCCTGCGGATCATTCAGGAAGAAGCGATGAAGGAAAACACCGCGGCGATCCACTGCCAGGTGCCGGTCGAGGTGACCGCCTTCCTGCTCAACGAAAAGCGTCAGGAAATCAACAAGATCGAGTCGCGCTTCAAGGTCGGCATCGTGCTGATCCCGAACAAGCACCTCGATACGCCGCACTACAAGCTCGAACGCCTGCGCCACGACGACGCACGTC
Organism: Burkholderia sp. SRS-25; assembly: GCF_004343765.1. Classification (NCBI taxonomy): domain Bacteria; kingdom Pseudomonadati; phylum Pseudomonadota; class Betaproteobacteria; order Burkholderiales; family Burkholderiaceae; genus Burkholderia; species Burkholderia sp. SRS-25. The sequence continues at coordinate 86,996 of NZ_PTXM01000003.1, forward strand.
TCGACGACCCGCGCGCGTCCTGGAAGATGGCCGAGGAAGCAGCCCGCGAACTCGAGTCGGAAACCGGCTACAGCAAGCGCGCGGCGGAAGTGAAGCCGAAGCAGGAAGCCGCGGTCAAGGGCATCACGCCCGAGCGTCCGGCCCCGAGCCCGGCACCGCAGCGCCCGGTCGAACCCGTTGCAGCGCCCGCGCCTGTCGCGCCGGCAACCGGCGGCTTCATCGGCTGGCTGAAAGGTCTGTTCGGCGTATCGCCGGCGCCCGCACCCGCACCGGTTGCTCCGGCCCCGGCGAAGGAGCAGACAGCCCGTCCGGCTCGCGGCGAACGTGCCGAGAAGTCCGAGCAGCGCGGCGAACGCGGCGGCGATCGCAACCGCAACCGTCGCGGCGGCGCCCAGCAGGCGCAAGGCGGCCGCGACCAGGTCGCGGCAGGCCGTGGCCAGTCGCAACGCCAGGAGCGCGAAGGCAAGGAAGTGCGCGAACCGCGCGAGGCTCGTGAGCCGCGTGAAGGCCGCGAACCGCGCGAGGGTCGTGAACCGCGTGAAGGCCGCGAGAACCGCGAAGGTCGCGAGGGCCGTAGCCCGCGCGAAGGCCGCGAGCCGCGTGAAAGCCGTGAGCCGCGCGAACCGCGTGAGAATCGTGAACCGCGTGAACCGCGCGAGCGTGTCGAGCAGCCGGAAGGCGTCGAAGCAGCCGGTCGCGGCGAGCGCCAGGAACGTCGCGAGCGCGGCGAGCGCCGCAAGCCGACTCAGCATGCGGCAACGCTGGAAACCGTCACCCGCGGCGAAACCCATCCGGAACCGGAAGCCGACAAGGCCGTCGCAGAAGCCCTGCCAGGCGCCGAACTGGCAGCCGACGCGGAAGCCGGCGCGCGTGATGGCGAGGAACGTCGCCGTCGCCGTCGCGGCCGCCGCGGCGGTCGTCGCGAGCGCGAGGAAGACGGCGCAGTCGTCGACCACGCCGAGCAAGGCGCAGAGGGCGAAGTGACGGTGCAAGCCGTGACGCCGGAAGCACCGGCTGCTGCCGAACCGGCCCACACGGCCGCACCGGCAGTCGTCGTGGCAGCCGCCGCGGCAGGCGCCGTCGTCGCCGAAGCCGTGGTCGAGCACCATGCCGAACCGGCAGCACCGGCCGCTGTGGAGCCGCAGCCGGCACCGGTACACGTCGAAGCAGCAGTGGTCGCCCAGGCAGCAGAACCGGCACCGGTCGCACCGGCCGTCGATACGGAAGCCGGTCCGGCTCCGGTCGCGGTTTCGCCGACCGACGCGTTCGAAGTGCCGGCAGCGCCTGTCGCCGTCGAGGCGCCTCAGCCGGCACCCGTCGAGCAAGCCGCACCGGCCGTGACGACCGAAGCCGCTCCAGTGGTTGCGGAGCCGACCCATGTCGAAGCGGCGCCGGTCGAGGCCGTCGCCGCACCGACTCCGGCACCGGCACCGGCCCCCGCCCAACCGGCAGCCGCGCCCGCTTCGGCGAGCCTGGATACCGTGCTGGAGCAGGCCGGTCTCGTCTGGGTGAACACGGACGCCGACAAGTTTGCCGCTGCGCAGGAGGCCGCGTCGCGCCTCCCGCGTCCGGCTCGCGTGCCGCGCGAACGCAAGGCACTGCCGCCGGTCGATACGGCCCCGATGCAGCAGGTCGAAACAACGAATCACTGATCGACGCATCGTCCGACCAGGAAAAGCCCGCCTTCGGCGGGCTTTTTCATGTCCGCGCTGCGGGTTTCCGCCCACCGGACCGACCCGCCGCTTGCGGCTAAAATAGAGGCCTGGTTCGCACTTCTTTCAACATGTCCCGACGCATCATTCCTCTCGCCGACGTCACCGGGATGCCGGACGTCTCCGGCGTCGCGCACGCCCCGGACGGCACGCTGGCCGACACGTTCGCCAGGCCGCTGCGCGACCTGCGCATTTCGGTGACGGATCGCTGCAACTTCCGCTGCGTGTACTGCATGCCGCGCGCCGTCTTCGACAAGGACTACCCGTTCCTGCCGCACAGCGCGCTGCTCACACACGAGGAAATCGAGCGCGTGGCGCGACTCTTTGTCGCACACGGCGTCGAGAAGATCCGTATCACCGGTGGCGAGCCGCTGCTGCGCAAGAATCTCGAATTCCTGATCGAGCGCCTCGCCCGACTCACCACGCATGACGGCCGCCCGCTGGACCTGACACTCACGACCAACGGTTCGTTGCTCGCACGCAAGGCGCGCGCGCTGAAGGACGCCGGGCTCACGCGTGTGACGGTCAGCCTCGACGCGCTCGACGATACGTTGTTCAAGCGCATGAACGATGCCGAGTTCGCGAGCGCCGACGTGCTCGACGGCATCTTCGCGGCCCAGGCCGCAGGCCTCGCGCCGGTCAAGGTCAACATGGTCGTGAAGCGCGGCACCAACGACAGCGAGATCCTGCCGATGGCCAAGCGTTTCCGCGGTACCGGCGTGGTCCTGCGTTTCATCGAATACATGGACGTCGGCACGTCGAACGGCTGGAACATGACCGAGGTGCTGCCATCGGCCGACGTCATCGCACGGATCGCCGAACACTTCCCGCTCGTGCCGCTCGATCCGCACACGGCGGCCGAAACCGCGCAGCGCTGGGGCTATGCGGACGGTGGCGGCGAAATCGGCGTGATTTCGAGCGTCACACAGGCCTTCTGCGGCGACTGCACGCGTGCAAGGCTGTCGACCGAAGGCAAGCTGTACCTGTGCCTGTTCGCGTCGGCGGGCCACGACCTGCGCGCGCTCGTACGCGGCGGCGCGAGCGACGCCGAGATCGCGACCGCGATCGCCCGCATCTGGCAGGCCCGAACCGACCGTTATTCGCAGCTGCGCGGCAGCGCGTCGGCCGACGCCCTACCCGACGGCGCCGGCAAGCGGGTCGAGATGTCGTATATCGGCGGCTGACGCACGCCGCCTTCCCGCCCTCTGCCATGCCCGCTTCCGCCTCTCCCTCGATCGCCGGCCTGCTGCTCGCAGGCGGGCGTGCCACACGCATGGATGGCGTCGACAAGGGCCTGCAGTTGCTCGACGGCACGCCGCTCGCGCTGCACGTGCTGCGCCGGCTCTCGCCGCAGGTCGACGAGACGCTGATCAGTGCGAATCGCCATGCCGATCGCTATGCCGAACTCGGTGCGCCATTCGATGCGCGCATCGTCGCGGACGAAACGCCCGACTTCCCCGGCCCGCTCGCGGGACTGCTCGCCGGCATGCGGGCGGCACGCGCGCCGCTCGTCGCGTGCTCGCCATGCGATACGCCCTATCTGCCGGCCGACCTCGTCGCACGGTTGCAGGCGGCGCTCGACGCGCAGCAGGCCGACATCGCCATGGCGGTAACCGTCGACGAACAACTAGTGCGCTCGCCGCAGCCGACGTTCGCGCTGCTGCGCACGTCGCTGGCCGACGATCTAGCCGCCCGGCTCGCCGCCGGCGATCGCAAGGTGCGTGCGTGGTACGCACGCCACAAGACGGTCGAAGTCGAGTTTCACGACGAGCGTGCGTTTTACAATGCCAACTCCTGGCAGGAACTCGCCGCGCTGGCCCGCCGCTGACGGCACCCGTGCGGTTCCCGCCCGCCGCACGCGAAACCCGCGCCCAGGCACCCTCCTCGCGCCACCGGCCACGAACCCGATACGCCTTGCGGCGCAGTCCGACTGATGATCACGCAATCCTCGCCCGCCCCCCGAACCGCACCCGATTCCGATGCCCCGCTGTCGCTCGCCGACGCGCAGGCGCTCGCGTGCCGCTTCGCGGTGCCGGTCGACGCGTGTGACACGGTGACGCTGCGCGATGCGCTCGACCGCGTGCTCGCGGCCGACGTGAACGCGCCGTTCGACATTCCCGCGTACGACAACTCGGCGATGGATGGCTATGCGTTCGACGGCAGCACAGGCTCACACGCATCGCCGCAAGCCGATGTCACACTGACGGTCGTCGGCACTGCGCTCGCCGGCCATCCGTTCGACGGCGCCGTGGCGGCCGGATCATGCGTGCGCATCATGACGGGCGCGCCGATGCCGGCCGGCTGCGACACGGTGATTCCACAAGAACGCGTGCGCATCGACGGCGACACGATCCACTTCGCCGCACACGACATCGCACGCGGCGCGAACTGCCGCAAGGCCGGCGAGGATCTCGCGCGCGGCGCCTGCGCGCTTGCCGCCGGCCGCATCCTGCGGCCGTCCGATCTCGGCCTGCTGGCGTCGTTCGGTGTCACCGAGGTTTCGGTGCGCCGGCGCGTGCGCGTCGCCGTGTTCTCCACCGGCGACGAACTGCGCGAGCCCGGCGAGCCGCTCGGCCCCGGCACCCTGTACGACAGCAATCGCGGGATGCTGATCGCGATGCTCGAAAGGCTGCATGTCGACGCGGTCGATCTCGGGATCGTCCGCGACGACCCGGCCGCACTCGAAGCCGCGTTGCGCGGCGCGGTCGCCGCGCAGGCCGACGCGGTGATCACGTCGGGCGGCGTATCGGTCGGCGAAGCCGACTTCACGCGCGACGTCATGGCACGGCTCGGCGACGTGACGTTCGCGAGCCTCGCGCTGCGTCCCGGCCGCCCGCTTGCGTGCGGCACGCTCTCGCATGCGGCCGATGGCACCGGTCAGACGCTGTTCTTCGGACTGCCCGGCAACCCGGTCGCATCTGCCGTGACGTTCCATGCGATCGTGCGCCCCGCCCTGCTGACGCTGGCCGGCGCGCAGGCCAAGCCGCCTGCGATGCATACGGCACTCAGCACGCAAGCGCTGAAGACGCGCCCGGGCCGTACCGACTACCTGCGCGGCATCGCGACGCGCGCCGCCGACGGCCGCTGGCACGTCGCACCGGCCGGCTCGCAGAGTTCCGCATCGCTGAGCGGCCTCTCGGCCGCCAACTGTTTCATCGTCCTGGGCCACGATACCGCGGCAGTCGACGCGGGCACCCCGGTCGACATCCTGCCGCTCGACGGCCTGATCTGAATTCCACTATCGGTATATCTCTACGGGGGCAATCCGCACATGAAGAAACAAATTTCGTCGATCGCCGCGGGGCAGACCGCAAAGGCGCTGATCCTCGTCTACCTGACGTTCAGCGTGCCGATCGTGCTGCTCGGCATTCTCGTCGCATACGTCCGCTACGGGATGGTCGAACTGAGCACGATCCTGAGCGCGCTGCTGCTGAACGCCATCCTCGGCTTCGTGCTGCTGTGGATCGCATGCCACGCGTACAACTGGGTCGCATCGCGCTTCGGCGGCATCGAGATCGTGCTGTCCGACCCGCCGGAAGAAGCGTGAACGGAACACCGCTGATTCGCGCGGCCCAGGCACGCGACGTCGGCGCGATCCTCGCGCTGATGCGCGAGCTGGCAGAGTTCGAGAAACTTGCGCACCTGTTCGTCGCGACCGAGGCCGATCTCGCTGACGCACTGTTCGGCGAGCAGCCTGCCGCCGAGGCACGTGTGGCCGAGCACGACGGCGCGATCGTCGCGTATGCGCTGTTCTTCCACAATTATTCGACGTTCCTCGGCCGTCGCGGCCTCTATCTCGAGGACCTGTACGTGCAGCCGTCGCAGCGCGGCACGGGCCTCGGCACCGCGATGCTGCGTCACCTCGCGGCCTTGGCCGTCGAGCGCCGTTGCGGACGCTTCGAATGGTCGGTCCTCGACTGGAACCAACCGGCGATCGATTTCTACGAAAAGATGGGCGCAACCGTGCTGCCCGACTGGCGCATCGTTCGCGTCACGGGCGACGCACTGGATACGCTCGCCGGGCATTGACCACGAGCCGGCCACGCCGGTGATCGCTTCAAAAGAAAACGGGCGCCGCGGCGCCCGTTTTTGCTTTCCGGCCGATGTCGGCCATGTTCGTCATGCGTCGTCCGCATCGGCACCGTCCCCCCCTTCCCCACCAAGCAGTCCTGCCGCCGTATCGCCCGGCAGCGCCTCGACCTGCTTCAGCTTGCGGCTCATCACGCGCGTGCGCTGCTCGGCGGCCTCGATCGAGCGCGTGACCGTTTCGAGCTGCGACTTCGTGCGCGCGAGCACGTCGCCGAACTTGCCGAACTCCGTCTTCACCGCCCCGAGCACCTGCCACACCTCGCTCGACCGTTGCTCGATAGCAAGCGTGCGGAAACCCATCTGCAGGCTGTTCAACAGCGCGGTGAGCGTCGTCGGGCCGGCGACCGTCACGCGATAGTCGCGCTGCAGCAGGTCGGTCAGCCCCGGGCGCCGCAGGATCTCCGCGTAGAGCCCTTCGGTCGGCAGGAACAGTAGCGCGAAATCGGTCGTGTGCGGCGGTGCGACGTACTTCTCGGCGATCGTGCGCGCCTCCAGCCGCACGCGTGCTTCGAGCGCGCGGGCCGCTTCCTCGACTGCCACCGCATCGGCACGCTCTTGCGCGTCGATCAGCCGCTCGTAGTCTTCGCGCGGGAATTTCGCGTCGATCGGCAACCACACGGGCGGCGCGTCATGCGTGCCGGCTTCGCGCCCCGGCAGCCGGATCGCGAACTCGACGCGCTCGCTGCTCTTCGGCACCGTCGCGACGTTCTTTGCGTACTGCTCGGGCGTCAGCATCTGCTCGAGCAGCGCCTCGAGCTGCACTTCGCCCCAGGTGCCGCGCGTCTTCACGTTGGTCAGCACCTTCTTCAGGTCGCCAACGCCCGCCGCGAGCGTCTGCATCTCGCCGAGCCCGCGATGCACCTGCTCGAGCCGGTCCGACACGAGCTTGAACGATTCGCCGAGCCGCTGCTCGAGCGTTGCGTGCAGTTTCTCGTCGACGGTGCGGCGCATTTCCTCGAGCTTCGCCGCGTTGTTCGTCTCGATTTCCTTCAGCCGCTGTTCGAGCGTCGCGCGCACCTCGCCGATCCGGCGGTCGTTCGCTTCGGTCAGTTGCGTGAGCTGCCGGTTCAACGTGTCGCCGAACAGCCTGAGCGCGCCCGTCTGCTCCTCGCGCGCCTGCTGCGCCTGGCGCTGCACGCTTTCGCGCATCGCGTCGAACTGCTGCGCATTGCCGGCGACGAGCTTGCCGAGCTGCTGTGCGAAACCCTCGATCTGGTTGTTCTGTACCGTCGCGACGCTCGTCAGTTGCGCGGCGAGCGTCTGCTGAAGCTGCGCGAAGCTGCCGGCCAGCTCGGTGCGCGAACCGCGCGCGTTCTCGACGATCTCGCCGCGCAATTCTCGTTCGAGCCGCTCGACCGCGCGCGCCTGCGCATGCGCGGCGTCCTCGATCTGGTCGCCGAGTATCGCCGCATCGTCGTGGCGGCCACCGCCACGCACGAGCGTGACGATCGCCACCGCAAGCGCGACGGCCAGCACGACGACCGCCGCAAGCAACAACGTCATCGTCATGCGCGCGACTTCCCGATCACGTCAGGGTTGATCGGATTCGGCGGCTGCCCTGCACGCGGCCCTTCGCCCAGCGCGGCGATCAGGTTGTCGGCGGCAAGGTTCGCCATCGCTCGGCGCGTTTTTTCGGTCGCGCTCGCGATATGCGGCGTCAGCACGACGTTCGGCACCTCGAGCAGCGCCGGATGGACCGTCGGCTCGCCTTCGTACACATCGAGACCGGCCGCGGCGATCGTCCCGTCGCGCAGCGCGACGGCCAGCGCCGCATCGTCGACGATCCCGCCGCGCGCGATATTGGTCAGCGTCGCGGTGCGCTTCATCTTCGCGAGCTCGGCCGCGCCGATCGTGTGATGGTTTTCCTTCGTGTACGGCAGCACGAGCACGACGTGATCGGCGCGGGCGAGCAGCGCGTCCTTCGACACGTATTCGGCATTCAGCTCGGCCTCGATCTCGGGCGCGACCCGCGACCGGTTGTGATAGATCACCTGCATCCCGAAGCCGCGCGCGCGGCGCGCGAGCGCCTGGCCGATGCGCCCCATGCCGATGACGCCGAGCGTCGAGCCGTAGATGTCGCTGCCGAGGAAACCGTCGTACGCCCACTTCTGCCAGTGGCCGGCGCGCAGCCAGTGCTCGGATTCGGCGATCCGGCGGGCCGCGGCCATCATCAGCGCCCAGCCGAAATCGGCGGTCGACTCGTTCAGCACGTCGGGCGTGTTGGTGCCGAGCACGTTCGCCGCGTTGAACGCGGCCATGTCGAAATTGTTGTAGCCGACCGCCATGTTCGCCACGACGCGCAGGCGCGGCGCGGCCGCGAGCTCGGCCGCACCGACCGGATCGCCGGCCGTCAGCGCGCCGTCCTTGTCGGCCAGACGCGCGGCGAGCGCGTCGGGCGCGAGTGCGTCGCCGTTGTTCCAGTCGACGTCGAAATACTGCTTGAGCCGCTCGATCACGTCCGGAAAGATCGGACGCGCGACGAAGATCTTCTGCATCGCCATCTCCGCATGCCGCGGGCGGATCGCTGCGCGCCGTGCGCCGCAGGGACCACCCGCTCCAGGGTTGAAAATCGTCAGCTTACGCCGTGAAGAAGATCCACGACGTGAGCAGGAATACCGGTATCAGCACGACCAGCGCCCAGCCGAGATACGCGAAGAAGCTCGGCATCTTCACGCCGCGCGATTCGGCGATCGCCTTCACCATGAAATTCGGCGCGTTGCCGATATAGCTGTTCGCGCCCATGAACACCGCGCCCGCGGAAATCGCGGCGAGCGTCGACGCGCCGGTCGTCATCAGCGACTGTGCATCGCCACCCGCGAGGTTGAAGAACACGAGATAGGTCGGTGCGTTGTCGAGGAAAGACGACAGGATGCCCGTCGCCCAGAAGTACATCGCGTCGATCGGCTTGCCGTCCGGCCCCGTGACGAGATGGACGATCTGCGCGAACGCACCGTCGGCACCGGCGCGCAGGATCACGATCACCGGTGCGATCGTCACGAAGATCCCCGCGAACAGCTTCGCGACTTCCTCGATCGGCGCCCAGTTGAACGCGTTGCCCTCGCGCGCAGAGCGTGGCGTCAGCGCGAGCGACGCGAGCGTCACGCCCACGAGCGCGACGTCGCGCACGAGATTCTGCAATGCGACGTGCGTACCCCACACATCGAACGTGATGCCCGGCTTCCACACGCCGCTCATCAGTACCAGGCCGATCACGGCCGCGAGCAGCACGAAATTGATCTTGCCGTCGATCGACAGCCGGTCGCTGTCGGGCGTCGGGTCGAGCACGGCCGGCCGCTCCTCTCCGCCCTTCCGGTAGAAGTACGTATCGAGCGCGAAGAACAGCGTGAGCAGCGCCACGCAGATGAACAGCATCGGCAATGCGAGGTGCGTGGTCGTCCAGAAGAAGCTCACGCCATTCAGGAAACCGAGAAACAGCGGCGGATCGCCGAGCGGCGACAGCGAGCCGCCCGCGTTCGCGACGAGGAAGATGAAGAAGATCACGACGTGCACGACATGCTTGCGATTGTCGTTGGCGCGCAGCAGCGGCCGGATCAGCAGCATCGCGGCGCCCGTCGTGCCCATCACGCTCGCGAGCAGCGTGCCGAGCGCGAGGATCGCGGTGTTCAGCTTCGGCGTGCCGTGCAGGTTGCCGTTCACGCAGATGCCGCCCGCGACCGTATAGAGCGCGGTGAGCAGCACGATGAAGGGGATATATTCCTCGAGCAGCGCATGCACGAGCGTGCCGAACGCGGTGCCCGCGCCGAATGCGAACGCGAACGGGATCAGGAACACGACCGCCCACGCGGCCGCAATCTTGCCGAAGTGGTGATGCCAGAACACGGGGGCGACAAGCGGGAACAGTGCGATGGACAGCAGGATCCCGGCGAACGGGATGCCCCAGAGAGCGGACAGCGTGGCACCGTCGAGCGTTGCGGCCGAGGCAAGCGCGGGGGCGGCGCCAAGCGCGATCCCCGACGCCATGCCCGCCCAGGCGGCATGTCGTTTCATGCAGAACTTCCTTGTTCGAGTGGTAGTGGATGCAGCGGGCGCGTCATGCGCCCCGTACGACGATCACGTGAACGCGGTACGGGCCGTGCGCGCCCAGTACGATGGTCTGCTCGATATCGCCCGTGCGCGACGGGCCCGATACGAAGTTGACCGCGCGCGGCAATTCGCCGCGCTCCGAGCGGATCAGCGCAAAGGCGTCTTCATGACCGGCGACGATCCGCGACGCGGGAACGATTGCGATATGCGTTTCCGGCAGCAGGCCGGCCGACGCATAGGTGTCGGGGCCGGACAGCAGCACCAGCGAGCCCGTTTCGGCGGTCGCGCAAAAGCAGCCGGTGAGGCCGACCAGATCGCCGTCGCGCGGCTTGCGGCATTCGACCGACAGGCCTGCGCCCGCCCAGTCGAAATCGGCCAGCGTGCGCCACGCGACGGCCTGCGTCGGCAGGCCGTGAGCGGAAAGGTAGCGGGCCGCGGCGGCCGGTACGTCGGCAAGCGTCGCGACTTCGTCGACCGAGGTCGACAGGCGTGCCGCTTCGTCGACGAATGCAGCGACGAGATCGGCCGGCACCGGCGGGCGCGGGCCTTCCGGATGACGGGCGAGATAGTCGGCAACGCCGTCGCGCTCGGCCGCATCGGGTTCGGCCGCGCGCCCCTGTGCCGCGCGAATGCGCGCGAGGATCTGGCGACGGGCAGCGGAAGTGTCCATGAACGGTCCTCGTGACGTTGGCGGGCGATACCGTCGGATTATACCGACCGCCCCCGCCGCCACGCAGTTTTGGCCGTTCGGCCGACGCTTACTTCGACGCGTCGTCCTCGACCGGCTGCGCGATGCCGAACACCTGGCGCAGGTAGGCGAGATACGCCTTGTCGTCGCACATGCTCTTGCCCGGCGAATCCGACAGCTTCGCGACCGGCTGGCCGTTGCAGCGGACCATCTTGATCACGATCTGCAGCGGCACGTAGCCGAGATCGTTGGTGAGGTTCGTGCCGACGCCGAACGCGAGCTTGCAGCGGCCACGGAAACGTTCGTACAACTGCATGACCTTCGGGATGTCGAGTGCGTCCGAGAACACGAGCACCTTGGTACGCGGGTCGCAACGGTTCACCTCGTAATGGCGCAGCATCCGCTCGCCCCATTCGAACGGATCGCCCGAATCGTGGCGTGCGCCGTCGAACAGCTTGCAGAAGTACATGTCGAAGTCGTTCAGGAATGCATCCATCCCGTAGACGTCCGACAGCGCGATCCCGAGGTCGCCGCGGTATTCCTTCGCCCACATCTCGAAGCCGTAGATTTGCGAATCGCGCAGCCGCGGGCCAAGCGCCTGGCAGGCCTGCAAGTACTCGTGCGCCATCGTGCCGAGCGGCGTGATGCCGTGCTTCATCGCATACAGCACGTTGCTCGTGCCCGCGAACTGCGGGCCGAGGCCGTCGCGCAACGTGAGCGCGACCTCCTCGTGCCAGACCTTCGAGAAGCGCCGGCGCGTGCCGTAGTCGGCGATCTTGCAGTCGGCGAATTCGGGCTTCGCACCGAGCAGCTTGATCTTCTCGCGCAGCCGCTCGCGGCCTTCGCGATAGTCGGGCTCGCGCTGGGTATTGCGGAAATACACTTCGTTGACGATCGCGAGCACCGGGATCTCGAACAGGATCGTGTGCAGCCACGGCCCCGTGATCTCGATGTCGATTTCACCATTGCCCTTCGGCGACGGCGTGATCGAGATGTACTTCTCGTTCAGGTGGAACAGCGCGAGGAAGTCGACGAAATCGCTCTTGATGAAACGCATCCGCCGCAGGTAGTCGAGTTCGACGTCGGAAAAACGCAGCGCGCACAGGCCGCGCACCTCGTCGCGGATCTCGTCGATGTACGGCACGAGATCGACGCCGGGCGTGCGGCACCGGAAACGGTATTCGACGCTTGCAGCGGGGAAGTGATGCAGGACGACCTGCATCATCGTGAACTTGTAGAGATCCGTGTCGAGCAGCGAAGTGATGATCATGATTGCGGCACCGCCAATATCGTGACAGGGCCTCGGCGCACCGCGCGCCGCCCGGTCTGCCGGCCATGTTACCCGAATGCGGGCCCGACCATCGTGAAACCGCCTGCCGCCCTGCTGCGGTCGCGTGCCCGTTCCTGCGTAAGGAACACGCACTGCCGCTGGTGCGCCCCTTCAACGCGCGCCGGAGGCGCCCCATAAACTAATCACGAAACGATATAAGCCGGATAGCCGACCACGCCATGCGGGTTTTGCGCTTCAGTTACAATGCCGGTTTTGGCGCAAACGCCACCCCATATATACCGCCAAGCAGGAGCGTTTTAATGACTCACGTTGTGACCGAAGGCTGCATCAAGTGCAAATACACGGACTGCGTGGATGTGTGCCCGGTGGATTGCTTCCGTGAAGGTCCCAACTTTCTCGCCATCGATCCGGACGAGTGCATCGACTGCGCCGTGTGCGTCGCCGAGTGCCCGACCAATGCGATCTATGCCGAAGAAGACGTTCCGGGCGACCAGCAGCAGTTCACCGCGCTGAACGCCGAGCTGGCGAAGGACTGGCCGTCGATCACGAAGACCAAGCCGGCACCCGCCGACGCGGACGAGTGGAAGGACGTGCAGGACAAGCTGCACCTGCTCGAGCGCTGATCGCGCAGCGGCCGCAAAAAATTTTTGTGCGCCGCGACTCAAAAGTATTGACGACCTGATCAACGCTCCATATAATCTCGTTTCTCTGCTGTTGTTGTTTGTTCCCCGATAGCTCAGTCGGTAGAGCGCCGGACTGTTAATCCGTAGGTCCCTGGTTCGAGCCCAGGTCGGGGAGCCAAAAACGCAAAGGCCCGTTGAAAGTGGACGGGCTTTTTGCTGATAGACAAACAAGCATGCAGATGTACCGATTTATTCCCCGATAGCTCAGTCGGTAGAGCGCCGGACTGTTAATCCGTAGGTCCCTGGTTCGAGCCCAGGTCGGGGAGCCAAATAGCGAAAGGCCCGTCATGCGACGGGCCTTTTGTTTTTCCGGACCGCCATTCGGCTTTCATCGCCCGGCCCGTGCGCATGCTAGAGTCTCTGTCCCGCATTCGCATCCGGTTCCGTCGATGAAGCACCGCCTCCTCCGCTCAGCCCCCTTCGCTCTCCTGCTTTCTGCGTTCGCCGCGGCACCGCTCGCGCACGCGGAGGAAGTCGGCAGCGTCAACACCCATTTCCGCGTCACGGGCTCCGATCGCGTGGTCGTCGAGGCGTACGACGATCCGGTCGTGAACGGCGTGACCTGCTACGTGTCGCGCGCCCGCACCGGCGGGATCAAGGGCACGCTCGGCGTCGCCGAGGATCCGAGCGAAGCGTCGATCGCGTGCCGGCAAGTCGGCCCGATCAGCTTCAAGGAGCCGCTCAAGCAGCAGACCGACGTGTTCAGCGAGCGCATGTCGTTCATCTTCAAGACCCTGCACGTCGTGCGCGTGGTCGACACCAAGCGCAACACGATCGTCTACCTGACCTACAGCGACCGCATCGTCAGCGGCAGCCCGAAGAACGCCGTCACCGCGGTACCGATGCCGGCCGGCACGACGATTCCGGTCAAGTAAAGCCCGCGCCTGCCGGGCGCGCGAGCGATACACTGTCGATTCGACCGCTTCCGCGCCCGATCATGTCCGCCACCCGCCTTCCCGACTCCGCACGCTACTGGCGCACGCCGCTGCTGCCGGACGCGGACCTCCTCACGGCCACCTATCGCGATCACGCTTTCGCCCCCCACTGGCACGACGCGTACACGATCCCCGTGATTCTCGAAGGTGCGGAGCGCTTCACCTATCGCGGCAGCGGCTATGTCGCCGAAACCGGCTCCGTGCCCGTCATCAATCCCGGCGAGGTGCATACGGGGTCGCGCGCGGCCGATGAAGGCTGGTGCTATCGCGTCAGCTACATACCGGTCGAATTCATCCACGAACTCACCCGTGCGATCGCCGGCCGCCCACAGGACGCGCCGTGGTTTGCACCCGGCGTGATTCGCGACGCCGATCTTGCGGCCCGGCTCACGCTGGCGCACCGGATGATGGAGGCCGGCAGCGAGCGCGCACTGCCCCTGCAGACGCACGGGCAGCCGGCTCATGATCCGGCGAGCGGCGAACGCATCTACGATCCGCTCGCCGCCGAAACGGCGATGCTCGACGCGTTGTCGACGCTGATCGTGCGCCATGCCGACGCACTGCCGCGACCGGCGCCGCTCGCAGCGGACGAACCGCGCGTCGACGTGATGCGCGAGCGTCTCGCCGTCGACCTCGTGTGCCCGGTGACGCTCGACGAGGTCGCGCAGGCGGCCGGCCTGTCGCCGTTCCACGCGGCGCGCCTGTTCACCCGCACGACCGGCATGCCGCCGCATGCGTGGCGCAATCAGTTGCGCTTGCAGCGCGCGCTGGCGCCGCTGCGCGCGGGCGTGCCCGTCGCCGACGTCGCGGCGGCCAGCGGCTTCGTCGACCAAAGCCACTTCACACGACATTTCAAACGCATGTTCGGCGTGCCGCCCGGGCGCTGGCAGGCGAGCTGACACACAGCGTCCGGCCCGCCACCGCGATACCGCTCCATCCCGGAAGCGCAAGAACATACAAGCGGGCACATCCCGTGCTCGCTATCCTCCCGTTCATGGAGGAGCCCCTTTGAAACCGATACCCGCAGCGCCTGCCCGCCGCGCATTGAACGAATGGCTCGACGGTGCGCGCGACACGATTCCGATGATGATCGGCGCCGCCCCGTTCGGCGTGATTTTCGGCACGCTCGTTGGCGGCGGTCCGCTGGCCGCATGGCATGGCGCGCTGATGTCGCTCGCCGTGTTCGCGGGCTCCGCGCAATTCATCGCGCTCGGCCTGATCGCGGGCAGCGCGAGCTTCGTCGTCGTGCTCGCGACCACGCTGATCGTGAACCTGCGTCACCTGCTGTACAGCGCAACGCTCGCGCCCTATGTCGCACACCTGCCGCTGCGCTGGCGTGCGACGCTCGGCGCACTGATGACCGACGAGGTGTTCGCGGTCGCCTATGCGCACTACCGGCATTTCCCGCCGGGCACGATCGGCCCCCACTACTTCTTCGGCTCGGGGCTCGCGATGTACCTGAACTGGCAGGTCTGGACACTCGCCGGCATCGGCTTTGGTGCGGCATTTCCCGGTCTGCAGTCGCTCGGTCTCGATTTCGCGATGGCGGCGACCTTCATCGCGATCGTCGTCCCGCAACTCGGCACGCTGCGCTATTTCGCGGCAGCCGTGACAGCCGGCACGCTCGCGTATTTCTGGCAGGGCTGGCCGTACAAGCTCGGGCTGCTTGGCGCGGTCGCCGCCGGCGTCGCGGTCGGTGTCGCACTCACGCTGCGGCACGAACGCACGCGCGCCGGCTCGCGCACGGAGGCTGCATCGTGAGCTACGCGCTGCTGATTCTCGGGATGGCCGTCATCACGTACGCGATTCGCTCGACGCTGTTCCTGTTCGGCGAACGACTGGCCTTCCCGCCGCTCGTGCGAACCGCGCTCGGCTTCGTGCCCGTCACCGTGCTGACCGCGATCATCGTGCCGATGGTCGTTTCGCCGCACGGCGGCACGGCCGAGCTGACCTGGCGCAATCCACAGCTCGTCGGCGCGCTCGCTGCCGTGCTCGTGTCGGCCGCCACCCGCCGCCCGCTCGTGACGATCGCAGTTGGGCTCGCGGTGTTCTTTTTCTGGCAAGGGATCGTGCTGCCCCACTGGCTGCCGGCCTGAGCACGCGCTCGGTCGCGTGCGCTCAAGTTTCCGCCCGGCGCGCCGATATAGGGAATGAAGACCCGCCACCGGCCTCGGCGCGCACCGGTCAGTCGACGCTGCGCCCGTCCCGGTGCGCCGTGCCGGCCGCCGGCTTGCACGGGCCGCCATCGAGACGATTCATGGGCCAGATCACCCTTTCCCTCAAGGACGACACGCTCGAGTCCCTGCGCAAGGACTACGACGCTTTCGTTCGCGTGTCGCTGAAACTCGACCCGCAGTTCGCGACGCCGTCGTTCGAGGATTTCCTGCGCGCCAAGCTGCTCGACAACATGGTGCCGCTGACCGAGCACGCGGTGCAGCGGATGCTGCAGGGAGGCCAGTACGCGTGGGCGAAACGCACGCTCGACAAGGAATTTCCGGACGTCGTCGCGATCCTCATGCGACAGGCCGGCGAATTCGGTTTCGGCTTCGCGTCGCGCTCCGAATGGACCCCCGACGAACTCGCGAAGGCGTGCCGCGACTGGGCGAAAGCGATCGTCGCCGAAGCGCAGGGCGATCCGTCGCTGATCGATCCGCTCGCCTCGCAGATCAAGGGGGCGGCGCAAGACATCCAGACGCTCGAGGAATTGATGCAGACACCTGCGTGGCGGCTCGCGGAATCGCTGCGACAACGGGTCTACGAAGCCAAGCTCGCATGCGAGATGAGCGTCGGCAGCACCGCGCGCGACAAGCTCGGCGAACTGCGCGGGCTGCTGCGGCTCGGGCTCGCGCACGGTTCGTTCCAGAAGCAGGAGGCGCAGCAGATCATGGAGTACCTGCGGCTGCTGAAGCCGGAGATCTTCGTCGAGGAGCCATACGACGTCTTCGCCCGCCTCGCCGCGTGGCTGCGCAGCGTATTCACCCCGGCTGCCGCGCGGCCGGCGCAGGGTCCGGGACAAGGGCAGAGCCAACGGCGACCGTAACGGCACGCCCGTTCGCATAAACAGATGAAAGCGGCCCGGTTCGCGCAACGCGAACCGGGCCGTCGGATGGCCACCGTCGCGACGCGCCGTCGAGGACGAGCGTCGCGCGGCGCCGGCCACCGCTTACTGCGTGGCGCCCTGGGCCGATGCACCGCCCTCCGCGCCGACCGACGCACCGCCTTCGGTTGCTTCACCGGCCTTCGCCTTGGCCGAGCCGACATGGCTCTTGGCCGACTTCGCGGCGTGCTTCGTGTGCTTCTTGGCCGAGTGGACGGCCGACGACGTCGACTCCTTCGCACCATCGGCCGCCGCGCCGACCGCATCGGTTGCGCCGCCGACCGCATTGCCCGACGCGTTCGCGCCCGCACTGCCCTGCATGCCGGCACCGGCACCCGCCGCCGGCGTCTGCGCCTGTACGCCGGCACCGGCTGCGCCCTGCACCGCCGTACCCGTCTGGGCAAATGCGGCCGAAGTGGCGAACGCCGTCAACGCGGCACCGATCAGCATCGTACGAATCTTGGACATGGCAATTCTCCTCAGGAAGTTGTGAGCCCGAACCGCAGCGATGCGGTCCGTCGCGTCCCCGCCGCAACACGCAGCAGGTACGACAGAAGACCCGCGGCCCGCGCGGCCGGTTCTCGAATCTCTCAGACTGTTACCCACCGTTTCATTTGCTGACGAATGGCTCACACTCCCTAACAACTGCGAGCGGCGGCCAGCCGCGCTCGCGCGCCGGCCCGCGGTGCCGTATGATGCGAGGCGATTCCTCCCGCGCTTTGCGCACCTTCTTCGTCATGCCCAATCTGGATTTCACGCTGACCGGCGAATACGTCGAGCTGCACAACCTTCTCAAGATCACCGGCCTCGCGGACAGCGGCGGCACCGCGAAGCTGATCGTCGCGTCCGGCGCGGTGAAAGTCGACGGCGCGGTCGAGCTGCGCAAGACCTGCAAGATCCGTGCGGGCCAGGTCGTCCTGCTCGGCGACACGCGCATTGCCGTGCGCGAAGCCTAGGGCCGACGGTTCCCCCTGCCTGCGACATGGCCATCGGCGCGCGCGTTCGACACCGTTCGAATAAAGCCGTAAGCTAGCCGTCTCTCAAAATAAATACATATAGCGCGGGCCCGCACCCGCGCGAGCGCCCATTCCATGTCGCATTCCGGTCTTACGCGGACGGCCGCCGCGCCGCCGTCCCTGTCCAGTCATGCCGCCGATACCGCGCGCCTTGCCGCGCCGCTCGCTATCGCGCAGCTCTCGCAGATGGCGATGAGCGTCACCGACACGGTGCTGCTCGGCTCGCTCGGCCCCGATTCGCTCGCGGCGGGCGGCCTCGGCGCGAACTTCTTCTTCGTCATCGTGACCGTGCTGCAAGGCGTGCTGTCGTCGGTCAGCGTCAGTGTCGCGCACGCGCGCGGCGCCAAGGCCGACGAGCGCGTTCCGCACATCTACTGGACCGGCTTCGCGCTGTCCGTGCTGCTCGCGATTCCGGCCATCCTCGCGCTGTCGCTGTCCGAACCGATCCTGCTGATGTTCCACGAGCCGCCGCTGCTCGCCCATCACGTCGGCGAATACACCGGCATCCTGCGCTTCGCCGCACTCGGCAGCCTGATCGGCGTCGGGCTGATGCGCGCGTTCCTGCCGGCGATCGGCGCGGCGCGCCGGCTGCTGTGGGTGTCGATCGGCGGTGTCGGCGTGAACGGCGTGCTGAACTACGGGCTGATCCACGGCGCGTTCGGGCTGCCGCGCCTCGGCTTTCTCGGTTCGGCCGTCGCGACGACGATCACGATCTGGCTCACCGCATTCGCCCTGATCTGGCTGCTGCACGGCCGCCAGCGCTTCCGTCATTTCGTCACGGCCGCACGCCCGAAGCTGCCGATGATGGGCGAACTGATCGGCATCGGCTGGCCCGTCGCGATCACGTACGGGGTCGAGTCGACGCTGTTCCTCGCCACCGGCCTGACGATCGGCGTGCTTGGCGCGACGTCGCTGGCCGCGCACCAGATTGCGCTGAACGTCGCGTCGGTGGCATTCATGGTGCCGCTCGCGATCGGCCAGGCCGCCAACGTGCGGGTCGGCTACTGGGTCGGCGCGGGGGCGCCCGTCGCCGCTCGGCATGCCGGCTTCGTCGCGCTCGGCCTCGGTGTCGCGTTCATGACGCTGTCGGGCATCGTGCTGATCGTCGCGCCGCACTCGATCGTCGGCCTGTACCTGAACCTCGACGATCCGGCCAACGCGGCCACTGTGTCGCTCGCCGCGTCGCTGCTCGGCATCGCCGCGGTGTTCCAGATCGTCGACGGCGCGCAGACCGTCGCGTCGGGTGCGCTGCGCGGCCTGAAGGACACGCGCATCCCGATGCTCGCGGCGACCCTCGGCTACTGGGGCATCGGCTTTCCGACCGGCTACTGGTTCGCATTCCACGTGGGCCTCGGTGCCCGCGGCCTCTGGTGGGGCCTCGCGGCCGGCCTCGCCAGCGTGGCCGTGCTGATGGCGTGGCGCTTCCATCTGAAGAGCGCGTCGCTCGTGACGTCGCCGCCCTGAACGCGACAAGACGCGAAATCCGAGCCGGCGCTATGCTAGTCGGCTGAAGATCTCAAGACGCCGCGCAAGCGACGCGACTGCCTCACGATACGTCTGATTACGTCTGATGCCGCGCGGCCACGCGCGGCCTTTCCCCTTTCCTGGAGGAGTGGATCATGAACGAAGCAGTTCGGATGGAACGCGATACGTTCGGCGAAATCGCCGTGCCGGCCGACCGGCTCTGGGGCGCGCAGACCGAGCGCTCGCTGCAGAATTTCCGGATCTCGACCGAGAAGCAGTCGCCCGAGCTGATCCACGCGCTCGCGATCGTCAAGCGCGCCGCGGCGGCCGTGAACCAGTCGCTCGGCGTGCTGGCCGACGACAAGGCGCGCGCGATCATCGACGCGGCCGACGAGATCATCGCCGGCAAGCATCCGCGCGAATTCCCGCTCGCCGTGTGGCAGACGGGTTCCGGCACGCAGACCAACATGAACCTCAACGAGGTGATCGCGAATCGCGCGAGCGAACTGATGGGCGGCGAGCGCGGCGAAGCGCGCAAGGTTCATCCGAACGACGACGTGAACCGCGGCCAGTCGTCGAACGACGTCTTCCCGACTGCCATGCACGTCGCGGCCGCTTACGCGATCGTCAACCACCTGCTGCCGGCGCTGCGCACGCTGCGCACGACGCTCGATGCGAAATCGAAGGCGTTCGCCGACATCGTGAAGATCGGCCGCACGCACCTCCAGGACGCGACGCCGCTCACGCTCGGCCAGGAGTTTTCCGGTTACGTCGCGCAGCTCGACCAGGGCATCCGTCACGTCGAATCGGCGCTGCCGCACCTGTATGAACTCGCGCTCGGCGGCACCGCGGTCGGCACGGGGCTGAACGCGCATCCGGAGTTCGCGGTGCGCGTCGCCGATGAAATCGGCCGGCTCGCGAAACTGCCGTTCGTGACGGCACCGAGCAAGTTCGAGGTGATGGCGGCCGCCGACGCGCTGGTGTTCGCGCACGGCGCGCTGAAGACGGTAGCGGCTGGCCTGATGAAGATCGCGAACGACGTCCGCTGGCTCGCGAGCGGGCCGCGCTGCGGGCTCGGCGAGCTGTCGATTCCGGAGAACGAGCCGGGCAGCTCGATCATGCCGGGCAAGGTGAACCCGACTCAGTCGGAAGCCGTGACGATGCTGTGCTGCCAGGTGTTCGGCAACGACGTCGCGGTCAACGTCGGCGGCGCGAGCGGCAATTTCGAGCTGAACGTGTTCCGGCCGATGATCGCGCACAACGTGCTGCAGTCAGTACGGCTGCTCGCCGACGGCGCGCAGAGCTTCAACGACCACTGCGCGGTGGGCATCGAGCCGAACCGCTCGCGGATCGACCTGCTGCTGAACGAATCGCTGATGCTGGTGACGGCACTCAATCCGCACATCGGCTACGACAAGTCGGCGCAAATCGCGAAGAAGGCGCACAAGGAAGGCACGACGCTGAAGGCGGCCGCGCTCGCGCTCGGCTACCTGACCGAGGCGGAATTCGATGCGTGGGTACGTCCCGAGCAGATGATCGGATCGCAGTAACGGCAGGAAGAGGCAGGATGACGGGCGCGGCGCAGCGCGACGCAATGCGCGGCGCCCGCAGCGGTCAGACCGCGCCCTTCGCGACCTCTTCCGGTTTCATCTCGACGATCTTGTCGAGCGCGGCCCGCACGTCGGCCGCATATTTCGCGAGCACCTTCTGCTCGTCGGTCTCGGGCACGAACGGCGGCACCGGCACCGGGTTGCCGTTCTCGTCGACTGCGACGAACACGACGAGGCAATCGGTCGTCTGGCGCAGCATGCCGCCCTTCGGATCGCCGGCATGCACTGACACGTGGATGTGCATGCTGGTGCGGCCCGTCGCGACGACGCGCGCCTTCAGCTCGACCAGATTGCCGACCATGATCGGACGCTGGAAACGGATGTTGCCGACGCTGACCGTCACGCAATAGCGGCTCGACCAGACGGCCGCGCACGCATAGGCCACCTCGTCGATCCACTTCATCAGCGCGCCACCATGCACCTTGCCGCCGAAGTTCACGGACGACGGCTCGGCGAGGAAGCGGAATACGGTTTCGGTGCGGTCGAGCGCGGCCGGTACGGGGGACGGTTGGGACATCTTGTTGGCTCCAGGCGGCAGGGGCGCTGTAATCGGGCCATTATACGTTGCACTGCGGCAACGCGTCGCGGGGCGCCCCGTGTGGCGCGGCTACCGGGGATTGGCCCGGCGCGCGCACGGCCGCACCGGTCAGCGGCGCACCGTGATGCCCTGATCGATCGTTCCATACATCTCGATGCTGCCGCCGCGCTCGCCGGCAGCGCCGGCACCGCCCTGCGCACAGGCCGCGCAGACGAGCGCGGCCGCCAGCAAACAGAAAATCGTCTTCATCGTTGCGTCGTATCACGTGCGGCCGCCCGCTGCGGCCGCTTTCGGCCATTCTACGCGCGCGCCGCAAACGGCCGCAGCCCGGTTCCGCCGCATCGACGATGCCCACGCCACTGCATCCGACATTTCAGCCACAAGCGAAACATCGAATGCGCGCGCCCACTACACTGAAGATCATCCCGCCTGACGAGACACGACGATGACCGACCAAGACGACCACCACTTTCCGGGCCTGAGCCGCATCGGCTCGCTGATCGCCGACCCCGGGCGCGCCGCGATGCTGTGGGTGCTGATGGACGGCAGCGCGCGACCGGCAGGCGAGCTGACGATGATCGCGGGGCTGTCGCCGTCGGCTGCAAGCGCCCATCTCGCGCGCTTGACCGAGGGCGGCCTGCTCGCGCTCGACGTGCGCGGCCGGCACCGCTACTACCGGATCGCATCGGCCGACATCGCCGCCTCGCTCGAGGCGCTCGCGAACGTCGCCCGCGCAGCCGCGCCGCATCGCCCGGTCCCGGCGCCGTCCCGCACGGTCCCGGCCGAATTGCGCTATGCGCGTACCTGCTACGACCACATGGCCGGCGAACTCGCGGTGCGCATCTTCGACGGGCTCACCGCGCGCGGCTGGCTGCTTGCCGACGGCGATGCGATCGAGACCACCGAGCTCGGCACCCAGGCGCTCGCGCAATGGGGCATCGACGTCGCGCAGCAGCGCACGCGCCGGCGCCGCTTCGCGTGCGGCTGCCTCGACTGGAGCGAACGGCGCTCGCATCTCGGCGGCGCACTTGGTGCGGCGCTGCTCGAGAGCTTCTGCGCGCACGGCTGGATCGAGCGCGCCGCACGGCCGCGTGTGCTGCGCGTCACCGTGCCCGGACAGCAGGTTTTCGACGGGTGGCTTACGTCCGCTTGACGCCCGGATTGCGTCTGCACGACAACGGCGCGCGATCGACAGGTTTTGTTACATCGCGTGCCATTCGACTTACAAAACACCGAGCATTGAAACAGGCCGAACGGATATTGTGAACTCAGCGGCACGAATCGACGCGCCGCGATAATGACGAAGACGCTCACCATGGCCACCCTGTTCATGCTCAAGCGAACCGCCCGCTGCACGCTGGTCGCGTTCGTCGCGCTTGCGGCACTGCCCCCCGCATTCGCGCAATCGGCCGGCGCGCCGCCCTATGCGGCCGCGGCACGACAACCGGGCGGCGATCCACCCAGCCGTGTCGCTCGGCTCAATTACCTGTCGGGTGCCGTGACGACCGAACCGGCCGGCACCGACACGTGGTCGTATGCCGCCGTGAACCGGCCGCTGACGACCGGCGACCAGCTCTGGAACGATGCCGGTGCACGCTCGGAACTGCACATCGGCTCGACCGCGGTGCGGCTCGGTGAATCGACGAGCCTGTCGGTGCTGAACCTCGACGACACGACGACCCAACTGAAAGTGGGGCTCGGCACCGTATCGACGCACGTGCGCGATCTGCCGGCCGGCGGATCGTACGAAATCGACACACCGAATCTCGCGCTCGGCATCACGGGCCCCGGCGACTATCGCGTCGACGTCGCGCCGAACGGTACGAGCACGACGGTCACGGTGCGCAGCGGCAGCGCGACCGTCTACGGCAGCAACGGCCAGTACCCGCTGTCGCCCGGGCAGCAGGTCGTGTTCACCGGCACCGACCTGCAGGTTGCGCAGCAATCCGCCGCCCCGGGCCCCGATCCGCTCGACCAGTGGGCCGCCAGCCGCGACGCGGCCGAGGAGCGGTCGGTATCGGCCCGCTATGTGTCCCGCGACATCCCCGGCTACCAGGATCTCGACGCGAACGGCACATGGCGCGAAACCCCGAACTACGGTCAGGTATGGGTGCCGAACGACACGCCGGCCAACTGGGCGCCGTATCACGACGGTCACTGGATCTGGCAGGCACCGTGGGGCTGGACGTGGGTCGACGATGCACCATGGGGTTTCGCGCCGTATCACTATGGCCGCTGGGCGTACGTGGACGATAGCTGGGCCTGGGTACCGGGCCCGCTGGTCGTCAGCCAGCCGCCGGTCTATGCACCGGCACTGGTCGCATTCGTGGGCGGCGGCGGCGGCCCCGACTGGAGCGTCGCGCTCACGGTGGGCGGTGTCGCCGCGGCCGGCTGCGCGTGGTTCGCGCTCGGCCCGGGCGAACCGTGGCATCCGGGCTGGGGCGGCTGGAGCCCGCACTACTACGACCGTGTGAACCGCAACATCGTGGTGAACAACGTCAACGTGAACAAGACCGTGAACGTGACGAACATCACCAATATCACCAACATCAACAAGACGTACGTGAACTTCCGCGCGCCGCACGCGATCACGGCCGTACCGGCCTCCGCGTTCGTGCACGGCCAGCCGGTCGCGCACTTCTCGCAGCACGTCGATCCGCAACAATGGCGCAACGCGCACGTCACGCCGGGGACACCGGGCATTGCACCGGTGCGCCAAAGCTTCACCGGCGGGCTGCGCAATGCGAGCTACCGTCCGCCTGCAGCGATTGCCCAGCACCCGTTCGTCGCGACGCGCAACCCCGCCGTGCCGGCCGCGTATCGCGACCACGCGGCGGCCCACCTCGCGCAGCAAGGCGGGCGCGTACCGGGTGCCGGCGCACCCGTCGTGAAGACGAACGTGCCGGCCGACTATACGGCTCGCCCGGTCCGCGTACCGGGCAAGCCGGGCGGCGGCGCGTGGGCGATGCACAACGTGCAGCTCGTGAATCCGCACGGCCCCGTCGTGCAACCGGCTCGCGCGCCTCGTGAAGGCCAGCCGGCCGCCGTACAGGCCGGGCGGCCGGGCACACCGATGCCGGGCATGCCGAATGTCGCGCGACCAGCGAACGGCGAAAACCCCAACGCACCGCGTTTCGCCAACGGCACCGTGCCGCAGGCACCCGGCAACGCGATGCCGCATCAGGCATTCGGGCCCGGCAACGGCGTCCCGCATCCGCCGGTAGCGAACAACAGTCAGGCCGGGATCGGCAATGCGCGCGCAGCCGAAGCGCCGTCGCCCGCGTGGATGCAGCCGCACACGCCGATGGAACGTCAGCGCCCTGCTCCGCCGACCGCGCTGCATGCCGCAGGACAGAATGGGCTGCCGCCGGTGCGCAGCGCAGCGGTCCCGCATCCGGACGGCATGCCGACTGCGCAGGGTGCGCAGCCCGGCAGCCGGAACGAAGCGCCGCGTGCACTGCCGCAACCGCGGCTCGACAACACGGCACAGATTCCGCAGCCGCGTCCGCGCCCCGATTTCCAGTCGCCGGCCCAACATGGGCAATCGCAACCGGAACGGGCGGCACCTGCGCCGCAACCGCACGCCGATTTCGCACAACCGGCGCCGCATCGCGAAGTCGCGCCGCCCCGTGTGAACGAGTACCGTCCGCCGGCCCCCGCCGTGCATGACGTGCCGCGCCCGCAACCGCAGGCGCCGCGCATGGAGCCGCGGCCGCAGCCCGCACCGCGTGTGGAGCCGCGACCGCAGCCGGCGCCTCGCATGGAACCGCGCCCGTCGATGCCCGCACCGCACATGGAGCCGCGGCCGCAACCGGCGCCGCACGTCGAGGCGCCCCACCCGAGCAACCCGCCGCAAGGTGGTCACGAAGAGCGGCATCGCCAGTAAGCGCCGCAAACGTGAAACAAAAAGGCCCGACCGGGATCAGCCGGTCGGGCCTTTTTCCTGCCGGGTGCGGATCGATGCATCCGCGCGGCCCGGATTGCTCGATCAGACCGCCATCGGCGCGGTCAGCGGCTCATGGTGGCGGTAGCCGACGAGCGAGAAATCGGACGGTTCGATCTGCTCCAGCCACTCGGGTGCATAGACGCCCGTCTTCGCGTATTCCGGCACGCGCTCGGCGATCTCGAGCCGCGGGCTGTCATACGGCTCTCGCGTGAGCTGGCGCTGCAGCATGTCGAGCTGGTTCTCGTAGATGTGCGCGTCGCCGATGAAGTACGTGAACCAGCGCGGCGTGTAGCCCGTCAGCCGGCCGACGAGTTCCAGCAGTGCGGCCCCTTCCGTCAGGTTGAACGGCGTACCCAGGCCGACGTCGTTGCTGCGGATGTACAGGCACAGCGAGATTTCGCGCTTCGTCGGATTCGGCAGGAACTGGTACAGCAAGTGGCATGCGGGCAGCGCGATCTGGTCGAGCACGGCCGGATTCCACGCGTGAAACAGGATGCGGCGGTCGGACGGATTCTCCATGATCGTGTCCAGGCACTGGCGCAACTGGTCGATCGCCTTGTACAGCAGCACCTTCGGCGCGCCGTCTTCGTCGAAACGCGTAACGATCCGGAAGCCGCGGCGCGTCGCATCGGCGATCTGCGCGTCGGCGCCCGCGTCGAGCACCTTGTAGCCCGGCCACTGGCGCCATTGCACGCCGTACACGTCACCGAGATCGTCGACGCCCTGGCGATACGGGTTCGCGAGCCATTGCGCGTTCTCGTTCGCGTTCGCGTCCCACACCTTGCAGCCGAGCGCGCGGAAATCGGCCGCGCTGCGCGTCGCGCGCAGGAAGCCGACCAGTTCGCCGATCGCTGACTTGAATGCGAGCTTCTTGGTCGTCACGGCCGGGAAGCCTTGCTGCAGGTCGAAGCGCAGCATCGCGCCCGGCATGCTGATGGTGCGGATCCCCGTGCGGTTCTCCTGCCAGGTGCCGGTATCGAGAATGGTACGGACGAGATCGAGATACTGTTTCATGCGGGTTCCTTCGGCCGCGAGGGCGACCGTACCCGCCAATTTTAGCAAGCGTGGCGAGGAAGCTCCGGCAACGGCGCCGAAAACCCTGCCAGCGGGTCGCCGCGATCGCGCATGCCGTGTGCGCACATCAGCCGGTAGAGCGTGACGCGCGACACGCCGAGCTCGCGCGCTGCATCCGCGAAACGGCCTCGATGACGCAACAGCGCCTGCTCGATCGCCTGCCGTTCGGCCGCCTCGCGTGCCTCCAGCAGCGACACGGGCGCGAGCGTCGCGAAGTCGTTCAGCTCGAGATCGGCCGCGGTGATCAGCCGGCCCTCCGACATGACGATCGCCCGGCGCACGCGATTGATCAGCTCGCGCACGTTGCCCGGCCACGAATAGCCGTACAGCGACGCGACCGCGTCAGGGGAAAAGCCGCGCAAGCGACGATGCGCGTCGCCCTTGAAACGTTCGAGCATGTGGCGCGCGAGCACCTCGATGTCCTTGCCGCGCGCGCGCAGCGGCGGCTCCTCGATCTTCAGCACGCACAGGCGATGGAACAGGTCCTCGCGGAACCGCCCTTCGCGCAGCGCCGCCTCCATGTCCACGTGCGTCGCGCAGATCACGCGCACGTCGACGGACACCGACACATGAGCACCCAACCGCTCGATCTTGCCTTCCTGCAGGAAGCGCAACAGGCTCGCCTGGCTTTCGAGCGGCAAGTCGCCGATCTCGTCGAGAAACAGGGTGCCGCCGTTGGCTGCCTCGACGCGGCCGATCTTGCGCTGGTTCGCGCCGGTGAACGCGCCGCGCTCATAGCCGAACAGTTCGGCCTGCAGCAGCGTCGACGGAATCGCACCGCAATTGATCGCGATGAAAGGCGCCTGCGCGCGCGACGAACGTTCGTGAATCGCGACCGCCGTCAACTCCTTGCCCGTACCCGATTCGCCGGAGATGAACACCGGCGCGTCGGTCGCCGCGACGCGGCGTATCGTCCTGAAGAGCCCGAGCATCGCATCGCAGGTCCCGACCATTTCGCCTTCGCTGCGTCCGGCGCCGACGGGCGGTGCAACGGTTTCGGTCAGCGCGATCATCCCGTGCGCATGGCCGACGGTCTCGACGATCCGCGCCGTCTCGTACGGCATCGTCACGTAGTCGAAGCAGTAGTCGCGAATGAGATGGCGCAGCGTAACGTCCTGCAACTGGCCGCGGCGCGTCGCCGCGATCCAGCCGATGTGCTGAATGCTCAGACAGGATTCGAGTTCGCGCAGGTCGGAAGGCTTGAAACCCGGCGAAAAATCGAGCAGCCCGGCCGTTGCGACACCATGCTGCACGACGCGCCGTACGTCTCGCACGGTCTCCGCGAGATCGACACGCCAACCGCATTCGTCGAAATGGCCGCGCAACGCGTCGTTCGGTTCGCGCGAATAGTAGATCACGTGCCGCTGATCGGCGCCCATATGCTCACCCCGTTCATCAACCGTCTAACGATTGCCGTGCACGCCAGGTCACGTGCGAAAAGGATCGAATCGGGTCAGCCGAAGGCGGCTCGATTCGCCATGCCGATGCGTGGCGACGACAAAGCCTCGCATGATGGCGCTTATCTCGCGTCCAGTTATTTTGATCAAGACAGCTTAGTTATAGGCACTGAATACGACAATCCTATTTCAGCGCGGTGGGCGATGCGGCCGTATCGCTCAAGAGGTCGATGCATGTCAATCGTCTGCACATAGCCCCGGCGCAGCGATACGCTCTGTCATCAACACTTGCGACGATTTTCGTCCTTGAAGCGTATCGATTGAATCCGCAGTATTCCCGAGCCCCCTCGTTTCAG
This sequence comes from Burkholderia sp. SRS-25, assembly GCF_004343765.1. Taxonomy (NCBI): domain Bacteria; kingdom Pseudomonadati; phylum Pseudomonadota; class Betaproteobacteria; order Burkholderiales; family Burkholderiaceae; genus Burkholderia; species Burkholderia sp. SRS-25. Next base: position 114,936 of record NZ_PTXM01000003.1, read on the forward strand.
GCCTGAAACATTTCCGGCCGTTTTCCGACACAATTCGCAACGCCTGAGCACGAATCGTAGTCTCGACAACGGTCCCGGCGCGATGGCATGTATTTCGCTGAACATGAACACCGTCGGAGACAGCGACCATGCGAAAACATCTTTTACTTTCTTTCGTGCCGGTGACCATTGCGGTCGCGGCCGCTGGCCCGCCCGCGCCCGCACGCGCAGACGAAAGCACGAATCCGGATCGTGCCATGCTGCTTGCGGCAAACGCGCCGAGCATGCAGCACGGCATCGTGACCGTGTCGTCACCGCAACCGTTGCCGGCCGGCAAGACGTCGGTGACGCTGTGGGACGAGATCCCGCCACCGCCTCAATTGCCGATGCCACTTCCGGCGCCGCAGCCGGGCGACGTGCAGCACGCGATGGAAGGCGCCACGCACGGCAGTACCCATCAGTGACGCACGATTCGATCCACTTAATCAGGATGACATATTGATTTGAGCGAGCCGGACAACATCGACAAGATGCCGGCATCATCGCGCTCGCAACACGAAACGGTTTTTTGTGCTCCGTCCCCCGGCGGGCACTCTTTTTATTCATTCCGTCGCCGCGACGCATTGCCTCGAGCGTCGCGGCGCGCAGTTCGGAAAGGCGGATGCGCGCGCCCGGATCCGGCGCGTGCCGCCGTTCCGGTAAAATCGGCGCCATTCCGGCTTTCCTTTCCCCCGACCTTCATGACGACGTTGACCCTGATCGTCGCGCGTGCCCGCAACGGCATCATCGGCCGCGACAACCAGTTGCCCTGGAAACTTCCCGAGGATCTCGCCTTCTTCAAGCGCACGACGATGGGCGCACCGATCGTGATGGGCCGCAAGACCCACGAGTCGATCGGCCGGCCGCTGCCGGGCCGCCGCAATATCGTGGTCACGCGTGACGCGACGCGTCGCTTCGACGGCTGCGACACGGTCACGTCGCTCGCCGATGCGCTGACGCTCGCCGCGCGCGACGGCGTACCCGAGGCGTTCCTGATCGGCGGCGCGCAGCTCTACACGGAAGGTCTCGCACTCGCCGACAAGCTGGTCGTCACCGAGATCGATGCCGACTTCGACGGTGACGCCACGTTCCCGGCACCCGACGCCGCGCAGTGGCAGGAAGTGTCGCGCGATGCGCACCAGGCGGCCGCGCCGAATACGTTCGGCTATGCGTTCGTCGTCTACGAGCGCAAGCGCGGCTGACGCGTCACGCATCATGAAAAAAGCCCGACCGGCGCGAGCCGGTCGGGCTTTTTCGTTTGATGGCGGCCGATGCCGTGCGCCGCTTACTGCCCGGCGATCGTCATCTGCTCGATCAGCACCGAGCCCGTTTCCTTCGTGCCGCGCACGATCGAATCGGCACCGATCGCGACGATATGCCGGAACATTTCCTGCAGCGTGCTCGCGACGGTGATTTCCTCGACCGGATACTGGATCACGCCGTTCTCGACCCAGAAGCCCGCCGCACCGCGCGAATAGTCGCCCGTCACGTAGTTCACGCCCTGCCCCATCAGCTCGGTCAGCAACAGGCCCGTGCCGAGCTTCTTCAGCATCGCGTCGAAATCGTCGCCCGCCTGCGTGTTCGAGCTGCGCAGCGCGAGGTTGTGCGAGCCGCCCGCGTTGCCGGTGGTCTGCGTGCCGAGCTTGCGCGCCGAATAGGTCGACAGGAAGTAGCCTTCGACGACGCCGTCCTTGACGACGCTGCGCGCACGCGTGCGCACGCCTTCCTCGTCGAACGGCGCGCTGCCCATCGCGCGCGGCACGTGCGGATCCTCGACGACCTGGATGTGCGGCGCGAACACCGGCTTGCCGAGGCTGTCGACGAGGAACGACGTCTTGCGGTACAACGCACCGCCGCTCACCGCCTGCACGAACGCGCCGAGCAGGCCGGCCGCGAGCGGCGCTTCGAACAGCACGGGCACCTTGCGGGTATCGAGGCGGCGTGCGCCCATCCGAGCGAGCGCACGCTCGGCCGCGTAACGGCCCACCGCTTCGGGTGCCGCGAGATCGATCGCGCTGCGTTTCGACGAATACCAGTCGTCGCGCTGCATGTGACGGCCGCTGCCCGCGATCGGCGCGCATGCGATGTAATGACGCGAGTACGGGTAGCCGGACAGGAAGCCGCGCGACGTGGCCAGCACGAACTGCGAATGCTGGGCGGACACGCTCGCGCCTTCCGAGTTGCGGATCTGCGGGCTGACCGCGAATGCGGCGTCTTCCGCGCGGCGGGCGAGCTCGACGGCCTCGTCGGCCGACAGCGCCCACGGGTGGTAGAGGTCGAGGTCACGCGGGTTGGTTTCGAGAAGCTCGGCTTCGGCCAGGCCGGCCGCCTCGTCCTCGGCCGTGAAGCGCGCGATGTTGTACGCGGCGGCGACGGTATCCTTGATCGCGCCCGGCGAGAAATCCGACGTGCTCGCGTTGCCGCGCTTCTTGCCGATGAACACGGTCACACCGACCATCTTGTCGCGGTTGTGCTCGATCGTTTCGACTTCGCCGCGGCGCACCGACACCGACAGGCCGTCGCCCTCGGAGATTTCGGTCGCGGCGTCCGTCGCGCCGAGCGCCTTCGCATGGCGAAGGATGTCCGAGGCGATTTCTTTGAGCTGGTCCTGCGTGTGCGGGAAATAGCGCGCTTGTACGTCGAGATTGGCTGCCATCGTCTAGATATCCGGTGGCGGGCGGGCGCCCGCATGTTCAAAATATTGCGTATCCCGCGATCATAGCAAGGTCCGGGGCCGGACACCGACAAGCTTGGGGTGTCCGCGGCGCGATACAATGCCGTCCATGACACGCAAAACCCGAATCCAGCCGATCGAGCATGCCGCCGAAGACGACGACAATGGCTATGATCGCCCCAGCAAATCCCAGTTGAAGCGCGAGATGCACGAGTTGCAGGTGCTCGGCCAGGCACTCGTCGATCTGCCGAAAGACGCGCTGAAACGCATGCCGATGCCCGAAAGCCTCGGCGACGCCGTGCGCGAGGCGCGCCGGATCACCGATCACGAAGGCAAGCGCCGCCAGCTCCAGTACGTTGGCCGCGTGATGCGCTCGCTGACCGACGACGAGACGGCCGCGCTGCGCACCGCGCTCGACGCGCAGCGCGGCGTGAACAAGGCCGCGACGGCCCGCCTGCACTGGATCGAACGCACCCGCGAACAGTTGCTGGCGAGCGACGACGCGCTGACCGAATTCCTGCGCCAGCACCCGGAAGCCGACATCCAGGAAGGCCGCACGCTGATCCGCAACGCACGCAAGGAAGCGCAGCAAGGCAAGCCGCCGCGCTATTTCCGCGAGCTGTTCCAGTGGATCAAGACCGCCGGCGGCACGTCCCATGCGGACGACGAAGCGGCGGACGACGCCGGAGACGACCATGACGACGACGAAGCGTAACCACCCGGACGAGCTCGTCGTCGGCCTCGTGTCGATCAGCGACCGCGCGAGCACGGGGGTCTACGAAGACAAGGGCATTCCGGCACTGCAGGAATGGCTCGCCGGCGCGCTGGTGTCGCCGTGGCGCGCCGAAACGCGCCTGATCCAGGACGACGCGCCGACGATCTCCGCCACGCTCGCCGAACTCGTCGACGTCGCGGGGTGCGACCTCGTGCTGACGACCGGCGGTACGGGCCCGGCGCGCCGCGACGTGACGCCCGAGGCCACGCTGGCCGTGGCGACGAAGGAAATGCCGGGATTCGGTGAACAGATGCGGCAGATCAGCCTGAATTTCGTGCCGACCGCGATCCTGTCGCGGCAGGTCGCGGTGATCCGCGAGACGGCCGACCACGCGGCGCTGATCATCAACCTGCCTGGCCAGCCGAAGTCGATCCGGGAAACGCTCGAAGGGCTGCGCGATGCCGACGGCAAGTCGACCGTGCCCGGCATCTTCGCCGCTGTGCCCTACTGCATCGACCTGATCGGCGGCCCGTACATCGAGACCGACGCCGCGGTGGTCGCGGCGTTCCGGCCGAAAAGCGCTCAGCGCGCACCGCGCTAAGCGCATGCCGGCCCGCTCAGGCGGCCGGCGCGGACTCGCCTGCCGAAGCCGACGCGGCCGGAATCAGGAAATGCTCGCGGTAGTACTTCAGTTCGTCGATCGACTCGTGGATGTCCGCGAGCGCCGTGTGCATCGCCCGCTTCTGGAAGCCCTTGTAGATCGCGGGCTGCCAGCGTCGGCACAACTCCTTGAGCGTGCTGACATCGAGGTTGCGGTAGTGGAAGAACCGCTCGAATTCGGGCATCCAGCGCGCCATGAAGCGACGGTCCTGGCAGATCGAGTTGCCGCACATCGGCGACTTGCCGGGCGACACATACTGCGCGAGGAAGGCCTGCAATTGCTCGGCGGCTTCCGCCTCGGTCACGGTCGATGCGCGCACGCGGTCGATCAGGCCCGAGCGGCCATGCGTCGACTTGTTCCAGTCGTCCATCTTGGCGAGCGTTTCGTCGCTCTGGTGGATCGCGAACACGGGGCCTTCCACCGCGATGTCGAGTGTGGAATTGGTCACGACGACCGCGATCTCGATGATGCGGTCGTTATCCGGGTCGAGGCCCGTCATCTCCATGTCGAGCCAGACGAGGTTCAACTCGTTGCGCACGAGCGCGGGCTGGCTGGCGGAAGCGGCGGTATCGGTCATGAGTCATCCTGGAAAATGGCGGACGGCGCGCGGCGCCGCCCGGGCGGCCGGCATCGCGTCAGCGGGGCCGGTCCGCAAGAACATATAATTCTCGCATAGAACCCTTTGGCGCCTTCGATGTCACCCTTTTCGTTCACCCTGCTGTTCGCGCTCGCCGTGCTCGCGATGGTCGTCACCAAGCTGTGGCTCGCGTCGCGGCAGATCCGCTTCGTTGCGGCGCACCGCAACGGCGTCCCCGCGCAGTTCAGCGCAACCATCCCGCTGACCGCCCACCAGCGCGCGGCCGACTATACGGTCGAGCGCACCCGGCTGACGATGCTGGAAATCGTCGTCAGCGCGGCCGTGCTGGTCGGCCTTACGCTGCTCGGCGGCGTCGGCGCACTCGACACGCTGCTCACCGGCTGGATCGGCCGCGGCTACGGGCAGCAGGTCGCGCTCGTCGCCGCCGTGCTCGTGATCACGAGCGTCATCGACGTCCCGTTCGAGTATTACCGTCAGTTCGGAATCGAACAGCGGTTCGGCTTCAACCGGATGACGAAGCGGCTGTTCTTCACCGACATGCTGAAAAATTCCCTGCTCGGCGCTGCGCTCGGCCTGCCGCTGCTGTTCGTCGTGCTGTGGCTGATGAACCAGGCCGGCAGCCTGTGGTGGCTGTGGACCTGGATCGTCTGGGTCGCGTTCCAGATGCTCGTCCTGCTGATCTACCCGACCTTCATCGCACCGATCTTCAACAAGTTCGAGCCTTTGAAGGACGACGCGCTGCGCGCGCGCATCGAGTCGCTGATGAAGCGCTGCGGCTTTGCGGCAAAGGGCCTCTTCGTGATGGACGGCAGCCGCCGCTCCGCGCACGGCAACGCGTACTTCACGGGCTTCGGCGCATCGAAGCGGATCGTGTTCTTCGATACGCTGCTCGCGCGCCTGTCCGGCGAGGAAATCGAAGCCGTGCTCGCGCACGAACTCGGCCACTTCAAGCGCCGCCACGTGATGAAGCGGATGCTCGTGTCGTTCGTGCTGAGCCTCGTGCTGCTTGCGCTGCTCGGCTGGCTCGCGCAACGCACGTGGTTTTATACGGGGCTCGGCGTCACGCCGTCGCTCGACACCAGCAACGCGGGCGCCGCGCTCGTGCTGTTCTTCCTCGCGATTCCCGTGTTCCTGTTCTTCGCAACGCCGTTCGGCAGCCTTACGTCGCGCAAGCACGAATTCGAGGCCGACGCATTCGCGGCCAGCCAGACCGACGCGCAGGATCTTGTCAGCGCGCTCGTGAAGCTCTACGAGGACAACGCGTCGACGCTGACACCCGACCCCGTCTACACGGCCTTCTACTACTCGCATCCGCCTGCGTCGCAGCGGATCGACCGCCTGATGCAGCACGCATGAGCCGGCCGACCTCCCGCAAGCCGGCCCCGCGCGCGTCGGGCGCGCAACGTGCCGAAGGCCGCGTGATCGCGGCGCACGGGCGCCACTACATCGTCGCGCCCGACGACGGCAGCCCGATGCTGCAGTGCTTCCCGCGCGGCAAGAAGAGCGATATCGCGGTCGGCGACCGTGTCGCGTACGAACTCGCGTCGGCCGACCAGGGCGTCATCGTCGAGATCGGCGAACGGCGCAACCTGCTGTACCGCTCCGACCAGTTCAAGTCGAAGCTGTTCGCGGCCAACCTCGATCAATTGCTGATCGTACTCGCGACCGAGCCCTACTTCAGCGAGGACCTACTCGGCCGCGCGCTGATCGCCGCCGAGGCGAACGAGCTGAAGCCGCTCGTCGTGCTGAACAAGATCGACGTCGAAGCCGCGCTGCCGGTCGCGCGCGAGCGCCTCGCGCCCTACCGCACCCTCGGTTACGACGTGCTCGAGCTGTCGGTGAAGGGCTCGCCCGACGACGCACGCGCACAACTGATGCCGCACCTCTCCGGGCATTCGACGATCCTGCTCGGCCAGTCCGGGATGGGCAAGTCGACGCTTGTGAACCTGCTCGTTCCCGATGCCGAAGCCGCCACACGCGAGATTTCGGCCGCGCTCAACAGCGGCCGTCACACGACGACGTTCACGCGCCTCTACCCATTGGCGGGCGGCGGCGCGCTGATCGATTCGCCGGGCTTCCAGGAATTCGGCCTCTACCACCTGACGGAAGGCCGTCTCGAGCGCGCCTTTCCGGAGTTCCGGCCGCTGCTGGCCGACTGCCGTTTCTATAATTGCCATCATCTGCACGAACCCGGCTGCGCGATTCTCGACGCTGTCGCCGACGGCCGCATCGCGCCGTCACGGCATGCGCTGTATGCGCAGCTCGTGCACGAGGCGAGCCAGATCGTCCGCTGACCGCGCGGCACGCGCGCGGCGGCCAGCCGGTACCATGCGGGCCGGCGTTCACCGACAGGAGCCGTGATGCGTTTCAAGGCACCCGATCTCGCGACGGCGCAGCATTGGGCCAACGTGCTTCAGGTGGCCGGCATCGGTTGCGAGCTGCATAACTGCTACGCGACCGGCGCGCTCGGCGGCCTGCCCGCGGACGCGTGCACGCCCGAACTGTGGCTCGACGATGAACGCGACGACGCGCTCGCGCGCCGGCTCCTCGATGCCGCGTCGCACGGCCCGTCGGCCGGCGCCGCAGCGTGGCGCTGCCGGCAGTGCGGCGAAGCGCTCGAAGCCCAGTTCACCGCGTGCTGGCAATGCGGCGCCGTGCGCGATCCGCTGGACGACTGACCCACAGCAAAAAGGCCGGCTTCAAGCCGGCCTTCTGCCTTTCATCGGGTACCGCACCGTCACGACACCCAGACGGCGAGCGTCAGCATCAGCAGCAGAATCATCCACAGGATCACCGCACGCCAGACGAGGCCCACCGCGGATTGCAGCGTACGCGGCGTGCAATCGTCACCGACCGTCAGCGGACCACTGTCGCCGACTGCCAGCGCATCGAGACTCGACGGTTCGGCAAGCGGCCCCGCGAGGCGTGCGCCGAGCGCGCCGCTGCCGGCTGCGAGCAGGACGCCATCGTTCGGATCGGGCCACTGGCGCGTGTGGTTGCGCCACGCATAAATCGCGTCCTCGAAATTGCCGACGATCGCGAAGCCGAGCGCGGTCAATCGCGCGGGAATCCAGTCGATCACGAAGAACGCGCGCTGCGCGAACGTCGAGAATGCCGCCGTGCGGTCGTCGCCGGGCGTCGACCAGCTGCGCGCGAGGTATTCGGAGATTCGGTACAGCACGGCCCCGGCCGGCCCGATCGGCAACACATACCAGAAGAACACGCCGAACACGTGGCGATGCGATGCGACGACGGCGTGAATCAGCGTATGGCGGACGATTTCGCCGACCGGCATGTCGACCGTGTCGATGCCCGTCCACTCGTGCAGGATTTCGCGTGCACGCGGCACGTCGTCGTTGTTGAGCGCGAGGTGAATGTCGGTGAAGTAATGGCTGAACTGGCGGAAGCCGAGCGTGAAATACACGACGACGACGTTCCAGATGAATGCGAGCACGAAGCTCACCTTGAACAGCAGGAAATAGATCAGCGCGACGATCAGCACCCACGGCAGCACGACCGCGAGCCACGCGAGGATGCCGTGCTTCTGCTTGCCCGCGTCGAGACCATGCGCGACGGTTTCCGCATGAAACTGGAACAGCGCGAACACCGGATTGTTCGGCGACAACGCGCGGACCTGTTCGATGATGAGAGCGAGGAGAACCGAAAAGAAAGTCATGCGTGGCGCCGTCTTCGGAGTTATGTCATTTTTTGCATAACGATAGCACAGCGTAAGCACCGGATGGCTGCCGGTGCAGTCGCCGGCCAGCCGGCCCCGCACGCCGACAGCCGTGCACGCCTAGCCGGCGGCCAAGAAGCGGTACAGATTGCGCAACATGGCGGCAGTTGCGCCCCAGATGAAGTAATGCCCGCCGGGCTCGCCATTCGGATAGGGCATCGCAAAAAAACGACGCTCGCCGCCTTCCCAGCGGAACACACGGACCTGATGGTTCGCGGGATTCATCAGGAACGCAAGCGGGACCTCGAAAATCTCGGCCACTTCGAACGTGTCGGCCTGCACGGTGAACGGCGGATGCACGAGGCCGACCACCGGTGTCACGCAAAAACCCGTACCGGTCAGGTAGTCGGGCAGCGCGCCGAGGATCTCGACACGCTCGTCTGCCAGACCGATCTCTTCCTTCGCCTCGCGCAACGCGGTTGCGGTTGCATCGAGATCGAACGGTTCGCGACGACCGCCGGGGAAGCTGATCTGTCCGGCGTGGTCGTTCAGATGGTCGGCGCGCTGGGTCAGCAGCATGGTGAGACCGGACTCGCGGACGATGAGCGGCACAAGGACGGCCGCGCTGCGTGGATCGACGCCCTCCTGCAACCTCGCCTCGCCGGGCTCGACGCTCCATTCGAGGGTGCGCGCGAAACGGTCGCGCAGGCCGGACGGCGTCATCAGGCGGGAATCGATGGCCGGCAGGCCGGCGCCGGTGCCTTCGACCGGCAGGACTTCGGGATCGATGATGGGGCGGCGATTCAATGGGGCTCTCGGGTTCGTGTCGTATCGAGCATATTGTCGCGCCAGAATGAAAAAAGCACCCGGTTGGGTGCTTTTTCCTTACAGCTCTTACTCTTGGGAAGCTGCTGCGGCGCGATCCTTCGACACCAGCTTTTCCTTGATACGAGCCGACTTGCCCGAACGCTCGCGCAGGTAGTACAGCTTCGCACGACGCACATCACCGCGGCGCTTCACGACGATGCTTGCCAGCAGCGGCGAGTACGTCTGGAACGTACGCTCGACGCCTTCGCCCGACGAGATCTTGCGGACGATGAAGTTCGAGTTCAGGCCACGGTTGCGAATCGCGATCACGACGCCTTCGTAAGCCTGAACGCGCTTGCGGTTACCTTCAACCACGTTCACGTTCACGATCACCGTGTCGCCCGGGGCGAATTCGGGGATCGTCTTGCCGGCGAGCGCGCGCTCGATTTCTTCCTGCTCAAGTTTTGCGATCAGATTCATTACTGACTCCTTATGCCATCGTGTCGGCGTTGACACCCGCCTGCTTCCAGGCCTGGCCCCGATAGAGGATGGATTCACATCAGGCGCCGCACACGCATGCACGGCACCGCCAATTCCCGCTCGCGCAGCCGCCTCAGGAGGCGTCCTTCGCTTCGCGTGCGAGGTTCGCAAGCCACGCCTCGTCGGCGCGGCTCAACAACTTCTCGCGGCGCGCCCGGACGATCAGGTCCGGCCGCTTCCGCAACGTATTCCTCAATGCTTCCTGCCGCCGCCACTTCTCGATCTCGGCATGATGCCCGCCGAGCAGCACGTCCGGCACGCGCACGCCGTCGTATTCCTCCGGGCGCGTGTAGTGCGGACAATCGAGCAGGCCGTCAGCGAAACTGTCCTGCACGGCCGACAGCGAATCGTTCAGCACACCGGGCAGCAACCGCACGACAGCATCCATCATCGCCATCGCCGGCAATTCTCCGCCGGACAGGACGAAATCGCCGAGGCTGATTTCCTCGTCGACGCATCGATCGAGCAGGCGCTGGTCGATCGCTTCATAGCGGCCGCACAGCACGACGACACCGGGTTCCTGCGCCATCCGCAGCGCACGATCGTGCGTGAGCGGCGCGCCCTGCGGCGACATCATCACGACACGCGTGCTCGCGATCCCCTGCTCCGCCTGCGCCGCTTTCGCGGCATCGATCGCGGCTTCGAGCGGCCTGGCCAGCATCACCATGCCCGGACCGCCGCCGTACGGACGATCGTCGACCGTGCGGTAGTTGTCCGTCGTGAAATCACGCGGGTTCCAGGTGCGCAGCCCGAAGCGCCCTTGCTTGACGGCCCGGCTGGTGATCCCCCAGTCGGTCAGTGCACGGAACATCTCGGGAAAGAGCGTGACGACGTCGAACTGCACCGCGCTCTCGGTAACCTGGTTCATTTCAGTAATCGGCTTCCCAGTCGACGACTATACGACGCGCCGCCTGATCCACCGTTTTGACGTATACGCCGACGAACGGAATCAACCGCTCGTCGGTGGTCGGCTGACCGTCTTTGCCGGTTGCCGGATACTCGACACGCATGATCGAATGCACGCCATTGTCGATCATCCCGCTCACCTTCCCGAGTGCCACCGATTGCTCGTTGACGACGTCGAGACCGATCAGGTCGACCCAATAGAATTCGTCCGCGGCCAATGCCGGGAAATCTTCCCGGCGCACGAACACGCGAAAGCCGCGCATAGCGTACGCGGCATCGCGGTCGCTGACGCCCGCGGGTTGCGCAACGACGGTGTCGCTGTGCGCCTTCGACTGCATGATGCGGACGGAAAGCCGCTCCGCACCGCGTTCCAGCCACCAGTGGCGCGCCTTGAGCAGCGCATCGCCGCCGCGGCCGGCGTCGGCATGCGTCGCCACCTTGACCCAACCCTTCAGGCCATAGGCGTCGACCACCGCTCCGACCTCGACGGCATCGTCGGGCCAGGCTTGCGCCACTTCGAGACTGCCCTGCTCGGCAGCCTGACCGGCGTCCGCGACAGCGTCGCGTTCGACCGGCTTGCGGACGAATGCGCCAAACGACGCACGCCCGCGCCTTGCATTACCGGAATCGTGACCCGCCATTAATTCACCTCACAGCCGGCACGACCGGCACACCGTGCCATGTTAGGCAGCCGGTTGCGCCTTTTGCGCTTCCTTCACGAGACGCTGGACGGTCGGCGACAGTTGCGCGCCAACGCCTTGCCAGTACGTCAGGCGATCCTGAGCGATACGCAGCGATTCGCCCTTCGTAGCGACCGGATTGTAAAAGCCGACGCGCTCGATGAAGCGGCCGTCACGACGGTTGCGCGAATCGGTAGCAACGATGTTGTAGAACGGGCGCTTCTTCGAGCCGCCACGAGCCAGACGGATGATAACCATATGATGTCCTTCGGGAAAACCGGGTTCGAAACTACTGAAACACGCGATTATAGCCGGAAACCAGAGGTACAACAAACACTTACGCGTAAAAAATCGGGAGGCGGCCTGTCCGCCGGGCATACAATCGTCGTGTCCGAGACGTTCCACACCGCCATGCCGCCCCTTCGCGCCGCTTCGATGCGCCGCGCGCAGCACCGTTTCGCGGCGCTGCTTGCCGGCCTTGCCTGCCTCGTGTCCGCACCGGCGTTTGCCGCGCCGTTGCCGGTGGGCGAACTGGTCGTGCCGCCCGGCTTCCACGTCGAAGTGCTGGCCGACGCGGTACCGACCGCACGCGAAATGGCGTGGTCGCCGCGCGGCATTCTTTATGTCGGCACCCGGGAAGGCCGCGTGCATGCGCTCGTGATGCATGAGGGCCGGATCAGCGCACGCTATGTGATCGCTTCCGGGCTCGACATGCCGGTCGGTGTCGCCTACCGTGACGGCGCACTCTATATATCCGCCGTCTCACGCATCCTGCGTCTCGATCACATCGACGATCGGCTCGCTAAACCACCCAAACCCGCCGTCGTCACCGACGCGCTGCCGACCGAACACCATCACGGCTGGAAATTCATCGCGTTCGGCCCCGACGGCAAGCTATATGTACCGACCGGCGCACCGTGCAACGTCTGTCTCGCCGATCGCAGCCGCTACGCGATCATCGCACGCATGAAGGCGGACGGCAGCGGGAGCGAGGTTGTCGCCCGCGGCGTACGCAATACGGTCGGCTTCGCATGGCACCCCGATTCGGGCGAGCTTTGGTTTACCGACAACGGGCGCGACATGATGGGTGACGACGTGCCCGACGACAAGCTGAACCGCGCACCGCGCGCGGGCCTCGACTTCGGCTTCCCGTATTGCCATGGCGGCGACACGCCCGACCCCGAATACGGTGGCGCCGACGTATGCCGCCGCTATGTGCCGCCCGTATTGAAACTCGGCGCACACGTCGCAGCACTCGGCATGCGCTTCTATTCAGGGTCGATGTTTCCGGCGTCATATCGCAATAACGTCTTCATCGCCGAACACGGCTCGTGGAATCGCAGCACGAAGGTCGGCTACCGCGTGATGCGCGTCGTCGTCTCGGCGGATGGCAGCCAGGCACACCAGACCCCATTCGTCACGGGCTGGCTGCGCCCCGACGGCACGGTGTGGGGACGCCCTGCCGACGTGCTACCGCTGCCGGATGGCTCACTGCTCGTCAGCGACGACTACGCGGGTGCGATCTACCGTGTGACCTATGCGGCACCTTGACGCAGGACAGGGATGACCGGGCCCGACCGGGCATCGTAGAATGCGTGCCGGGCCGCGCGCCCGCGCCGGCCCGCCGGCCGCCCATGCCAACGACAATACGCCGCCATCCATGTCCAGCAGCACCGCACCGTCCCGCCGCTTTCGCTCCAAGACGCTCACCGCCGCCCTTGCGTTCCTGTTCGGATCGCTCGGCGCGCACCGCTTCTACCTGTATGGCTTCCGCGACGTGTTCGGCTGGGCTCACCTGCTCGCGACGATCGTCGGCATCCCGGGCTTCCTCCTGCTCGCCGCAACCCAGCGCAGCGCGGGCCTCGGCTGGTGGCTTGCCGTTCCCGGTGCGATCTCGCTGCTGGCAGCGTTCCTCGCCGCGCTCGTCTACGGGCTGCGCCCCGACGAAAAATGGGACGCGCAATTCAACGTGGAAACGGGCAAGCACAGCAAGTCGGGCTGGACCGTGATCTTCGTGGTGATCTTCTCGCTGCTGATCGGTGCATTCCTGCTGATGACCGCACTCGCGCTGTCGTTCCAGACGTACTTCGAGTCGCAGGTCGAAGCAGCCAAGCAGATTTCGCAGTAAGCGCAACGGCCGCTACGCACCGGCGCCCTGCGCCGGTTTGGCAGGCCGGTCAGAACAGGTTCAATTGCGTGTCGTCACGCGTCTGCGTCGACCGCGTCGCTGCAGCACGAACAGCAACACGCGGCGCCGCGGTGGCCGACGCGCCGCGAAACTGCGACAGATCGAGAATCCCGTTCGTGCGTTCGTTCAGCCCCAGCCGCCTGACGGCCTGGCGGAAGCGCTGCCGCAGCAAGTCGGCCCAGACCCCCTCGCCCTTCATCCGTTTCGAGAAATCCGAGTCGTAGTCTTTCCCGCCGCGCATGTCGCGCACGCGGTTCATCACACGCTCCGCGCGATCGGGAAAATGCGCGGCAAGCCAGTTCTTGAACAGCGGCGCGACTTCCCACGGCAGCCTCAGGATGATGTAGCTTGCGTGCGTCGCGCCGGCTTCCGCGCACGCCTCGAGCACGCGCTCCATGTCGGGCTCGGTGACGAACGGAATCATCGGTGCGATGCTCACGCCGACCGGCACACCCGCCTCGCTCAGCGCACGAATCGTGCGCAACCGCCGCGCCGGCGTTGCCGCGCGCGGCTCGAGCGTGCGCGCAAGATCGGCATCGAGCGTCGTGATCGTGACCGCCGCCATCACCTGACCGCGTTCGGCCATTGGCGCGAGCAGGTCGAGATCGCGTTCGATCAGCGACGACTTCGTGATCGCGGCGAACGGCAACCCGCGATCGTGCATCACCTGGATCACGCTGCGCGTGATACGCAGGTCACGCTCGACCGGCTGGTATGCGTCGGTGTTGACGCCGAGCGCGATCGGCTCCGGCACGTACCGCTTGCGCGAAATCTCGCGCTCGAGCAGTTCGGCCGCATTGACCTTCGCATAAATGCGACTTTCGAAATCGAGCCCCGGCGACAGGCCGAGATAGCTGTGCGTCGGCCGCGCGAAGCAGTAGATGCAGCCGTGCTCGCAGCCGCGATATGGATTGAGCGATACGCTGAATGGAATGTCGGGCGACTGGTTGTGCGTCAGGATGCTCTTCGCGCGCTCCTCGAAGACCTGCGTGCGCAGCGGCGCGGGGAAGTCGGCATCGTCGGACTCGTGTGTCCAGCCGTCGTCGACCGCTTCGCGTTGCGCGATTTCATATCGCCCCTGCAGGTTGTCGACCGCACCGCGCCCCTTGCGGGGCGCGGGCGGCGCTACCGGAAATTCGTTGTCGGATCGATCGTCCATGTGCCCACCCATTCGCCTGCACCCAATACTGTATGTTTATACAGTATTGGGTGCAGCATGCCAAGGGCGGGATAAAGGGCCCGACGGCCTGCCGCAGGCGCGTCAGTCGCCCACCGCGATCGTCAGCGTCTCCTTGATTTCCTCCATCACCACATAGCTCTTCGACTGCACGGCGCCGGGCAGCTGCAGCAGGATGTCGCCGAGCAGCTTCCGGTAGTCGGCCATCTCACCGATCCGTGCCTTGATCAGGTAGTCGAAATCGCCGGACACGAGATGACACTCGAGCACCTCGTCGATCTTCATCACTTCCCGGCGGAACTGCTCGAACATGTTGCCGCCCTTGTGGCCGAGCGTGATCTCGACGAACACCAGCAGCGCGGCATCCAGCTGGTGCGGGTCGACCCGCGCGTGATAGCCGGTGATCACGCCATCGCGCTCCATGCGCCGCACACGCTCGATACACGGCGTGACGGTCAGTCCAACCTGTTCCGCAAGGTCTTTCATCGCCATCCGGCCGTCGTCCTGGAGCAGTTTCAGGATGCGTCGGTCGAGCTTGTCGAGCGAGCGTACGGGCTGACGTTGCGTTCTCATTTGTTTATGCTGAAAACCTGAAAAATACGATAACAAAACCTACACATTCGACAATACCATAGCGCAAAAAACTAGATCAGCTAGAGGTTACACGGAGACGCAGGTGCGCCCGGCCTCGATCTGGTCCCTTCCATCTGGAGCAGCTATGCGAGTCGTCATTCTGGGCAGCGGTGTGGTGGGCGTGGCAAGCGCGTATTACCTCGCGCGCGCCGGCCATGAAGTCACGGTGATCGACCGGGAAGCCGGCCCGGCGCTCGAGACGAGCTTCGCGAACGCAGGCCAGATCTCCCCCGGCTATGCCGCGCCGTGGGCTGCACCCGGCGTGCCGCTGAAGGCCGTCAAGTGGATGTTCGAAAAGCACGCGCCGCTCGCGATCCGCCTCGACGGCACGCGCTTCCAGCTCCAGTGGATGTATCAGATGCTGCGCAACTGCACGGCCGAGCGCTACGCGGTCAACAAGGGGCGCATGGTTCGCCTCGCCGAATACAGCCGCGACTGCCTGCAGGCCTTGCGCGCCGACACCGGCATCCAGTACGAAGGCCGCACGGGCGGCACGCTGCAACTGTTCCGCACGCAGCAGCAACTCGACGGCGCGGCGAAGGACATCGCCGTCCTGCAGGAAGCGAACGTGCCGTTCGAACTGCTTTCCCCGGCCGACCTGAAGAAAGCCGAACCGGCGCTTGCCGCCGTCTCGCACAAGCTGACGGGCGGCCTGCGCCTGCCGGGTGACGAAACGGGCGACTGCCAGCTGTTTACGACGCGCCTTGCAGCGCTTGCCGAATCGCTTGGAGTGAAGTTCCGCTACAACACGCCTATCGACGCGCTCGCGATCGCCGGCGGCAAGATCGCCGGCGTGCAGTGCGGCAGCGAGACGGTGCGCGCGGACGCGTATGTCGTTGCGCTCGGCTCGTACTCGACCAGCTTCATCTCGAACCTGATGAAGATCCCCGTCTATCCGCTGAAGGGCTATTCGATCACCGCGCCGATCGTCAACGAAGCGGCCGCGCCCGTGTCGACCGTGCTCGACGAAACCTACAAGATCGCGATCACGCGTTTCGACCAGCGCATCCGCGTCGGCGGCATGGCGGAAATCGTCGGCTTCGACAAGAAGCTGCGCGCCGCTCGCCGCGAAACGCTCGAAATGTGCGTGAACGACCTGTTCCCGGGTGGCGGCGACACGTCGAAGGCAACGTTCTGGACGGGCCTGCGCCCGATGACGCCGGACGGCACGCCGATCGTCGGCCGCACGCCGGTGTCGAACCTGTTCCTGAACACCGGCCACGGCACGCTCGGCTGGACGATGTCGTGCGGTTCGGGCCAACTGCTCGCAGACCTGATCTCCGGCAAGATGCCGGCGATCCAGGCCGACGACCTGTCGGTGCATCGTTACCTGAAGGACGTGGCCGGCCAGACGCGCCCGGCATACGCATAAGCCGACGCAGGCCGCAGCCGGCCGGCATCAAATAGGACGGCGCCCTTCAGGGCGCCTTTTTCATTTCATCGAATCGTCGTCATGCCGGTGAGAGGCGCGACGGTTCATGAGGCGTCACCCTCTTCCCCTCCTGTCGACGGCAAAAAAAAGGTTCATCGCGGATTTCCGGGGAACGCGGCGCGGATCTCGAGGAGGCAGTATTCGTCGTCGCGATTTGCCGGGCTTGCGCGGCGCAGTGTTCCCTGGCCTTTTCCTCCCGGGCAGGCTTCGCACATCGTCGGCCGACTGGACGCGCTGATCTGTTGACGAACCGTCAGCGCAGATCGGCGCGAAGGTCGCGCACACCGCGCCCCGTCCTCTGGCGCAGGAGCGCGCCCAACGTCGCCCCGTCGATGTAGCCCACCTGGGCGGCCACGGCTTCCAGGTCCATGCCGCCATGGAGCAGCGCTTGGGCGTGCTCCACGCGTAGGTCCTGGAAATACGACAGGGGTGATTTTCCCAGTATGGCTTGGCATCGCCGCTGCAATGAGCGCGTACTGGTCCCTACCGCAGAAGCGGCATCCTGCAGGGAGAATCCGTCTTTGAGATGATCCCTTGCCCAGCGCTCGAAACGCAGGACGAGGGGATCGGCCTGCGCCAGATGGTTAGGGATGATGTATTGCGCCTGCGACGAACGCAGGTCGGCGAGCAGATATCTCGAGACCACACCGGCCAACTCCGGACTAGCCTTGCGAATCAGCCAAAGCGCAAGGTCGAGATGCCCCATCGCCGCGCCGGCTGTTACGCCGATATCGGTCGGCACCAGCATTCGCGACTCTTCGAGTTGCACCTTGGGGAAGCGTTGCCGGAACAGCGGCGCAAGCCACCAGGTCGTCGTCGCCTCGCGATCATCGAGAAGACCGGTTTCGGCGAACACGAACGCCCCGATACACGACGTGGCGATCTTCGCGCCCTGCCCATGCCACCTCCTGAGTTCCACAACGGCCTGCTTTACGTCGGACCGCTCGAGCGCTGGAATCAGAAGTTCTGGTGTCGAGGTCGCCAGGGCCGGAAGGATCACCCAGTCCGGCATCAATGCCGACGTTATGGGCTGCACGGGGATCACCAGTCCGCCATTGGTCCGCACCTTCTTGCGCACTCCCACCACGCTTATTTCAAACGGTAGTTGCCTGCCTTCCCGGGCCGCGAAACCGTTCGCGATCCTGAGCGCATCGAGCGTCGCAGTGTACCCGGTGTCAAACACTCCATCGAGAGCAATCAGCGTGATTCGCATGGCGTAAACGACCCAAAAATTGGCATTTACGACTGTACCTTCTTTCGAATGCGGGAACTAGACTCAGCCTCGTCGATTCAACAAGGAGACGACAAATGAAAGTTTTCGCAATCGGAAAGGGCGTGAAACCCATCACGGACGAAGTTCGGCAGCAAATCATGCCGAAGGAGGTCCCCCACACGCTCAAGCTCTACCTCGAAGGCAAGATCGAGCAGTTTTACTTTATCGACGGCAATCCGGGGGTGGTCTTCCTGATGAACGCCGAATCGGTCGATGAAGCCAAGGCGATTGTCCGCGCAATGCCCCTCGCGGCCGGGGGCTTCCTCGACTTCGAGTTCCTGCTGGTCGGCCCGCTCAAGCCGCTCGGGATGCTGCTTCAGGGCCAATAGACCTGATAGCGCCGTCAACGATGCTACGAGTTCTTGACGGCGCACCGAGCTGCCTTGACGCGGCAGCAAGCGCGCTGACCATGAAGGCGACAACGGAGCGTCACTACCCGCCCCTGGCTGTCCGTCGCCCCCCTCGATGGCCGCGAGCCAAACGAACCTGCCCTTCCAGTGACGGCTCTGGCGGAGGGGCAAGCGACCGCATCCGGCCGATCGCCGACGCCCTTCCTCGCGTCGCCCCGGGAATCCGCGATGAACCAAAAAAAAGGGGCGCTCGTCGCGCCCCCTCTTCTCGTGTGCTTACCGCTGAAGCGTCACACTGCTTTAGCCGAGCTCGGCCACGAGCTCCGGCACGAGTGCGAACAGATCGCCGACGAGGCCGTAATCGGCCACGCTGAAGATCGGCGCTTCCGGATCCTTGTTGATCGCAACGATCACCTTCGAATCCTTCATGCCGGCCAGATGCTGAATTGCACCCGAGATACCGACCGCGATGTACAGCTGCGGTGCGACGATCTTGCCGGTCTGGCCGACCTGGTAGTCGTTCGGCACGTAGCCTGCGTCGACTGCCGCGCGCGAGGCGCCCAGTGCTGCCGACAACTTGTCCGCCAGCGGCTCCAGCACCTTCGTGTAGTTCTCGCCGCTGCCCAGACCACGGCCGCCCGACACGATGATGCTTGCGCTCGTCAGTTCCGGACGGTCCAGCTTAGTCACTTCACGGCTCACGAACTGCGACTTGCCGGCATCGGCCGCCGCGTCGATCTTCTCGACCGACCCGCTGCCGCCTTCCGAGGCCACCGGATCGAAACCCGTTGCACGCACCGTGATGACCTTGATCGGATCGCTCGACTGCACCGTCGCGATCGCGTTGCCCGCGTAGATCGGGCGCTCGAACGTGTCGGCCGAATCGACCGCCGTGATGTCCGAGATCTGTGCAACATCGAGCTTCGCGGCGATACGCGGGGCGATGTTCTTGCCGTAGGCCGTCGCCGGCGCGAGGATGTGCGAGTAGTCCTTCGCGATGTTCAGCGCGGTCGCTTCGACGTTTTCCGCGAGACCCGCTTCGAGTTGCGGCGCGTCGGCCAGGAGGACCTTCGACACACCTGCGATCTTCGCTGCTGCGTCCGCAGCCGCTTGCGCATTGTGGCCCGCGACCAGCACGTGAATGTCGCCGCCGACGAATTTGCCAACCTCGGCCGCCGCCGCCACGGTGTTCAACGTCGCGGCCTTGATCGACGCGTTGTCGTGTTCTGCAATCACCAGAATCGTCATTTCTTTCCGCTCCCTCTTACAGCACCTTGGCTTCGGTCTTCAGCTTCTCGACCAGCGTCTTCACGTCCGGCACCTTCACGCCGGCTGCGCGCTTCGGCGGCTCGACCACCTTCAGCGTCTTCAGACGCGACGCAACGTCCACGCCCAGGTCTTCCGGCTTCACGGTTTCGAGCGGCTTCTTCTTCGCCTTCATGATGTTCGGCAGCGTCACGTAGCGCGGCTCGTTCAGGCGCAGGTCCGTGGTGATGACGGCGGGCAGTTGAAGCGACAGCGTTTCCGCGCCTCCGTCGACTTCGCGTGCAACGGTTGCACGGCCGTCGGCCACCGTCACCTTCGACGCGAACGTCGCTTGCGGCAGGCCTGCCAGAGCGGCCAGCATCTGGCCCGTCTGGTTCGAATCGTCGTCGATCGCCTGCTTGCCGAGGATCACCAGTTGCGGCTGTTCCTTGTCGACCAGCGCCTTCAGGATCTTCGCGACGCCCAGCGGCTCGACGCCATCGTTCGACTCGACGAGGATCGCGCGATCCGCACCGATCGCCAGCGCCGTACGCAGCGTTTCCTGCGCTTGCGCGACGCCGACCGACACCGCGATCACTTCGGTCGCGACGCCCGCTTCCTTCAGGCGCACCGCTTCTTCCACCGCGATTTCGTCGAACGGGTTCATCGACATCTTCACGTTCGCGATGTCGACACCCGTGTTGTCCGACTTCACGCGGACCTTCACGTTGTAATCGACCACTCTTTTCACTGGCACCAGGATTTTCATGCACACGCTCCAAAGTTACGAATACGACCAGAGGCCATTTTATAGCGAGGCCTCATGACTGCGCGGCCAAGCGGACCCAACCTTCGTGGTTGTCGAGGATACCGCTTCTTGGCGACGCGCCAATGATAGCGAACGGTCGTTCTATTTTAAAAGAGAAAAAACCCGGACGCAAAGCCCGGGTTTTCGATCATCGACTCTAATCGCGCCGGGCGCCCCGTGCTTCGCCTGTTACCAGGCGGCGATGACCGCGCCGCCGAACTTGCCTTCGATGAATTGCTTCACCTCGGCCGAATGGTAGGCCGCGACCAGTTTCGCGACCCACGGCTTGTTCCGGTCCGCCTCGCGGATCGCGAGGATGTTCGCATACGGGCCGTTCGGGCCCTCGATCGCGATCGCGTCCTGTTTCGGCTTCAACCCCGCTTCCATCGCGTAGTTGGTATTGATCGCGGCCGCGTCGACGTCACCGAGCGACCGCGGAATCTGCGCCGCGTCGAGTTCGACGATCTTCAGCTTGCGCGGATTGTCGACGATATCGAGCGGCGTCGCCTTCAGCCCTGCGTCGGCGCGCAGCTTCAGCAGGCCCTGCTTCTGCAGCAACAGCAGCGCACGGCCGCCGTTGGTCGGATCGTTCGGGACCGCGATGCGCGCGCCCGGCTTCAGTTCGGCCAGCGATTTCACACGCTTCGAATAGATGCCCATCGGGAACGTGACGGTATCCGCGACCTTGATCAGCTTGTAGCCGCGATCCTTCACCTGTGCCTGCAGATACGGATCGTGCTGGTAGCTGTTCGCGTCGAGGTCGCCCGACGCGAGCGCGGCATTCGGCTGCACGTAATCCGAGAATTCGACGATGCGGATGTCGAGGCCGCTCTTCGCCGCGACCTTCTTCACCGCTTCCATGATCTGCGCGTGCGGCCCGCCCGTCACACCCACCTTGATGGTTTCGGCCTGCGCGTGTGCGCCCGCGAACAGCGCGGCCGCGCCCAGTGCCGCCGCGAATTTCAGCATGAAGCGTCGTTGCATCGAGTGTCCCCTAATGGATCAATCTTGTTTTACTTGTGGCTCAGCCGGCGGACGAGCCAGTCGCCGAACGACTGCACGATCTGCACGAACACGATCAGGATCGCAACCACCGTCCACATCACTTCGGGCAGATAGCGCTGGTAGCCATAGCGGATCCCGAGATCGCCGAGGCCGCCACCGCCGATCGCGCCCGCCATCGCCGAATAGCCGACCAGCGACACGAACGTGATCGTCAGGCCTGCGACGACGCCCGGCAGCGATTCGGGCAGCAGCACCTTGAAGACGATCTGCGACGTGGTCGCGCCCATCGACTGCGCAGCCTCGATCAGCCCGCGGTCGACTTCGCGCAACGCCGTCTCGACGAGACGCGCGATGAACGGCGCGGCCGCGAGCGTCAGCGGCACGACCGCCGCGGCCGTGCCGATCGACGAACCCGTGACGAGCCGCGTAAACGGAATCACCGCGACCAGCAGGATGATGAACGGCGTCGAGCGGACGGCATTCACGATGCCGCCGAGCACGCGATTCACCGCGAGGTTCTGCAGCACGCCCTGGCGGTCGGTCAGGTAGAGCAGCACGCCGAGCGGAAGGCCGACGAGCGCGCCGACCACTCCGGAGATGCCGACCATGATCAGCGTCTCCCAGAACGACTGCACGAACATATCGAACATCTCACTCAACATACGAAAGCTCCTCTACCACCACACCTTGCTCGCGCAGGAACGCGAGCGCCTGCCCGACCTTGCCCGGTTCGCCGCCCGCGAGCACCGCGAGCGAACCGAACGCCTGCCCCTGGATCTCGTCGATCTGGCCGTGCAGGATGTTGAAATCGAGTTCGTACCGGCGGATCGTCTCCGACAGGATCGGCTGGTCGACACCCGAACCCGTGAACGCGAGCCGCAGCAGATGCCCGCTGCCCGTCTTCAGCCGCTCGGCCACGCGCACCTTCAGCGCGGGCGGCAACTCCTGCGCGATCACGTCGCCGATCAGCGCGCGCGTCACTTCGTGATGCGGTTGCAGGAACACGTCGATCACGCGACCTTCCTCGACCACGCGCCCCGCATCGAGCACCGCGACGCGATCGCACACCTGCTTGATCACCTCCATCTGGTGCGTGATCAGCACGATCGTCAGCCCGAGTTCGCGGTTGATGCGCTTCAGCAGGTCGAGGATCGAACGCGTGGTCTCGGGATCGAGCGCGGACGTCGCCTCATCCGACAGCAGCACCTTCGGCTGGCTCGCGAGCGCGCGTGCGATGCCGACGCGCTGCTTCTGCCCGCCGCTGATCTGCGACGGATAGCGATCCTTCTGCGCGGACAGCCCGACGAGGTCGAGCAGCGGCAGCACGGCGGCCTCGATCTCGGCACGGCTTGCACCGGCCAGTTCGAGCGGCAGCGCGACGTTGTCGAACACCGTGCGCGACGACAGCAGGTTGAAGTGCTGGAAGATCATGCCGATCTCGCGGCGCGCCTCGCGCAGCGCGCCAGCCGGCAGCAGCGTGAGATCGCGCCCGCCGACGACGACATTGCCTTCGGTCGGCCGCGTGAGCAGGTTGATGGTGCGCACGAGCGTGCTCTTGCCGGCGCCGCTTCGGCCGATGATGCCGAACACCTCGCCCTGCGGGATCGTCAGGTTGATGTTGCGCAGCGCCTCGACCCAGCCACCCGGCCCGGGAAATCGCTGCGAAAGATTGCGTAATTCGATCATGTAAACAAAACGGCGGCCCGGCTGGCGAGTTGGCCCGCCAGTCGGCCGCCGATGCATCTGGAATAGCCGCCGATTTTACCGCAAACCCCTCATTCCCCTTAATAATCGATTTCGATCTTTTCATAACCACACGAAATTAGAGGAGCACCGCTGGCGCGCCGCGACGGTGCCGCGACTATGATCCGGAACACACATGCCAACCGACAGGGGACACGCCAGATGACCGCCACCACTACGCCGGCCGCCGCACCCGCCACCGCAGGACCGGGCCCTGCGTCGTCGCCCGCGCCGACCATGGGCCGCCTGCGTACCGCGGACGGGCTCGAACTGGCGTCGTACCGGTGGCCCGCCGGCGACGGCACCGCGCCGCCGCGCGCGACGATCGCGCTCGTTCACGGTCTTGCAGAACACGCAGGCCGCTATGCCGCACTCGCGGGCCGGCTGAATGCGGCCGGCATCGACGTGCTCGCGATCGACCTGCGCGGGCACGGCCAGTCACCCGGCAAGCGCGCGTGGGTCGAGCGCTTCGACGGCTACCTGAACGATGCAGATGCGCTTGTCGCCGAAGCCGCGCGCGGCAATTCGCCGCTGTTCCTGATGGGGCACAGCATGGGCGGCGCGGTCGCGGCGCTCTACGCGATCGAACGCGCGCCGACGCGCGGCCACGCGCTGGCTGGCCTCGTGCTGTCGAGCCCGGCGCTCGCGCCGGGGCGCGACGTGCCGCGCTGGATGCTCGCGGTGAGCCGCGTCATCAGCCGCGTCTGGCCGACCTTCCCTGCCATCAAGATCGATGCGGCGCTGCTGTCGCGCGATCCGGCCATCGTCGCGGCCAACCGTGCCGATCCGCTCGTGCATCACGGTGCTGTGCCCGCACGCACCGGTGCGGAGATTCTCGACGCGATGGCGCGCATCGAAAGCGGCCGCGGTGGGCTCCGCGTCCCGGTGCTCGTCTATCACGGTACCGAGGACAAGCTGACCGAGCCCGACGGCAGCCGGGCATTCGGCGCGCGTGTCGGCTCGCCCGATCGCACGCTGACGCTATACGAAGGCGGCTTTCACGAAACGATGAACGATCTCGAACGCGACCGCGTGATCGACGCGCTGATCGCGTGGATTCACGCCCGCGCGCCGGTGCGCTGAGCACGCACGACACAGCCCCGGTCAATCGATAATCAGATACCGGCCAGCACGCGCAGGTGCGCGACGACGCTGCGCCCGAGCGCAGACAGGTTGTAGCCGCCTTCGAGGCAGCTCACGATGCGGCCCTGCGCATGCCGGCGCGCCACGTCGACGATCTGCGCGGTCAGCCATTCGAAGTCGGCTTCGACGAGGCCGAGGTTGCCGATGTCGTCCTCGCGATGCGCATCGAAACCCGCCGACACGAACAGCATCTGCGGCTTGAACGCATCGAGGCGCGGCAGCCAGAACATGTCGACGGCCTCGCGGATCGCCATCCCGTTGCTGCGCGCGGGCATCGGCAGGTTGACCATGTTCGGCGCCTGATGATCGACACCCGAGAACGGGTACAGCGGATGCTGGAAGAAGCTGCACATCAGCACGCGCTCGTCATTCGCGAATGCGGCCTCGGTGCCGTTGCCGTGATGCACGTCGAAATCGATGATCGCCACGCGCTCCAGACCGTGTACGTCGAGCGCATGCCGCGCGGCGATCGCGACGTTGTTGAAGAAGCAGAAACCCATCGCGCGCGCAGGTTCCGCATGGTGGCCAGGCGGGCGCACGCCGCAGAACGCATTCGCATAGCGGCCTTCGATCACCGCGTCGGTCGCCGCGATCGCGGCACCAGCCGCGCGCAGCGCCGCACGCCACGTATCGCGGTTCATCAGCGTATCGGGATCGATCTCGACATAGCCGTCGACCGGCGTCATGCTCCGGATGTAATCGATGTGCGCCTGCGTATGCACCCGGCCCAGCGCCACCTCGCTCGCAAACGGTGCGGTTTCATGCACGATCAGGTCGTCGATGCGGCTCGCGATCAGTTGATCCTGGATCGCCGACAGGCGGGCCGGGCATTCCGGATGCCATTCCCCCATCTCGTGCAGCATGCAGTCGGGGTGCGTATAGAAAGCGGTTGCCATAAGCTGTCATCCGCGGCGCGCGGTGCGCCACAGGTCTCCATCAATGATGTCCATCGTCTGCCGCGAATTCGCCGCTAACTTACCACAACGGGGGGCCGCCACGCCCCGGCGCGCCGGATCCGTCGGGTATACTGCGCCGAACCCAATCGCCTTGTCCGCCCGCTTCGACATGAATCCCAGCAAGCCTGCCGCCCTTCTCTCCGCGCTGTTCCGTGCTCGCGCGCCGCTCGTTGCGGCCGCCGTGGTCGCGGCCCTCGGCACCACGCCTGCCGGCGCGCAGACGCAACCCGCGAAGTCCGCGGGCAAGCTCGTCGCACAGGCCCAGCCGCAGCAGCCGACACCGCAAGGCCAGACCTTCGAAGAGGAAATTGTTCCGCAGCGTTACGCGAACAACGCGAAGGTTGATGCGTTCATCGACGAGATGGTAAGCCGCAACGGCTTCGACTCCACCAGTTTGCACGCGCTGTTCTCGCGCATCAGCTACTCGGCGACGGCCGTCAAGCTCGTGAAGCCGGCCCCGTCGCCGACGGTCAAGAACTGGCGCGTCTATCGCTCGCGCTTCATCGAGCCGATCCGCATCAACGCGGGCGTGAAATTCTGGAAGGCGAACCAGGCAACGCTGCAGCGCGCATCCGAGCAGTTCGGCGTGCCGCCCGAGGTGATCGTCGGCATCATCGGCGTCGAGACGATCTACGGCCGCTACATGGGCAATTTCCGCGTGCTCGACGCGCTGACGACGCTCACGTTCGACTATCCGGACACGCCGAATCGCGACAGCCGCCAGGCGACGTTCCGCAAGAACCTCGAGGATTTCCTGGTCTGGACGCGCGACAACCAGCTCGACCCGACCACCGTGCTCGGCTCGTATACGGGCGCGATCGGGATCCCTCAGTTCCTGCCGAGCAGCATCCGCGAATATGCGGTCGACTTCGACGGCACGGGCCATGTCGACCTGCGCAGCAGTCCTGTCGATGCGATCGGCAGCGTCGCGAACTACCTGAAGCAACACGGCTGGGAAACCGACCGACCGGTGGTCTGGCAGATCACGCCCGATACGGGCAGCCTGGGGATCGCCCAGGCCGCCGCCGACGGCCAGCCCGAGCCGCACTGGGCACTCTCGCAACTGCTGCGCGCGGGCATGACGCTGAACGAGCCGACGGTCAACATCACGACCGAAGGCGGTACCCCTGTGACGGTGGTCGACCTGCCGTCGCCGGGGCGTGCGACCGAGTACATGCTCGGTCTCAAGAATTTCTATGTGCTGACGCGCTACAACCGCAGCTTCTTCTACGCGCTCACCGTGTACCAGCTTGGCGAGGCGGTGAAGGCGCAGATGGAAGCGAGCGGCGCACTTCAGCCGGCCACCGTCGACACCGAGCCGCAATAAGCGCCAACCGCTCAAAGAAAAAGCGCCGCACTAGCGGCGCTTTTTTTATCGCACGCGCACGGCGCGCACCTGCCTGCGTTCAGGCGGGAAACACGCCCGTGGACAGGTAGCGGTCGCCGCGATCGCAGATGATGAACACGATCGTCGCATTTTCGACCTGACGCGCGATGCGTATTGCGACGTCACATGCGCCGCCCGACGAAATGCCCGCGAAGATGCCTTCGACCGACGCGAGCCGGCGCGCCATCGTTTCCGCCGCGGCCTGGCTCACGTTCTCGACGCGGTCGACGCGGCTGCGATCGAAGATGGTCGGCATGTACGCTTCCGGCCACTTGCGGATGCCCGGGATGCGCGAACCGTCTTCCGGCTGCGCACCGATGATCTCGATCGCCGGATTCTGTTCCTTCAGATAGTGCGACGTGCCCATGATCGTGCCCGTCGTGCCCATGGCCGACACGAAATGCGTAATGCGCCCCTCGGTATCGCGCCAGATTTCCGGGCCCGTCGCTTCGTAGTGCGCAATCGGATTGTCGGGGTTCGCGAACTGATCGAGGATCACACCCTTGCCTTCGCGCTGCATCTGGTCCGCCAGATCACGTGCCAGTTCCATCCCGCCCTTCACCGGGGTCAGGATGATTTCGGCCCCGTAGGCGGCCATGCTCTGGCGGCGCTCGACCGACAGGTCCTCCGGCATGATCAGTACCATCTTGTAGCCGCGGATCGCCGCGGCCATCGCGAGTGCGATACCCGTGTTGCCGCTCGTCGCCTCGATCAGCGTATCGCCCGGCTTGATGCGCCCGCGTGCCTCGGCCTTGCTGATCATCGACAGTGCCGGACGATCCTTCACGGAACCAGCCGGATTGTTGCCTTCGAGCTTCGCGAGCACCACGTTGTTGCGTGCGCGAATTTCATCGTCCGGCAAGCGGACCAGTTGGACGAGCGGCGTATTGCCGATCGTATCTTCGATAGTTTTGTAAGCCATGGATATACCGTGAGTACGAGGCCGATCAATCGATCGATTGTAAACCAGCACCGCTGCTCGCGCCGGCAACCCCATTGCGACGATGGAATACACGCACCGTGCAGCGCATGGTGGCCATATGCAGTGCCCACGCAAAAAACCCGCGGCATGCCGCGGGAAGCCGTCGCAACGACGGCGACTGAAGGAGCTCGTTGTCGGTCGCGCGCGACGCGTTACTTCTGTGCCGTGCGGGCGGGTGGTGCCGCTGGCTTGCCGAGCGGTTTGCCCGGTGCCGGCGGCGTAGCACCCGTGCCGGCCGCGCCTATCGTCAGGCCTTCCTGCTGAAGCCGCTCGACGGTATGGCCACCCATGCCTTTCACGCGCGATGCGAGATCATCCGCATTCTTGAACGGACCGCGTGCGCCGCGTTCGTCGAGAATCGCTTTCGCCCGTGCCGGGCCGATGCCCTTGATGCCGACGAGCGCATCCTCGTTCGCGGTGTTGACATCAACGGCCGCCCAGGCCGACGCGATCGTGCCGAGCATTGCCGCTGCGGCCAACCATTTCCTGATCATGTGCTGGATCTCCGATGAAAAACGGCCGGCGGCTGCCGACCGTGAGACCCAGTCTATCGATGCAACGCTTCCGCTTAAACCTGGCCAGATAGCCAACGCACATAGCGGTCGACGCCTTCCTGCACGGTCAGGAACGGTGCGTCGTAACCGGCCGCACGCAGCTTCGTCTGATCGGCCTGCGTGAAGCACTGGTACTTGCCGCGCAGTGCATCGGGGAACGGCACGTATTCGATCAGCCCTTGCTCGACCTGCTGCGCGAGTGTCAGCGGCGGCTGGTTGTCGAGTGCACGCAGCGTATTCACGACCGTCGATGCGATGTCGTTGAACGGCTGCGCACGGCCCGTGCCGAGGTTGAAGATGCCCGACTTCTCCGGATGATCGAAGAAGAACAGATTCACCTTCGTCACGTCCTCGACCGACACGAAGTCGCGCGTCTGCTCTCCCGGTGCATAGCCGTTGTACTCGCCGAACAGCTTCACCTTGCCTTCTGCACGGAACTGGTTGAAGTTGTGGAACGCGACCGACGCCATGCGCCCCTTGTGCGTCTCGCGCGGGCCATACACGTTGAAATAGCGGAAGCCGGCGATCTGGCTCGTCGCGGTCGGCAGCACGCGGCGGATCACCTGGTCGAACAGGAACTTCGAATAGCCGTAGATGTTCAGCGGCGCCTCGACCTCGCGCTCCTCGACGAAGCGCGTCGATCCGCCGTAGGTCGCGGCCGACGATGCGTACAGGAACTGCGTGCCCTGCGCGAGGCAGGCGTCGAGCACCGCGCGGCTGTAGCGGAAGTTGTTGTCCATCATGTAGCGGCCGTCGGTTTCCATCGTGTCCGAACAGGCGCCTTCATGGAAAATCGCGCGTACCTTGCCGAAATCGCCGCGTGCGAAACGTTCGACGAATTCCGTCTTGTCCAGATAGTCGTCGATCTCGCAATCGACGAGATTCCGGAACTTGTCCGCGCGCGTCAGGTTGTCGACCGCGATGATGCGCGTTTCGCCGCGCTCGTTGAGCGCCTTGACGATGTTCGCGCCGATAAAACCGGCTGCGCCGGTGACGATGAGGGTCATGATCGTCCTGCCTGAAAAGTGCGAGCCATGCGTGCGGCGCGCTCGTCGCGCCACCGCATGCGCTCAGTGAAACAGTTCGTCGTAATCCACCGTGGCCGTGCCGAGCTTGCCGACCACGATGCCTGCCGCACGATTCGCGAGCACGACGGCGTCGACGAGCGGCACGCCCGCGCCGAGCATCGTCGCGACCGTTGCAATCACGGTATCGCCCGCGCCCGACACGTCGAACACCTCGCGCGCGAGCGCCGGTGCGTGCAGTTCGCCGGTGGCGGAAAACAGCGTCATCCCTTCTTCCGAACGCGTGAGCAGCAGCGCGTCGATGCCGAGCTCCGCACGCAGCTTCGCGACGCGCGCGCGCAGATCGTCTTCCGACTTCCACTGCCCGACCACTTCGCGCAGTTCCGCACGATTCGGCGTGATCAGCGACGCGCCGCGATAGCGTGCCCAGTCGTCACCCTTCGGGTCGACGAGGACGGACTTGCCGGCCGCACGCGCCTTCTCGATCATCGTCGTGACGTGCGTCAGGCCGCCTTTCGCGTAATCCGACATCAGCACGACGTCGTGCTGCGGCAGCAGCGCATCGAAACGCGCGAGCCCCGCGAGCAGCACCTCGTGCGTCGGCATGGCCTCGAAGTCGACGCGCAGCAGTTGCTGCTGGCGCGCGAGCACGCGCAGCTTGATCGTGGTCGGCAGCGCCGGGTCGCGCTCGAGATGCGGCGTCACGCCGCTGCTGCCGAGCAGCTCGACGATCCGCTCGCCGGGTTCGTCGCAACCGACGACGCACAGCAATCCGGCCTGGCCGCCGAGCGTCACGGCGTTGCGCGCAACGTTGGCCGCACCGCCGAGGCGCTCTTCCTGACGCTGCACATGCACGACCGGCACCGGCGCTTCAGGCGAAATGCGATCGACGTTGCCGAACCAGTAACGGTCGAGCATCACGTCGCCGACGACAAGCACGCGCGAACGCGCGAGCTGCTCGCGCGGCACCGGAACGACTTCGCGGAGAGTATTCATCGTGTGGTCAGCCACGGGTGAACGACCGGGGATCGACATACGGCCGGCCGATCGCGTAGTAGTCGATGCCCAGTTCGGCCATCGCATCCGGCTCATAGAGGTTGCGACCGTCGAAGATCACCGGCGCCTTCAGTTCGGCCTTCAGGCGCGTGAAGTCGGGGCTCCGGAACTCCTTCCACTCGGTCACGATCACGAGCGCGTCCGCGCCCGTCACGGCGATGTCCTGCGTCTCGACGAGATGCAGCCGTGCCAGCGCGTCCGCATCGGCGCCGAAATCGAGCGCAAACACACGCCGCGCCTCGTCGACCGCGACCGGATCGTACGCACGTACGGTCGCGCCGCGTTCGAGCAGCGCCGCGATCAGGCGGCGGCTCGGCGCCTCGCGCATGTCGTCGGTGTTCGGCTTGAACGCCAGGCCCCAGACCGCGAACTCGCGGCCGGTCAAGTCGGCGCCGAAGCGCTGCTCGATCTTGCTGATCAGCACGTCCTTCTGCGCATGGTTGGCCGCCTCGACGGCCTCCAGGATGCGCAGCGGCTGGCCATTCTCACCGGCCGTGCGAATCAGCGCCTGGACGTCCTTCGGGAAGCACGAGCCGCCGTAGCCGACGCCGGCGTACAGGAAGTGATAGCCGATGCGTGGATCGGAGCCGATCCCGCGGCGCACGGCCTCGATGTCGGCGCCGACCTTGTCGGCCAGATTCGACATCTCGTTCATGAACGAGATGCGCGTTGCAAGCATCGCGTTCGCCGCATATTTCGCGAATTCGGCCGAACGCACGTCCATGTAGATCGTGCGTTCGTGGTTGCGATTGAACGGCGCGTAAAGCTTCTTCATCTTCTCGCGCGCGATCGTGCCCGTCTCGTCGCCGTCGACGCCGATGATGATCCGGTCCGGACGCATGAAGTCTTCGACCGCGGCGCCTTCCTTCAGGAACTCCGGATTCGACACGACCGAGAAGCGATGCGCGACGCTGCCTGCCAGACCGCGGGCGGCAAGCGCCTCGTCGACCACGCCGCGCACGCGCTGCGCGGTGCCGACCGGCACCGTCGACTTGTCGACGATCACCTTGAAGCTCGTCATGTGGCGGCCGATGTTGCGTGCGGCTTCGAGCACATACTGCAGGTCGGCCGAGCCGTCCTCGTCGGGCGGCGTGCCGACGGCGATGAACTGGATCTCGCCGTGCGCGACGCTCGCCTCGATATCGGTCGAGAAGCGCAGGCGCCCCGCCGCGCGGTTGCGCGCGATGATGTCCAGCAGCCCCGGTTCGTGAATCGGCATCCCGCCGTTGTTCAGGATGTCGATCTTGCGCTGATCGACGTCGAGACAGAAGACGTCGTGACCGATCTCCGCGAGGCAGGCGCCCGTGACGAGACCGACATAGCCGGTGCCGATGATGGTGATTTTCATAGATGTTCCGGTACTTCCCGGTAATTGACTAACTTGGCCGCCGGGACGAGCCCGGCGGCAACCGCAGCGCGTTGGCTCCGCGTGCCGGGATCAGCCCGGCATCGCAGGTTCGACGCGGCGCGGCGCATAGGTTTCCCAGCCGCTGCATCCTGGGCACTGCCAATAGAAGAGCCGTGCCCGGAAACCGCAATTCTGGCACGTATACCGCGGCAGATTCTTCGTGCGCTGCTTGATCAGCGCACGCATCATTTCAAGTTCCTTACGACGCGGTTCGTCGGCCGCCGCAATTTGCGCGTCGAGCAGATGCAGCATCCCCGACAGGTTCGGCGACTTCTCCATCTGCGTGCGCGCGAGCGTGTGCGCCGCGTCCTGGCCACGCAACCCCGCAATGTGCTGATACGCGATGTCGAGCAGGTCGTTCGACGGATAGCGGTCGATATACCCCATCAGCAGTTCGGCGCCTTCGACATTCTTGCCGAGCGCGACATACGCCTTCATCAGCTTGTCGGCGACGAGCGGCAGATACGCAGGATTCTGCGCTTCGACGCGCTTCCAGTACTCGATCGCGGCCGCGTGGTTGCCCTCGGCTTCCGCCGCGTCGCCGGACAGCACCGTCGCGCGAACGTTCTGCGGGTTCACGGTCAGCGCCAGGCGCAGTTGTTCGGCGGCCGCTATCGCGTTCTTGCGCTGCAGCGCGTCCTGAGCGAGTTCGCAGTGGAACTGGGCAATTTCGACGCCGAGCGGCTTGTCGCTCATCGACTCGATGCGCTTCGCCGTATCGATCGATTTGTTCCAGTCCTTCTCGATCTCGTAGATCGTCAGCAGCGCCCGCTGCGCACCGAGCGCGTAATCGCCGTCGGCGAGCTTGTGAAACGCCTCTTCGGCACGATCCAGCAACCCGGCCTTCAGGAAGTCCTGGCCAAGCTCGTACAGCGCGTGATCGCGCTCGTTGACCGGCAGGTCCGTGCGGCTCAGCAGGTTCTGGTGCACGCGGATCGCGCGATCGGTCTCGCCCCGGCGGCGAAACAGGTTGCCGAGCGCGAAGTGCAGCTCGACCGTCTCGGGATCGAGCTTGGCGACCTCGATGAACGCATCGATCGCCTTGTCGGGTTGTTCGTTCAACAGAAAATTCAGGCCGCGAAAATACGATCGCGGCAGGTTGGCACTCTCCGACAGGAGATTCTTCAGGTCGTAGCGAGACGCCGCCCAACCAAGCGCGAACGCGACCGGAATCGCGAGCAACCACCAGAAATCCAGATCCATGCGAAATATCGAAGCAGAGACGAAAACCGCGCGATGATCGCGCGGCGTCCGTGTTAAATGACGGGCGGCATCGGCGGCTGGTCGATGACGGCCGGCGTTTCGCGCGCCGCACGCAGATCGCGCTTCAGGCGCCCGTTCTCGAGACGCAGGCGGAAGATCGAAGGCAACGCGGACAGCAAGCCGGCCAGCAGCCCCACGGCGAAGAACGCCAGGCCGATCAGGATCAGCGGCGCTTGCCATGAATAGCCGGCAACGAAATTCAGCGTCGCGGTTTGCGTATTGGCCAGCGCAAGCACCAGCAGCAGTACGAACACCAATACCCGGATCAGCCAGACGATAAACTTCATGAAGCCCTCTCTTTGTTGAGGTTTGCCGCGGCGCGCGACTCCCCTTCGTCGCGCCGAATCGACCCGTATTGTAAAGGATGCGTTTCCGCGGCTGCGCAGATCCTGCGCGCATCCGTCGCGCGGCGATCGCCGGAAATGAAAAAAGCGCCCGCAAGGGGCGCTTTTCTTTTCAGCCTTCGCCGGATGGGTTCCGGGCAAACCGGGTGACGCTTAACGCTCGTCGTCCGGATCATCAGCCTTCAGCGGCTCACCGGCGCGGCCGTCGACGCGTTCGCGCAATTCCTTGCCAGGCTTGAAGTGCGGCACGAACTTCTCGGGCACCTGCACTTTCTCTCCTGACTTCGGGTTGCGTCCGACGCGCGCCGGGCGACGGTTGAGGCCAAAGCTGCCGAAACCCCGAATTTCAATGCGATGCCCTTTCGCCAGGGCGTCAGACATCGCATCGAGCATCGTTTTCACCGCGAAATCCGCATCCTTGAGGACAAGTTGCGGAAATCGCGATGCCAGCTGCGCGACCAACTCGGATTTGGTCATACTTCAGCAGACCTCGTGAGGCTTACTGGTTCTGGCCGTCGAGCTTCGCCTTCAGCAGCGCGCCGAGGTTGGTCGTACCGGTCGCAGCAGCGCTGGAGTCCGACTGCAGGCCGCGGATCGCTTCCTGTTGTTCGGCCGAATCCTTCGCCTTGATCGACAGGTTGATGCCGCGCGACTTGCGATCGATGTTGATCACCATCGCGTTGACCTTGTCACCTTCCTTCAGCACGTTGCGTGCGTCTTCGACGCGATCCTGCGAGATTTCCGACGCACGCAGGTAGCCTTCGATGTCGCCCGTCAGCGTAACGACCGCACCCTTCGCATCGACCGTCTTCACGACGCCGTCGACGATCGAGCCCTTGTCGTTCATTGCAACGTAGTTGCTGAACGGATCGCCTTCGAGCTGCTTGATGCCGAGCGAAATGCGTTCCTTCTCGACGTCGATACCGAGCACGATTGCTTCGACTTCGTCGCCCTTCTTGTACTTGCGAACAGCCTCTTCGCCAGCTTCGCTCCACGACAGGTCCGACAGGTGGACCAGGCCGTCGATGCCGCCCGGCAGACCGATGAACACGCCGAAGTCGGTGATCGACTTGATTGCGCCCGTGATCTTGTCGCCCTTCTTGAAGTTGCGGCTGAAGTCATCCCACGGATTCGGCTTGCACTGCTTCATGCCGAGGCTGATACGACGACGGTCTTCGTCGATCTCGAGGACCATGACTTCGACTTCGTCGCCCAGCTGGACAACCTTCGACGGAGCAACGTTCTTGTTCGTCCAGTCCATTTCCGACACGTGGACCAGGCCTTCGATGCCCGATTCCACTTCGACGAATGCGCCGTAGTCGGTGATGTTCGTGACCTTGCCGAACAGGCGCGTGCCCGACGGGTAACGGCGCGAGATGCCTTCCCACGGATCGTCGCCCAGTTGCTTGATGCCCAGCGAGACGCGGTTCTTCTCTTGGTCGAACTTGAGGATCTTCGCGGTGACTTCCTGGCCAACCGACAGGACTTCGCTCGGGTGACGCACACGACGCCATGCGATGTCGGTGATGTGCAGCAGGCCGTCGATGCCGCCGAGGTCGACGAACGCGCCGTAGTCGGTGATGTTCTTGACCACGCCGTTGACGATCGCGCCTTCCTTCAGCGTCTCGAGCAGCTTCGCGCGCTCTTCGCCTTGGGTTGCTTCGATCACTGCACGACGCGACAGCACGACGTTGTTACGCTTGCGATCGAGCTTGATCACGCGGAACTCGAGCGTCTTGCCTTCGTACGGGGTCGTGTCCTTGACCGGACGCGTGTCGACCAGCGAACCCGGCAGGAACGCGCGGATGCCGTTGACCATCACGGTCATGCCGCCCTTCACCTTGCCGGTGATCGTGCCGGTGACGAGTTCGTTGTTGTCGAGCGCCTTTTCCAGCGACAGCCACGATGCAAGGCGCTTCGCCTTGTCGCGCGACAGGATCGTGTCGCCGTAGCCGTTTTCGAGTGCGTCGATCGCGACGGACACGAAATCGCCCGACTGCACCTCAACCTCGCCCTGATCGTTCAGGAATTCCTCGATCGGAATGTAAGCCTCGGACTTCAGGCCTGCATTGACGACCACGAAGTTGTGGTCGACGCGCACGACTTCGGCGGAGATCACTTCGCCGGCGCGCATGTCTTGGCGGGTCAGCGACTCTTCGAACAGAGCCGCGAAAGATTCAGTATTCGGGGTAGAGGTTTGCAGGTCGGACATAAAAATCTGATTGTGCATGGATCGCTGTGCCACGCCGGCCGGAGTGGCAGGCTGAAAGGGCCAGATCGAAGTCCACACGGGGTTAAGGGTTCGAAACACGCTTCGCACTTACGCGCGGAGCACCTACCGCTACCCGCCTTCTCAGGCGGGCTGGCCGAGCGCCCGGTACCACTGCAGCACCTGGTCGACGGCTTCATCGACCGAAAGCGCCGACGTATCGAGCAGCTTGGCATCTGCCGCCGGCTTCAGCGGCGCGGCCGCGCGATTGCTGTCGCGCGCGTCACGTTCACGAAGATCCCGGAGCAAGTCATCTATATTAGCAGAAAAACCTTTTTGCATCAATTGCTTATGCCGCCTGGTCGCGCGCGCCTCGGCGCTGGCCGTCAGGAACACCTTCAGCACGGCGTCCGGGAAGATCACGGTACCCATGTCGCGCCCGTCTGCAACAAGGCCCGGCGTCTTGCGGAACGCGCGCTGGCGCGCGACGAGCGCGGTGCGCACCGGCCCGTGCACGGCAATCGCCGATGCGCGGTTGCCGACCGCCTCGGCGCGGATGTCGTTCGACACATCGACGCCGTCGAGCTGCGCGCAGCCTTCGCGGAACGTGATGTGGAGATCGTCGATCAGCTTCACCAGCGCGTCGATGTCCTCCGCCTCGATGCCGTAGCGCACGCTTGCGAGCGCGGCGAGCCGGTACAGCGCACCGCTGTCGAGCAAGTGGAAGCCAAGATGCGCGGCGACGAGCGCGGCGACGGTGCCCTTGCCGGAAGCAGTCGGGCCGTCGATCGTGATGACGGGAGTCGGGTGAAAGGGGCGGGTCGATTTCATCAGAACAGTGGGGTCAGGCTTTGGCGAGCGCGGCGAAGCGGTCGAAATAGTCGGGGAACGTCTTGCCGACGCACTTCGGATCGTTGATCCGCACGGGCACGCCGCCGAGGCTGACGAGCGAGAAGCACATCGCCATCCGGTGATCATCGTACGTGTCGATCGCCGCGTTTGGCGTGAGCTTTTCCGGCGGCGTGACGACGAGGTAGTCAGGGCCTTCCTCGATGATCGCGCCGACCTTGCGCAACTCGGTCGCCATCGCGGCGATGCGGTCGGTTTCCTTCACGCGCCAGCTCGCGATGTTGCGCAGCGTGCTCGTGCCGTTCGCAAACAACGCCGCGACCGCGATGGTCATCGCCGCATCGGGGATCAGGTTGAAGTCCATGTCGATCGGCTCGAGCTTGCCATGGTCGTGGCCGATGCCGCGCACGTCGATCCAGTCGTCGCCCATCGTCACGTTCGCGCCCATCTGCATCAGCGCGTTCGCGAAGCCGACATCGCCCTGGATGCTCGCGCGCCCAACGCCTTCGACGCGCAGCGGGCCGCCGCCGAGCGCGCCGGCCGCGAGGAAGTACGATGCGGACGACGCATCACCCTCGACCATGATCCGGCCCGGCGAACGATAACGGACGCCGGCGGGCACGACGAAGCGCTGCCAGCCGTCGCGCTCGACGGTCACACCGAAGCGCTCCATCAGCCGGATGGTGATGTCGATGTACGGCTTCGAGATCAGTTCGCCGTCGACCTCGACGACGATCTTGCCGTCCTTTGCCTTCACGAGCGGCAGCGTCATCAGCAGTGCCGTGAGGAACTGGCTCGACACGTCGCCACGCACGCTGATCGGCGCGTCGACGGAAATATTAGCCGGCTTGATCCGCAGCGGCGGGTAGCCTTCATTCAGTTCGTAGTCGATCTGCGCGCCGACTTGTCGCAAGCCGTCGACGAGATCGCCGATCGGCCGCTCGTGCATGCGCGGCACGCCGTGCACGCGATAATCGCCGCCGTTCACGGCGAGCGCGGCGGTCAGCGGCCGCACGGCCGTGCCCGCGTTGCCGAGGAACAGGTCGGCCGTCTTCGCGGTGAATGCGCCGCGCGTGCCGGTGACCACGCAGGTGTCGCCGTCGCGCGCGAGCTTCACGCCGAGCTTGCCGAGTGCGTCGAGCATCACGCGCGTGTCGTCGGAGTCGAGCAGGTTGGTGATCGTCGTTTCGCCTTCGGCGAGCGCCGCGAGCAGCAGCACGCGGTTCGAAATGCTCTTCGAGCCGGGCAGGCGCACGGTGCCCGAAGCGCTGGAGTACGGGCCGAGATCGAGGTAGTCCATGGGAATCGTCCTGTTATTTCTTGACCGGTTCGGCAGCGGGCGCGCCGCCGCGCTCCTGCCATGCCTTGCGTGCGGCGCGCGAACGCGTGAACACTGCTTCGAGCGCCGCGCCGTCGCCGGCGTCGATCGCCGCACGCAGCCGCGTGAGCACACGCGTGTAGCCATCGAGTTCATCGAGCAGCGCCGCGCGGTTCGCGACGCACACGTCGCGCCACATCTCCGGGCTCGACGCCGCGATGCGCGTGAAATCGCGGAAGCCGCCCGCCGCGTACGAAAATTTCAGTTCCGCGTCGGCCTCGCCGAGGATCTGCTCGACGAGCGCGAATGACAGCACGTGCGGCAGATGGCTGATCGACGCAAACACGCGATCGTGCTGCTCCGTGCTCATCGTGCGCACATCGGCGCCCGTTGCGCGCCACATCGCGTCGATACGCGCGACCCATTCGGGTGCGTTCTCCGGCAGCGGGCACAGCACGACGTTACGGCCGACGTACAGATCCGGTAACGCGGCCTCGACGCCGCTCGACTCGCGACCGGCGATCGGGTGCCCCGGCACGAACTGCGCGATCCGCGCGCCGAGCGCTTCGCGCGCGGCCGCGACGACATCGGACTTGGTACTGCCCGCATCGGTGACGATCGTCGCCGCTTCAAGCCACGGCGCGATGCGCGCGAGCAACGGGCCCGTTTGCGCGACGGGTGCGGCCAGCAGCACCAGATCGGCGCCAGCCAGCGCGTCGCGCAATTGCGCGTCATCGTCGAGCGCCGCCGCGCGGTCGATCACGCCGAGTGCGAGCGCACGCTCGACCGAAGTACGTGAACGCCCCACGCCGACAACCTCGCCCGCGCCGCCCGGCGCGCGCTCGCGCAGCGCGCGGGCCAGCGATCCGCCGATCAGGCCGACGCCGAAGATGACCAGTTTGTTGAATGCAAAGCCTGACACGACAAGAGCCAAGTTACGCGCGCGGGACGACGCCCCGCACGCGGAATTCCAGATTCCGGGCAACGGGCCCGCATCCGGCGCAACCTGCGCCGGATGCGGGCCCGAACCCGCCTTCGGCAGCGCCGATCGGCCTGCCCTGCCCGCCCGGCCCCAACGCCTGCGCGAACAGGCGACGGGCCGCCGCGCATCAGCGTGCGCGCGGATACGAACCGAGTATCTTCAGGAACGCGGCCTTCTGGCCGAGTTCCGCGAGCGCGGCCGCAACCGACGCATCGTCCCGGTGCCCTTCGATGTCGATGTAGAAGTAGTACTCCCACGTGCCGACGCGCGCCGGACGCGACTCGAAGCGCGTCATCGACACGCCATGCCGCGCGAGCGGCTCGAGCAGTTTGAACACGGCGCCCGGTTCGTTCTTCACCGACACGATCAGCGACGTCTGGTCGTGACCGCTCTGCCCCGCGGGCTGCTTGCCGATGATCACGAAGCGCGTGCGGTTGTGCGGATCGTCCTGGATCAGCGAGAACGCGATCTGCAAGCCGTAGTGTGCGGCCGCGCGATCGCCCGCGATCGCCGCGACGGTCGGATCGGCCGCCGCGAGACGCGCGGCCTCCGCGTTGCTCGCCACCGCCTGCCGCTCGAGCTGCGGCGCATTCGCCGCAAGCCACTGCTGGCATTGCGCGAGCGCCTGCGCGTGTGCGCAGACGCGCTTCACGCCGTCGAGCGTGCCGCTCTGCGTGAGCAGGTTGTGATGGATCGGCAGCGCGAGTTCGCCGCTGATCAGCAGTTGCGTCTGCAGCAGCAGGTCGAGCGTACGCGAGACGGCGCCTTCGGTCGAATTCTCGACCGGCGCGATACCGAATGCGGATGCACCGGCCTCGACCGAGCGGAACACCTCGTCGATCGACGGGCACGGCAGCCCTTCGATCGACTGGCCGAAATACTCGAGCATCGCCTGCTCGCTATACGTGCCGACCGGCCCGAGGAACGCGACGTGGATCGTCTGCTCGAGCGCGCGGCTCGCGGCCATGATCTCGCGCCAGATGGCGCTGATGTGCTCGCTCTCGAGCGGCCCCGCGCTCATGTCCTGCAGCCGCGCGATCACTTGCAGCTCGCGCTCCGGCCGGAACACCGGCGCGTTGAAATGCTTCTTGACCTCGCCCACCTCCAGCGCCACCGCGGCGCGCTGGTTCAGGAGCGCGATCAGCTGCGCGTCGATCGCATCGATGCGATCGCGCAGCGGTTTCAGGCGGGAATTCAGTTCGTCGTCCATGCGTTTTGCCGTGCTGTTTGAACAGCGCCGCCGTCAGGCGCCGCGCTGCTCGAAGTCCTTCATGTACTCGACGAGCGCTTTCACGCCCTCGAGCGGCACCGCGTTGTAGATCGACGCCCGCATGCCGCCGACGGACTTGTGGCCCTTCAGCTGCAGCAACCCGCGCGCCTTTGCGCCGGCAAGGAAGTCTTCGTTGCGCGTTTCGTCGGCCAGGAAAAACGGCACGTTCATCCGCGAACGTGCTGCCGGCTCGACCTTGTTCAGATAGAAACTGCTCGCATCGATCGTGTCGTAGAGCAGCTTCGCTTTTTCGATGTTGCGGGCCTCGATCGCTTCGAGGCCGCCCTGCCGCTTCAGCCACTGGAACACCAGGCCCGCGATGTAGATCGCGTAGGTGGGCGGCGTGTTGTACAGCGAGTTGTTCGCCGCGATGGTTTTCCACTCGAACGCGGACGGGCAGATCGACAGCGCGCGGTCGAGCAGATCCTCGCGCACGATCACGAGCGTCACGCCGGCCATCCCGATGTTCTTCTGCGCGCCGCCGAACAGCACGCCGTACTTCGCGACGTCCATCGGACGCGACAGGATGTGCGACGAGACATCCGCAACCAGCGGTACGTCGCCGAGATCGGGAATCTCGAACGTCTCGACGCCGTCGATCGTCTCGTTGGTACACAGATGCACGTAGGCCGGATCGTCCGACAGCTGCCATTCGGCGCGCGCGGGCGCACGCGTGAAGCCGTCTTCCGTCTTGCCGGTTGCGGCGAGATGGGGCGTGCCGTATTTCTTCGCCTCGTTGAACGATTTCTGCGACCACGAGCCCGTGACGACGAAGTCGGCCGTCGTGCGCGACCCGAGCAGGTTCATCGGTACGATCGCGTTTTCCGCGATGCCGCCGCCCTGCAGGAACAAGATCCGGTGACTGGCCGGCACGCCGAGCAGGTCGCGCAGGTCGGTCAGCGCAGCCTCGTGGATCGACATGAATTCCTTGCCGCGATGGCTCATCTCCATCACGCTCATGCCGCTGCCGTGCCAGTCGAGCATTTCGTCGGCCGCTTGCCGCAGCACTTCCTCGGGCATCGCCGCAGGGCCGGCGGAGAAATTAAAGACGCGCATCGTGAAAACCTCGGAGGGACGCGACCGGCTCGCCGCCGGCAGAACGCGCCAGAAAAGAAATGGCCGTTTGCGCTCGCGCGCAAACGGCCATTATCGCACTGTCGTCAGGCTCCCGCCAAACCCGGCCGAACGGCCGGGGGCGTGCCCGGACGGCTTTACTTGCCCGGCTTGACTGCTGCGACTTCCTTGTCAGCCTGCGTGCGCGTTGCCTGGATCGCTTGCGGCATGTACTTCTGCATCAGGCCGTTGACCACGTCGCGACCGACCTGATCCTGAACCTGGATGAACTTGCGGCCCGTCGGGCTCTTGTAGAACGTCGTCAGATCCTTGATCTCCGACGTGCTGTAGTACTTCGCGTACGCGTCGTACTGAGCCGACATCGCGTCGCTCTGGAACTGTTGCGTACCGAACACCTTGCCTGCGCCGTCGACCAGCTTCGGCACCGCGTTCTTCTGCAGCGTCGGAACGGCAGCCTGCTTCTGCTTGTCGTTCAGCGTCTTGTTTTCCGACAGTGCGTCCGACAGGATCGCCGGGACGAGTTGCTTGGCCTGCATTTCGGCGCTGTTGCCGATTGCCGACACGAGCTTCGGCGCGTCGATCGCGTCGAGCAGATCCTTGATCGCTGCCTTCTTGTCGGCGTCGATCGGCGCAGCTGCCGCCGGAGCTGCCGGTGCGGAATTCGACAGCGCTTGCGCCATCGCGAACGTCGGCACCAGTGCAGCCAGCAGAACCAGTTGCTTGAATTGCTTTTGCATCATCACTCCCTTTTGGAAATATGAATGGTTGCTCGCCGGCCGCGGCGCTTTTCGCCCGCGGCGGCCAGAGTCTCATCCGTTCTTCAGGCTTCGCCGTCCGACGCCTCGTCGGCTTCGCCCTCTCCCTCTTCGGCCTCGGCGATCTGCTGCAGGCCAGAGAGCTTCGTACCCTCATCGAGACTGATGAGTGTAACACCTTGCGTGGCGCGCCCCATCTCGCGAATCTCGGAAACGCGGGTGCGAATCAACACGCCGGCCGTCGTGATCAGCATGATCTGATCCTCTGCATCGACGAGCGTGGCAGCCACGACCTTGCCGTTGCGCTCGGACGTCTGGATCGCGATCATACCCTTCGTGCCGCGTCCATGGCGCGTGTACTCGGTGATCGGCGTGCGCTTGCCGTAACCGTTCTCGGTCGCGGTGAGCACCGTCTGCTCCTCGCTCCCGGCAACCAGCATCGCGATGACCTGCTGCCCGTCTTCCAGCTGCATGCCGCGCACGCCGCGCGCCTCGCGCCCCATCGGACGCACGTCGTTCTCGTCGAAGCGCACGGCCTTGCCGGAGTCCGAGAACAGCATCACGTCGTGCGCGCCGTCGGTGATCGACGCACCGATCAGGTAGTCGCCTTCATCGAGACCGACCGCGATGATGCCCTTCTTCATCGGACGGCTGAATGCCTCGAGCGGCGTCTTCTTCACGGTGCCGAGCGACGTTGCCATGAAGATGAACTTGTCCGCCGAGAATTCCTTGACCGGCAGCACGACGTTGATCTTCTCGCCTTCCTGCAGCGGGAACATGTTGACGATCGGGCGGCCGCGCGAGTTGCGCGAGCCCTGCGGCACCTCATAGACCTTGACCCAGTACACGCGGCCGCGGTTCGAGAAGCACAGGATGTAATCGTGCGTGTTCGCGATGAACAGCGTCTCGATCCAGTCGTCTTCCTTCATCTGCGTCGCCTGCTTGCCGCGACCGCCGCGCTTCTGCGCACGGTACTCGGACAGCGGCTGCGACTTCACGTAGCCCGCATGCGACATCGTGACGACCATGTCCTGCGGCGTGATCAGATCTTCGGTGTTCAGCTCGGTCGCGTTCAGCTCGATCTTCGAGCGGCGCGCATCGCCGAACTCGGCCTTCACCGAGGTCAGTTCCTCGCCGATCATCGTCGTGATCCGCCCGGGACGCGCGAGGATGTCCAGCAGGTCGGCGATCTGTGCCATCACTTCGCGGTACTCGCCGATGATCTTGTCCTGCTCGAGGCCGGTCAGGCGCTGCAGACGCATCTGCAGGATTTCCTGGGCCTGCGTGTCGGACAGGCGGTACAGCCCGTCGGTCTGCATGCCGAACGCCGGGTTCAGGCCTTCCGGACGGTACGCGGAGCGGCCGCCGGCCGCCGCGTTCTCGCTCTCGGCACGCGTGAGCATCTCGCGCACGAGCGACGAATCCCACGGCTTCGCCATCAACTCCGCCTTCGCGATCGGCGGCGTCGGCGCGGCCTTGATGATCGCGATGAACTCGTCGATGTTCGCGAGCGCGACCGCGAGACCTTCGAGCACGTGGCCGCGTTCGCGGGCCTTGCGCAGTTCGTAGATCGTGCGGCGCGTCAGCACTTCGCGTCGGTGCGACAGGAAGCACTGCAGGATTTCCTTCAGATTCAGCAGCTTCGGCTGGCCGTCGACGAGCGCGACCATGTTCATGCCGAACGTATCCTGAAGCTGCGTCGCCTTGTACAGGTTGTTCAGCACCACTTCCGGCACTTCACCGCGCTTGAGCTCGATCACGACCCGCATGCCGCTCTTGTCCGACTCGTCGCGGATGTCGGAGATGCCTTCGAGCTTCTTCTCGTTGACGAGCTCGGCGATCCGCTCGAGCAGCGAGCGCTTGTTCACCTGGTACGGCAGCTCGTCGACGATGATCGCCATCCGCTGGCCGCGGTCGATTTCCTCGAAGTGCGTGGCCGCGCGCATCACGACGCGGCCGCGCCCGGTACGGTATCCGTCGCGCACGCCGGCGACGCCGTAGATGATGCCGGCCGTCGGGAAGTCCGGCGCCGGGATGATCTCGATCAGCTCGTCGATCGTCGCCTCCGGGTTGCCCAGCAGGTGCTGGCACGCGTCAACGACTTCGTTCAGGTTGTGCGGCGGGATGTTGGTCGCCATGCCGACCGCAATACCCGACGAGCCGTTGATCAGCAGGTTCGGGATGCGCGACGGCAGGACCGACGGCTGCATTTCGTTGCCGTCGTAGTTCGGCTCGAAATCGACCGTTTCCTTGTCGATGTCGGCGAGCAGCTCGTGACCGATCTTCGCCATGCGAATTTCGGTGTAACGCATCGCCGCGGCATTGTCGCCGTCGATCGAGCCGAAGTTGCCCTGCCCGTCGATCAGCATGTAGCGCAGCGAGAAGTCCTGCGCCATCCGCACGATCGTGTCGTAGACCGCGGTGTCGCCGTGAGGGTGATAT
Organism: Burkholderia sp. SRS-25; assembly: GCF_004343765.1. Taxonomy (NCBI): domain Bacteria; kingdom Pseudomonadati; phylum Pseudomonadota; class Betaproteobacteria; order Burkholderiales; family Burkholderiaceae; genus Burkholderia; species Burkholderia sp. SRS-25. The sequence continues at coordinate 159,082 of NZ_PTXM01000003.1, forward strand.
TTACCGATCACGTCGCCGACGATACGCGCCGACTTCTTGTACGCGCGGTTCCAGTCGTTGTTCAGTTCGTGCATCGCGAACAACACGCGCCGGTGCACGGGTTTCAGGCCATCGCGGACATCCGGGAGGGCACGTCCGACGATCACGCTCATCGCGTAATCGAGATACGAACGGCGCATTTCCTCTTCTAGGGAGGTGGGCAGGGTCTCTTTGGCGAATTGATCCATGTATCCGTATCGTTTCGGAGCGAAGACGGCGAACGCCTTTCGCGTGGGCGCTGCATGCGCAACGCAACGCGAGATTCTAACATGCGCCCATCAGCCGCAATTCGCTTCCCCCACTATATGTAAACAGCAAAAATCGCGGCCGCGACGAATCGGCGAAATCATCGGCTGAAATCGCGCGCGACTCGACGTCGCAGGCGATTGCATCCGCCGCGCTTCGTGCGCACGAGTAAACAACTGCATGCAATTGCGCAATTTCGCCGCCACGCTCTTGACAATCTCTAAAAGTTACGGCAGGTCGGTGTTGCGCATGCACCACAAAGTTGAAGCGATCTTGGGGTGGGGAGGATTTTTTTTCGTAGGAAGGGAACGATATGGCAAAATGCCAACGCACTGAAAGTTAGACGCTGCTCGAAGTCTACACAGAGCGGTGCCGCGTTTTTTGTGCCGCACCAATGTTATACTTCGAGCAATGTATGACTTGTCACCGTCAACAGGCTCGCAGTAAACCTGCGGTAATCTCAATTTCGAGAGGAGAAATATGAATAAACTTTCAAAGCTCGCGTTCATTGCAGCTACCGCAGTTATGGCTGCATCCGCTTCGGCACAGTCGGTGCCGGCGTCGCGTCAAGCCGTCAATGACAACTGGGTGAACGGCACGGGCGAATGGGTGTGGATGAACGGCACGAACGAGCTCTGCTGGCGCGATGCGTTCTGGACGCCGGCCACCGCCAACGCGAAGTGCGATGGCGCACTGGTCGCCCAGGCACCGGCACCGGCTCCGGTCGCTCCGGTCGCTCCGGCAATCACGAGCCAGAAGATCACGTATCAAGCTGACGCTTTGTTCGACTTCGACAAGGCAACGCTCAAGCCGCTGGGCAAGCAAAAGCTGGACGAACTGTCGTCGAAGATCCAGGGCATGAACACGGAAGTGGTCGTCGCAACGGGCTACACGGACCGCATCGGTTCGGACAAGTACAACGACCGTCTGTCGCTGCGCCGTGCGCAAGCCGTGAAGTCGTACCTGGTCAGCAAGGGTGTGCCGGCCAACAAGATCTACACGGAAGGCAAGGGCAAGCGCAACCCGGTTACGACTGGCTGCAACCAGAAGAACCGCAAGCAACTCATCGCCTGCCTCGCACCGGACCGCCGCGTGGAAGTCGAAGTGGTCGGTACGCAAGAAGTCCAGAAGACGACCGTTCCGGCAAACTAAGCCGCGGTTTTCGACTGCTTCAAAGCCCCGCTCCGGCGGGGCTTTTTCATTGACGCCCGCCCAGGCGCTCGCCGCTTCGCCGCTCGTCCGCTTCTTATATACTCGGGGCTGACGAATCGCAGCACCGCCCTCCTCCCGTAGCCCGTTTGCCGACATGACCAACGCCGATCCGCACGAACTCCAGAAATTCAGCGACCTCGCCCATCGGTGGTGGGATCCGAATGCCGAATTCAAGCCGCTGCACGACCTGAACCCGGTCCGGCTCGGCTGGATCGATGCGCATGCGCACCTCGCCGGCAAGCGTGCACTCGACATCGGCTGCGGCGGCGGCATCCTGTCCGAATCGATGGCTGGACTCGGCGCGCAGGTGAAAGGCATCGACCTGTCGACCGAAGCACTCGGCGTCGCCGACCTGCACAGTCTCGAAAGCGGCATCTCGGTCGATTACGAGGCCATCGCAGCCGAAGCGATCGCCGCGCGCGAACCGGGCACCTACGATGTCGTCACGTGCATGGAGATGCTCGAGCACGTGCCTTCGCCCGGCGATATCGTCGCCGCCTGCGCGACGCTCGTGAAGCCGGGTGGCTGGGTGTTCTTCTCGACGCTGAACCGCAACCTGAAGGCTTACCTGTTCGCCGTGATCGGCGCGGAATACATCGCGCAAATGCTGCCGAAGGGCACGCACGACTACGCGCGCTTCATCCGTCCGTCGGAACTGGCCGGCTTCGTGCGGGCAACGGATCTGCACATCGTGGAAATCAAGGGCATCACGTATCACCCGATCGGCAAGCGCTTCGCGCTGTCGAACGACGCCGACATCAACTACCTCGTCGCGTGCCGTCGCGGCGCGTGACCCTCCAACCGGCATGACGACTCCACTCTCGACCGCGCGGGCTGCATTCGACGAACCGCGCCTGCTGCACTGCGATGCCGTGCTGTTCGACCTGGACGGCACGCTCGCCGACACGGCCCCTGATCTCGCGGCTGCCGTCAACAAGATGCAACGCATGCGCGACCTGCCCGAAACACCGCTCGACGTGCTGCGGCCGCTGGCCTCGGCCGGCGCGCGCGGCCTGCTCGGCGGCGCGTTCGGCATCGATCCGCACACGCCCGGTTACGAAGCAATGCGCGACGAGTTCCTGACCAACTACGCGACGGATCTGTGCGTGCATACGACGCTGTTCCCCGGCATCGGCGACGTGCTCGACGAACTCGATGCGCGCGGCGTGCGCTGGGGCATCGTCACGAACAAGGCAATGCGGCTCACGGCGCCGCTCGTCGACCTGCTCGGCCTCGCGCCACGCGCCGCCTGCGTCGTCGGGGGCGACACAACGCCGCACTCGAAGCCGCACCCGGCCCCGCTGCTGCATGCGGCCGACCAGTTGACGCTCGCACCTGCGCGCATCGTCTATGTCGGCGACGACCTGCGCGACATCCAAGCCGGCAGCGCCGCCGGCATGGCGACGGTCGCGGCCGCGTACGGCTATTGCGGCGATGGCGCCGCACCGGCCGACTGGCAAGCGCAACATCTCGTCGACACGACGCAGCAACTGCGCGAACTGCTGCGCGATGTTGGGCTATAATGATTGATCTTATCCGCGGGGGCGACCTGGTTTCGACAGGGGTTGTGAAGCGGCTAGGGCATGTCGAGGACCCGTCACCTCGTTAATCAATGGGAAAATCGTAACTGCAAACGACGATACGTTCGCACTGGCAGCCTAACGGCCGCCGTCCTCTGCCTAGTTCACTGACGGGCTAGTGTCGCAAGACCGGTAGCAATACCGCCAGAGGTCATTTACGTCAGTTAAGCCCTGTCGGCGTCGCGACGCCAGGGTCGAAAACCTAGCGAATCGCCGTAGTGCAGCGTGTTCGTCCGCGTCGCTGCGGTTAAATCAAATGACTGAACTAAACATGTAGAACTAGTCGTGGAGCGCTTCTGGACGCGGGTTCGATTCCCGCCGCCTCCACCAAATTCCGCGCTCGCCGCACGAACCCCGCATGACGAAAGTCTGCGGGGTTTTTTGTTGCCGGCGAAACGCACTCACCCTCTCCTTTCGAAAAAGCGCCCAGCCACGGGTGGGCCGGGCGGAATGCCACCGGACTTCCGGCGACAGGAGGTGACGGATGTCCTGCCGTGCCCGCGCACTCATCGGTCGCGCCGGGCAGCGGCCCGCCCGGATGCTGCGGCGCCAGGCGCGACGCGTCGTCGCACCCGGTATTCACGCACACCGGGTGATACGCGGTTTAGCTGCCGCGATACAGCGACTTCATTTCTTCAGCGGTCGCCGGACGCACGCCCATCGCACGCGAACCCGATGCCGATACGCCCTGCGCCTGTGCGCCGTAACCGCTGGCATCAGCGCCTTGCGCTTGCGCCAGCGCGGCACGCTGCTGCTCTGCAACACGCGCCGTGGCAGCCTGGATCGCTTCCGGATAGTGCGGATCTTCGCCGCGAGCGGAGTTGTAACCTGCCTGCTGCAACTGGACCAGTTCGGCGCGAACCTGCGCGCGGGTGATCGTCGAGCCCGACTGGGCGAACGACACGACCGGGGCAACGAGAGCGGCAGCAACGACAACAGCTTGAACGAGCGACTTCATGATGACCTACCTCCAGATTTGTCTGTGTTCGCGGTGAACACCTTGTTCATCGCTGACAACCCGAAGTTTATGTAGGTGGATGCTTAAGAATAAGACGGATTTCGGGAAGTCATCCTTGCTGATTTACGGGTTAACCCTAAATCACCCACCAGGCCGGCGATGCGCATATCCCTGCATCGCCCGGCATCGAATCGCATGACGATCTGCCGGAAAGCAAAAGCCCCGCGAAACGGCGACGCTTCGCGGGGCTCGGACAAAATCGGAATCGCACGGTAGTCCGACTGCCACCGGTCAGCCAGGTCGGCGTGCGAGCGCAACACCCGCCAGTCGAACCCGTGCCGCGGGCGCCCTCGTGCGAAGGCGCCCGTCAGCCACGTTACCGGCTATCCATCGGACACTTCAGGTTGCAGCCGTTGGGATCGCCCAGGTCGCCCTTGCGGCGCAAGGCCGATTTCTTGCCGCTCTGGTATTTCTGCGACGGCGCAGACGCCGCGAACGGCATCTGCGGATGCTCGTTCAGGCGAAACTGTTCGCTCAGGATACCGCCGGGGACCCCGGGCGAATTCTGCGCGAGCGCAAACGGCGAAACAGCGACCAGCAGCCCCGCGGTCAACACTGCCGCGGTGAGGGGAACGGAAAATTTCATGGCGGGATGACGCTTGAACGGCGTGCTTGTTGGAACGTTGGTCAAGCGGCAAGCGTAGCGCAAATCCCCTGCTGCTGCATCGCGGTTAGATTGCGTCCGCGTTACCGGGAATTGCCCTCCGGCACGCTCGCGCCGTCGCCGCCGGCGAGCCCCGACGCGATGCTCGTCAGCGTTCCGCACGCAGCCGGATCGTAGCCGTCGAGATGCGCGACGCGCTCGACAAAGCGCGCATCGCGCAGCAGCGCCAGCACACCGGCAAGCGGCCGCGCGTCGAGCCGCGCGCGTTCGCATGCAAAGTAATAGTCTTCGTCCACGACCGGGATGAAATCGAGCCCGAAATGACGGGCGGCCGGCTCGACGCCGAAGCCGAGATCGGCCATCCCGCTCGCGACGAACGCCGCGATCGCCGAATGCGTGAGCTCGGCCGACGCATAGCCGTCGATGCGCTCTGGATCGATGCCGATCGCGCGCAGCGCGAGATCCAGCAGCATGCGCGTTCCCGACCCCGGCTGGCGGTTGACGAAGCGGATGTCATTGCGCGCGAGATCCGCGAGCCCGCGAACCTGCTTCGGGTTGCCGCGCGGAATGAACAACCCCTGCTGGCGTCGTGTCAGGTGGATCAGCACATGGCGCGTGTCGTCGAGCCACGGCCGGTAGATCTGCGCGCACTGCGCGCGAAACGCGCCGCGCGGCAGATGGAAGCCGGCCAGGTCGCACTCGCCGCGGCCAAGCGCCTGCACGGCCTCGACGCTCTCGCGATACTTGATGTCGACGGCCGCCTGCGCATCGACGAGCGCGGAGACGAGCGTCGCGACCGCGTAGCCGTGCGACGCGTGGATGCGCACGGCGCCGTCGCGCTGCGCGAGCCGCCGGTTCAGGTCGCTTGCCACTTCGGCCGCCAGCGTGCGCAGGTTCCCGTCGAGACGGCTGAGCGCGAGGCGCTGCGCATCGACGACAGCCAGCCCGAGCGCCGACAGCGTCGAGCCCTTGCCGCGTGCGGTTTCGATCAGTTCCCCGCCGATGCACGCCTCCAGCGCGCGCAGCATGCCCCACGCGTGCCGGTAGGACAGCCCTTTCGCTTGCGCGGCCTGCGCAATACTGCCCGTGTCGGCCACGAGTTCGAGCAACGGCGCGACATCCGACAGACTGGCCGCACGACCTTCCGTGTCGCGTACGGTCAGATACGCGTCGCATTCGATACGAATCAATTATGCACTCCGATTTCCTATTGCGACCGCCAAATCTTCCGCTTATCGTTGTTCAAAATCAATCAGAACGAAGTTTCAATGTGCACTATATGAATCTCGAGCACATATGAGGCTTTGGAGGAGCACGACTGATGTCCCCGAATTCCCAAGCACCCGACGCACTTGTCGAGCGCCATGCACGCGCCGGCCGGTCGCTCGTGGCGATCCTGCACGCGATCCAGGACGACGCGGGTTACGTGCCGCCAGGCTGCGTCGCTCCGCTCGCCCGCGCACTCAACCTGTCGCGCGCGGAAGTGCACGGCGTCCTGACTTACTACCACCACTTCCGCACCGCACCGCCCGCCCGCGTGACGATCCAGATGTGTCGTGCCGAAGCGTGTCGCAGCATGGGCTGCGAAGCGCTGGCCGCGCATGCGGAAGCCCGCACGGGTTGCCGGTTCGACGCGGCGCACGGCGATGCCGCCGATGCGCATGCGCCCGGTGACGTCGCGCTTGAATCGGTCTACTGCCTCGGACTGTGTGCGCAGTCGCCGTCGATGACGGTCAATGGCGTGCTGCACGCGAAGGTCACGCCGGAGAAGTTCGACGCCCTGCTCGCCGACGCGGCCGCTCACACCCCGGAGGCCGCATGACGACCCGCATCTACGTTCCACGCGATTCGTCCGCTCTGGCACTCGGCGCCGACGCGCTCGCCGCCGCGATCGAGGCGGAAGCCGAACGCCGCGGCATCGCCATCGAACTGGTCCGCAACGGTTCGCGCGGGCTGCTGTGGCTCGAGCCGCTCGTCGAGGTCGGCACGGCCGCCGGCCGCGTCGGCTATGCGAACCTGTCGGCCGCCGACGTGCCGGCCCTGTTCGACGCGAACTGGCTCGAAGGCGGCACGCATCCGAGCGGTGTTGGGCTCGTCGACGCACTGCCCTATCTCGCGCGCCAGCAACGCCTCACGTTCGCACGCATCGGCCTGACGGACCCGCTGTCGATCGACGATTACCTGCGATACGAAGGGCTCGCCGGCCTGAAGAACGCGCTCGCGCTCGACGGCGATGCCGCGTGCGAAACGCTGATCGAATCGGGGCTGCGCGGCCGCGGTGGTGCAGCGTTCCCGGCCGGCATCAAGTGGCGCACGGTCCGGCAGGCGCGCGCCGCGCAGAAATACATCGTCTGCAATGCAGACGAAGGCGATTCGGGCACCTTCTCCGACCGCCTGATCATGGAATGCGATCCGTACTGCCTGATCGAAGGGATGATCATCGCGGGCGTCGCGACCGGCGCGACCGTCGGCTACATCTACGTGCGCAGCGAATACCCGCACGCGATCGCCACGCTCGAAGCCGCGATCGTCCGCGCACGTGAAGCCGGCTGGCTCGGCGAGCACGTGCTCGGCTCCGCGCACGCGTTCGAGCTGCACGTCGCGAAAGGCGCGGGCTCTTACGTGTGCGGCGAGGAAACGGCGCTGCTCGAATCGCTCGAAGGCAAGCGCGGCGTCGTGCGTGCGAAACCGCCGCTGCCCGCACTCGCCGGCCTGTACGGCCAGCCGACCGTCATCAACAACGTGATCACGCTCGCAACGGCGCCCGTGATCTTCGCGCGCGGCGCGGCGTTCTATCGCGACTACGGGATGGGCCGCTCGCGCGGCACGCTGCCGTTCCAGCTCGCCGGCAACATCCGCCACGGCGGCCTCGTCGAACTCGCGTTCGGCGTCACGCTGCGCGAGCTGCTGTTCGACTTCGGCGGCGGCACGGCCAGCGGCCGGCCCGCACGTGCCGCGCAGGTGGGCGGCCCGCTCGGCACCTACCTGCCCGACCACCAGTGGGACGTGCCGCTCGACTACGAAGCATATACGGCGATTGGCGCGGTGGTCGGCCACGGCGGCATCGTGCTGCACGACGACACGTCGAACCTCGCCGATCTCGCCGAATACGCGATGAAGTTCTGTGCGATCGAGTCGTGCGGCAAGTGCACGCCGTGCCGGATCGGATCGACACGCGGCGTCGAGACGATCGCACGCATCCGCCACGGCGATACGTCGGAGCGGCAGGTCACGCTGCTGCGCGACCTGTGCGACACGATGCTCGCCGGTTCGCTGTGCGCGATGGGCGGCATGACACCCTACCCGGTGCTGTCCGCACTCGACCATTTCCCCGAAGATTTCGGGCTCGCTGCCGGCAAACATGCCGCGTCGGGTCCGGTCAAGGCTGCGGCCTGACCCAGAAGGAGCCCTGCATGTCCCTCGACACGAACAACGTCCGCCAAGGCGGCTGCGGCTCGGGCCAATGCGCGTGCAAGAGCGCCGCTCAGGCGCGTGCCCGCGATCCGTTCGACGATACCGACTACGGCACGCCGCGACGGCATGCCGATACCGACGTCACGCTCGAAATCGACGGCCAGCCGGTCACGGTGCCGGCCGGCACGTCGGTGATGCGTGCGGCGATCGAAGCCGGCGTCAACGTCCCGAAGCTCTGCGCGACCGATTCGCTCGAACCGTTCGGCTCGTGCCGGCTATGCCTCGTCGAGATCGAAGGCCGCCGAGGTTATCCGGCGTCGTGCACGACGCCTGCCGAAGCGGGCATGAAGGTGCGCACGCAATCGGACCGGCTGCAGTCGCTGCGTCGCAACGTGATGGAGCTGTACATCTCCGACCATCCGCTCGACTGCCTCACCTGCCCCGCCAACGGCGACTGCGAGCTGCAGGACATGGCGGGCGTGGTCGGCCTGCGCGAAGTGCGCTACGGCTTCGACGGCGCGAATCACCTGAAGGACACGAAGGACGAATCGAACCCGTACTTCACGTACGACCCGTCGAAGTGCATCGTCTGCAACCGCTGCGTGCGCGCCTGCGAGGAAACGCAAGGCACGTTCGCGCTGACGATCGCCGCACGCGGCTTCGAATCGCGCGTCGCCGCCGGCGAAAGCGAATCGTTCATGGCATCGGAGTGCGTGTCGTGCGGCGCGTGCGTCGCCGCGTGCCCGACCGCCACGCTGCAGGAAAAATCGGTCGTGCAACTCGGGCAGGCCGAACACTCGGTCGTCACGACCTGCGCATACTGCGGCGTCGGCTGCTCGTTCAAGGCCGAGATGAAGGGCACGCAGGTCGTGCGCATGACGCCGCACAAGAACGGCCTCGCGAACGAGGGCCACGCATGCGTGAAGGGCCGCTTCGCGTGGGGCTATGCGACGCACAAGGACCGCATCACGAAGCCGATGATCCGCGAGAAGATCACCGACCCGTGGCGCGAAGTCAGCTGGGAAGAAGCGCTCACCTACGCGGCAACGCAATTCCGCACGCTGCAGCAGAAGTACGGCCGCGACTCGATCGGCGGCATCACGTCGTCGCGCTGCACGAACGAGGAAACCTACCTCGTGCAGAAGCTGGTGCGCGCCGCGTTCGGCAACAACAACGTCGACACCTGCGCACGCGTGTGCCACTCGCCGACGGGCTATGGCCTCAAGACGACGCTCGGCGAATCGGCCGGCACGCAGACGTTCGCGTCGGTCGGCCAGGCCGACGTGATCGTCGTGATGGGCGCGAACCCGACCGACGGGCACCCGGTGTTCGGCTCGCGGCTGAAGCGGCGCGTGCGTGAAGGCGCGAAGTTGATCGTGATCGACCCACGCCGCATCGACGTCGTCGACGGCCCGCACGTGAAAGCGACCCACCACCTGCAGTTGCGCCCCGGCACCAACGTTGCGATCGTCAACGCGCTCGCGCACGTGATCGTCACCGAAGGGCTCGTCGCCGACGCATTCGTCGCCGAGCGCTGCGAGACGCGCGCATTCGAGCAATGGCGCGACTTCGTCTCGCGAGCCGACAACTCGCCCGAGGCGACCGCCGCCGTGACGGGCGTGCCGGCCGAGCTGGTACGCGAAGCCGCGCGCCTCTATGCGACGGGCGGCAATGCCGCGATCTATTACGGACTGGGCGTGACCGAACACGCGCAGGGCTCGACGACGGTGATGGGCATCGCGAACCTCGCGATGGCGACCGGCAACATCGGCCGCGAAGGCGTCGGCGTCAATCCGCTGCGCGGCCAGAACAACGTGCAGGGCTCGTGCGACATGGGCTCGTTCCCGCACGAACTGCCCGGCTACCGGCACATCGGCGACGAGGTCGTGCGCACGCAGTTCGAAGCGGCGTGGTCGGCGAAGCTGCAACCGGAACCGGGGCTGCGCATCCCGAACATGTTCGACGCGGCGCTCGACGGCAGCTTCAAGGGGCTTTACTGCCAGGGCGAGGACATCGTCCAGTCGGACCCGAATACGCAGCACGTCGCGGCCGCGCTGTCGGCAATGGAATGCATCGTCGTGCAGGACATCTTCCTGAACGAGACCGCGAAATACGCGCACGTGCTGCTGCCCGGCTCGTCGTTCCTCGAGAAGGACGGCACGTTCACGAATGCAGAACGCCGCATCTCGCGCGTGCGCAAGGTGATGCCGCCGCTCGCGGGTTACGCGGACTGGGAAGTCACGCTGATGCTGTCGCGCGCGCTCGGCTACGAGATGGACTATGCGCATCCGTCGGAAATCATGGACGAGATCGCGCAGCTCACGCCGACCTTCTCGGGTGTGTCCTACGCGAAGCTCGATACGCTCGGCAGCATTCAGTGGCCGTGCAACGAGCACGCCCCGGAAGGCACGCCGACGATGCACATCGACGCATTCGTGCGCGGCAAGGGCAAGTTCGTGATCACGCAGTTCATCGCGTCGCCAGAGAAGGTCACGCAGCGCTATCCGCTGATCCTGACGACGGGCCGCATCCTGTCGCAGTACAACGTCGGCGCGCAGACCCGCCGCACCGAGAACGTGCGGTGGCACGAAGAGGATCGCCTCGAGATCCATCCGCACGACGCGCAGGATCGCGGTATCCGCAGCGGCGACTGGGTGGGCATCGAATCGCGTGCGGGGCAGACGGTGCTGCGGGCGCTCGTGACCGAACGCATGCAGCCGGGTGTCGTTTATACGACGTTCCACTTCCCCGAATCGGGCGCGAACGTGATCACGACGGACAGCTCGGACTGGGCGACGAACTGCCCCGAGTACAAGGTGACGGCCGTGCAGGTGCTGCCCGTCGCGCAGCCGTCCGACTGGCAGCAAGCGTATGCACGCTTCAACGCGGAGCAGCTCGACCTGCTCGAGCGCCGCGCCGCCGCGACCGCCAGCGTGACGACGGGCAAGTGAGGAAGCGATGGACAACGGACACCTGATCGACATGGCCAACCAGATCGGCGCATTTTTCGAATCGATGCCCGATCGAGACGAAGCGCTGACCGGCATCGCCGACCATATCCGGCGCTTCTGGGAGCCGCGGATGCGTCGCGCGTTGCTCGCGGCGCTTGACGATCCGTCGAGCGAGGCCGGGCAACGTGCGGCACCGATCGTGCGCGACGCGATCGCCGCGCACCGCGCGTCGCTCGTACCCGCCGCGGCGAGCGCCTGACCGCACCGCTACGCGGACCGCGACATGCCGGCGAACCAGCTTTCGCAGTGGCGCAGCAGCGCATTCGCGTCGGTCGCCGTGCGCCCGCGCGCAGCGACGTAACCATCCGGCCGCAGCAGGTAAAACGACGGCCGCGAGCGGCCGTATTCCTGCGCGAGCCCGGTATCGCCGCCTTCGGCATCGGTGACGCGCCAGACGCGCACCGCGTCCGGCATGATCCGTTCGAGCCCCTGCACGAGCGCCTGCGCATCGGTCGGCATCGGCGGCACCGCGCCGGTGTCGGCGTTCACCGGCTCTTCCAGCAGCAGCAACGTGAAGCTCGCCGGATCGTGCAGGTCGTAAAGCCGCGCCGTTCCGGGCGCCTGACCGAGCGGCCCGCCGAGCACCCGCACGCGCGCGTCGGGTGCCCGCTCGCCTGCGCGAGGCCCGCCATCGAGCACGCGCTCGAGCGTTAGCGGACTCTTCCGGTACTGCACGCCGAGCTCGCTGACCGTGCGCCGCACCACGTCGCGCATCGGCCCGAACGACGCCAGCACCGGCACGACGTGATCGCGCAGCAGCTTCATCGCGCCGCGCTCGGCTTCGACGATCTGCGTGACGAACCCGGTTTGCCGCAACACGTCGCGCTCGATCGGATGACGCTCCGCGTGATACGTGTCGAGCAGCCGCTCGGGCGTGCCCGCGCCGAGCACGCGCGCGAGCTTCCAGCCGAGATTGAACGCCTCCTGGATGCCGGTGTTCATGCCCTGCGCGCCGGCCGGACTGTGGACGTGCGCGGCATCGCCCGCGAAGAACACGCGGCCGTGACGCAGCCGGTCGACCATCCGGCTGTGCAGATGAAAATACGACGACCAGGCGAGATCGCTCGGCGAGATCGACGCGCCGGCGCGGGCACGCACGATCGCGTCGCATTCCTCGAGCGACGGGGTCGGCGCATCGGGCGACGCGTCGCTGCCGGGCGGCCGGTCGGCCACGAGCCGGTAACGGCCGCCACCCATTGGAAACAGGCCGGCGATGCCTTCGGCTGTCGTGAACAGGTGGATCTCCTCGTCCGGCCAGTCGGGTATTGCCGCGAAATCGGCGAGCAGGAAGGTCTGCTCGAACGCATGCCCGGTGAAACCCAGGCCGAGCAGATGCCTGACCGTGCTGTGCGCGCCGTCGGCCGCGATCAGGTACGACGGCGCGAACGATTCGTCGCGGCCGTCCGCGCAGCGGATCGACACGTCGAGCGACGCATCGCCCGCATCGCACGCGGTCAGCGTCGCGCCGCGCTCGACCGTCACGCCGAGCCGGGCCAGATGTTCGGCAAGCAGGCGCTCGGTGATGGTCTGGTCGAGAAACAGCAGGTACGGATAGCGCGTTTGCAGCGGATCGAAATCGAGCCGCGCGATCACGCGGCCGTCGGCATGCAGCGCGGCCGCATGGGCACGATGGCCGAGCGCGAGAAACGGTTCGACCGCGCGATGCTGCTCCAGCAGTTCGAGCGTGCGCGCCTGGATGCCGATCGCGCGCGAATGCGGCGCGGGTGCAGCGAGCCGATCGATGATGCGCACCGGCACGCGGGCCCGCGCGAGGCTCATCGCCGCGGCAAGGCCGGTCGGCCCCGCGCCGACGATCAGCACGGGCTGGATATCGGGCAGTGTGTCAGCCATGAGAACCTCGATGACACGCGACCCTGCAAGTCTACGCCGCTCCGCGTGACGGGGCCATATGCCGATCGGCCAACGTGCGGCACCACCGCGCGGTGTGGGAAAATACGCGCTTTCCGTCAGTTTTCGCGTTATGGATTCCGCATTCGACCGGGCGTATGCCGCACACCGCGCGGGCCGCCTCGCCGAGGCCGAGCACGGCTATCGCAACGCGCTCGCCTCCAATCCCGCCGACGCCGACGCGCTGCATCTGTTCGGCGTGCTGCGGCACCAGCAGGGCCAGCACGCCGAGGCGGTCGATCTCGTCGGCCGCGCCGTCGCGCTGCGGCCGGGCGATGCCGCGCTGCAGCTCAATCTCGGCAACGCGCTGAAGGCACTCGGCCGGCTCGACGAAGCAGTCGACCGCTTTCGCAACGCGCTGACGCTCGCGCCCGAATTTCCGCTCGCGCACTACAACCTCGGCAACGCGTATGCGGCGCTGCAGCGCCACGACGATGCGATCGACGCATTCGGCCGCGCGCTGCGGCTCACGCCCGACGATGCATCGATCCACAACAATCTCGGCAACGCGCTGAACGCGCTCGGCCGCCACGACGACGCGCTCGCCGCGTTCCATCGCGCACTCGAGCTGCGGCCCGGACATGCGGGGGCGCACAACAACCTCGGGATGGCACTGAACGCGATGGGCCGCGCCGACGACGCGATCGCGCACTTCCAGGCCGCGATCGCCGCGCAGCCGCGCTTCGTCGCCGCCCATTTCAATCTCGGCAACACGTTCGATGCGGTCGGCCGGCATGCGGAGGCGGCCGCCGCGTTCGAAGCCGCGCTCGATCTGCATCCGCCGTTCCCGCTCGCGCTGTTCGGGCTCGCGAACGCACTGAGCGCGCAGGCCCGCCACCGCGACGCGCTGCCCTACTACGAGCGTGCCGTCGGGCTCGATCCGTCGTTCAGCCTGGCCTGGCTGAATCTCGGCAACGCACATCACGCGCTCGGTGCGCACGAGATGGCGCTGCGCGCCTTCGACCAGGCACTGCGCGTCGCGCCCGATCTCACGCTGGCACGGCTGCACCGCGCGGTCACGCTGCTGACGCTCGGCGACTTCACGCGCGGCCTGCCCGCCTACGAAGCGCGCCACGACACGCCGGGCGCGACCCCGCTCGGCACGCTGCCGCGCTGGCAAGGCGAGCCGATTGCGTCGCGCACGCTGCTGATCCGCGCGGAACAGGGCTTCGGCGACACGCTGCAGTTCGTCCGTTTCGTACCGCTCGCCCGCGCACGCTGCGCGCGCGTCGTGCTCGAAGTCCAGCCGGAACTCGTTGCGCTGCTGGCGCCGGCCGCGGCACGCTGGCGCGTGACGCTCGTCGCCCTGGGCGCGGCAAAACCGCCGGCCGCGGATATCGCGTGCACGCTGATGAGCCTGCCGTTCCTGCTCGGGCTTCAGACGCAAGAGGACATCGTCGCGGGCGCACGCTACCTCGACGTCCCCGACGGCGCCGGCAGGCGCTTTCGCGGCTCGCTCGGCGGGCGGTCGAAGCGCAAGTTCGGCCTTGCATGGTCGGGGCGCCGGCAGGCGCAGGAAAATCGCTCGATGCCGTTCGACGCACTCGCTCCGCTGCTCGCGCTGCCGGACATCGACTGGATCGTGCTGCAACCCGCACTCGACGACGACGAGCGAGCGCGCGTCGACGCACATCCGCGCGTGCATCGGCTCGACGGCCGGCTGAACGACTTTGCCGACACGGCCGCGCTGATCGATCGGCTCGACGGCGTCGTCACGATCGATACGGCGGTCGCGCACCTCGCCGGCGCGCTCGGCAAACCGCTGTGGGTGATGCTGCCGTTCGCGCCCGACTGGCGCTGGTTCACCGGCGAAGACTGCCCGTGGTATCCGCAGGCCAGGCTCGCCCGCCAGCCTGCGCCGGGCGAATGGCACGACGTGGCGGCCGCGGTCGCCGGCATGCTGCGCGAAGCCTGAACGCAGACAAAAAAGGGAGCGCGCCGCGCTCCCTTTTCAGTACATTGCATGCGGCCGGCGCCGCGCGTGATACGTGTGCCGGTCAGGCCGCCTTGTACTGGTTGCGCGCCTCGGGCGTGCGATACAGCACGAGTGTCGCGATCAGCCCGCAAATCGCGGCAACGCTCAGCCACAAACCCGGCGCCGCCTTGTTCCCGGTCTGATGAATCAGCAGCGTCGAGATCGCGGGCGTGAAGCCGCCAATCGTCGTCGCCAGGCTATATGCCAGCGAGAAACCGGCCGTGCGTACGTCCGCCGGCATCACTTCGGTCAGCGCGACGACCATCGCCCCGTTATACGACGCGTACAGGAATGACAGCCACAGCTCGACCGCGAGCAGCCGCAGGAACGACGGATCGCCGACGAGCCACAGCACGGCCGGGTAAGCCGTCAACAGCGTCAGCACCGTGAACGCGATCAGCACCGGGCGGCGGCCGAT
This sequence comes from Burkholderia sp. SRS-25, assembly GCF_004343765.1. Lineage (NCBI taxonomy): Bacteria > Pseudomonadati > Pseudomonadota > Betaproteobacteria > Burkholderiales > Burkholderiaceae > Burkholderia > Burkholderia sp. SRS-25. The sequence continues at coordinate 174,507 of NZ_PTXM01000003.1, forward strand.
GCGGTCGGACAACGCACCGGACAGCGGCAGCCACACGAGATTGGAGATCCCCACGCAGACGGTCACGACGAGCGCATCGAGCGACGACAGGTGCAGCACTTCCTTGCCGAACGTCGGCGTATAGGCGGTGATCATGTAGAACGACACCGTCGTCATGATCACCATCCCCATGCCCGCCACCACAATGCCCCAGTTGTCGAGCATCGAACGCATGATCTCGCCCATCGTCGGACGATGACGCTTCGCGAGGAACTCGTCGGTCTCCTTCAGCGAACGACGGATCAGGAACAGGAACGGCACGATCAGGCAGCCGATCAGGAACGGAATGCGCCAGCCCCACGCGGTCATCTCCTCGACCGGCAGTGCGCGATTCAGCAGCACGCCGACGAACGCGGCGAACACGACGGCCACCTGCTGGCTGCCCGACTGCCACGACGTATAGAACCCCTTGTGTCCCTTCGTCGCAATCTCCGACAGGTAGACCGACACGCCGCCGAGTTCGACGCCCGCCGAAAAGCCCTGCAGCAGCCGGCCGAGCAACACGAGCGCCGGCGCGAGCACGCCGATCGTCGCATAGCCGGGTATCGCGGCCACCGTGAGCGTGCCGAGCGCCATCAGGCCGAGCGTCAGGATCAGCCCCTTGCGCCGGCCGTGATGGTCGATGTACGCGCCGAGCACGATTGCGCCGACCGGCCGCATCAGGAAGCCCGCACCGAACACCGACAGCGACAGCATCAGCGACGCGAATGCGTTGCCGCTCGGAAAGTAGGTTTTCGCGATGGCCGACGCGTAATAGCCGTAGACCATGAAATCGTACATTTCCAGGAAGTTGCCGCTGACGACCCGGAATACGGTGCGGACTTTCGATTCCTGCGCGATGGCGTGTGACGCTGTGGACATGTTTTTCTCGCTCAGCTCGGATGGCGCGAATTCGCGCCGCATGGATCCGACGACGCACGCGGCGCCGGGCCGGCGCGCACGGGCATCGCTGCCCGCCGGCGGAGCGCCGCGCAACGACGCGCACCGGCATGGTCCGCGCATCATGCCATGCCAACCCGACATTTGCCTTGTGTCGCCCCTGCCGGTGAGGTCGCGGCGTTCTCCTCGTACTAGTCGTCCCGAAACGGAAGCAAAAATCAGATTGATCTGATCGACCGGCCTTCGCCGGCTGACGACAATGTCTCGATTTGCGACGACATATCCGCGCCGCACCGGCACGAACGCCCGTGCCGCTTGGCGCACCGCCCTCATGACTCCATCGCACCTCGTCCCCGTTGCCGGCGCGCTCGCCCGCCCTCGCGTCGCTCCGCTCGATCACGTACCGTCGTTCGGCCAAGACTGGATCTTTCGCGGCGCATCCGGTGCGCGCGCCGGCAAGCACTGCCTCGCGACACTGGCAACGTCCTGCATCGACGTCGACCGGCCGCACCGCACGTGCCACTGGAAGCCGCTGCCGACGATCGCGCCTGCACCGATTTCCACCAGCCCGCCGGTTGCGATTCCGGCCGCCGCCGGCCAGCGCGCCCACCGTATCGCCGGCGGCGCTCGCGACCGGCGTGCGAAGTACGCGCTCTGCTGGAGCATCGGCGCGCTCGGCATCATCGGCTGGCTGATTGCCGCGCATGAACCCGTGACGGAATCCGGGCCCGCCTACGCGATTCGAACGGCCGACGGCGCGCCCGATCACGCCACGTCGTCGTCCGGCACGGTGCAGGTCGCGATGGCTCAGCCGCATGCGTCGACGAACGCCATGCCGCAGCACGAGACGGCCGCCGCCGTCGCGACGACGGCCGGATCACCGCCGGCCGCGCGCCCGGTCACGCGTCGTCCGGCGTCGCTTCGTCCGTCGGCTACGTCCGACACGCCGCGCACCGCCACGGCCTCGTCGCTCCGTTCGAACGGCAAGCGCACGACAGCGGTACCGGCCGGGCGCCCGACCATGCAGCGGCTGGCTGCGCGTCCGCCGGTCCGGAACAACCCGATCGACGGCCGGGCACGCGATCGGCTCGCCACCGCGCCGCACGCAATCGCCAATTCACCCGATGCGCTCGACGATCCGCTCACGCTGATCGCCATGGCAGGCGCGCTGCGCGCGACACAACCAGCCCGCGCAACGCACGCTCCCCTCGTCAATTTCGACTGGACGACGCAACTGTCCCACCGCCGCTTGACCGATACGCCAAACGCGTTCGCACGCTGACGGCCCGGCCATAAAAAAACCCGGCGAAGCTCGCTTCGCCGGGTTTTGCTCGTCTCTGTGTCCGTCTGACGATTCGTTACTTGTGCGCGGGCAGCCCCGTCTCGGTCTGCTTCTCGAGCTGTCGCACCTGCTCCTGCAGATCGCGCAGCTGCAACTGCGCAGCCCGCTTCTCGACCTGCAGCGCCTGTGCCTGCTCCTGCGCCGAGCGCTGCCGCTGCGCGACTTCAGCTTGCTGGCTGCGCGCAACGCTCAGGTCGGCTTGCAACTGCTGCGCACGATTCGCCTGCAGCGCGATCACGCGCTCGAGAAACGCCTTCTGCGCCTCCAGTTCGGTGCGGTGGATCTCGATGTCGGCAAGTTGTACGGTCTGCTGAACGAAGTTTGCATACACCATCTCCGCGCGGCTCTTTTCCTGTGACCGGATCACACGCCACAGATGCTTGTCCTGGAATAGCGCGACGTAGTACGTCATCTCGCGCGGGTCGAACATCAGGCTCGCACCGTAGCTGCCGTTGTAGGTCGTACGCATCTCGACGATCCGGCCATCGCGCAGCATCTGCGTCAGCTCGGCAACGTTGCCTTGCGCGGACGCATCCGTCACAGCCACACTGATTGCCGACGGGTCGCCACGCAGGCTCGTGACAGCCGGACGCGTACCGGCGGCGGGCGCGGTCGCGTCGGCGGACCAGGCCATGCCCGCTTGCGTGCAGGCAGCCAGCGCAACGATCCACGTTGCGCACCGTGCAGGGGAAAAATTTCGGAAAGCCAACGTCAGACTCCGGCGAACGAATCGGAACTCGCGATTATCGTTCAAAACGAAACGGCCGCATCTCGAATTTATCGGGCTGCGGCCGGTCGTCGTGCGACGCGAAGCATGCAGCTTGCTACAGGCGGGTTTCGCGCGCCGCGCGCAGGAATGCATCGAGCAACGGCGTGCAGTCGAGCAGCTCCGAACCGCCGGCCCGATGGAACTCCGGGTGCCACTGCACGCCGACGACGAACGGCGAACGGCGATGACGAATGCCCTCGATGATCCCGTCACCGGCCGACACGGCTTCGATGTTCAGATCGCGGCCGAGATCCCGGATCGCCTGGTGGTGGATCGAGTTGACGATCGCTTCGCTGCGCCCGGGGAACATGCTCGCGAGCGTCGACGAATCCGGGAAGCGGATCGCGTGACGATGCTGGTCGTAATGCTCGCTCACATGCGCATTCGCGGTCGGCACGTCGGTGGCGATGTCCTGGTACAGCGAGCCACCGAACGCGACGTTGATCAGCTGGCAGCCGCGGCATACGCCGAGCACCGGTTTGCCGGATTCGACGAACTCGTGCAGCAGCTCGAGCTCGTACATGTCGCGCACGCGATCGCCCGGCCATTCGGGGCGGGCGTCGGATGCGGCGTAGGTTTGCGGCGACACGTCTGCGCCACCCTGCAGCAGCAGGCCGTCGAGATGCTTCGCGTAGTCGCGCAGGCGGATGTTGCTCGGGTGAATCATGCCCTGATGGCCGACGGTCGGAATCATGAACACGAGCACGTCGCGCGACATCACCCAGTGCGCGATCGATTCCTCGAGATACTGGAGCGTCTTGCCCCGCAGCCCCTTCGCACCCGGCTCCGGATGGAAGATCCGCGCCGACACGCCGATGCGCAGCGTGCGCTGCGTGATGCGCTGGCCTGCACGATCGAACAGCCGGCGGGCGCGCGCGGCCACGATCCGGCCGAATACCGACCACGGCGTGTCGCTTTGCTTCAGGTAGGCCGGCGGCGCATTCTGCGCGCTCGCAGGCGGCGGGCGCGGCGTGTCGAAATCAGGCTGCGCGCCGAAACCGGGTGGTGGCGTTCCAGCCTTCGGCGGCGCGGCGGCAGCAGCACCGTCGATGGCGGCGCCGGTCGCACCGGGCGCGCCCGGCTCGGACGTGGCCGTAACCGGTGACGCGCCGTCGGCAGCGACGTTCTGCGCGGCGGCCTGGGCGGCCGGCGCATCGGGCGCTTTCGCCGGATCGGAACGGGGGGAATCGGAAGAAACGGAGGAGGTGCCGGGCAGACCGGCCGGGGAAGGCGTGTTTTCGCTCATGACGATGGTCTGGTACGTCGCTCACGCGTATGGATAAACGAGGATTCATTATGCTTCAGCGCACGATCGAGCGGCAAACCTGCAACATCCTGTCGATATTGTTGCAAGTCGGCGGCAAACTGCGTCGGGGAGCGTCCCCGCCCACGCGCCGGCTGAGCTGACGAGGCACCGTCGGTACTGGACACCAGTGATATATCACAATAATATCCACGCATCGTCCACGTTTCCCGCCAGCCTGCGCCATGATCGCGCCCCGCCCGGCCACCGCGCCACAACCCGCATGAATGCCCTGACCGACGTCACCCGCGAGCCCCCGGTCGCACCGACGGCCAGCCTCGCCGACCGCGCGTATGCGCTGATCCAGCGCGACATCATCACGATGCGCCTGAAGCCCGGCGCCGCCCTCAACGAAGCCGACCTCGTCGCCCGCACCGGCATCGGCCGCACGCCGGTGCACCAGGCCGTGCATCGGCTCGTGCTCGAAGGGCTGCTGTCCGTGATGCCCCGCAAGGGATTGATGGTGCAGCCGCTGTCGCTCGACGACATCGTCGCGGTGATCGACGTGCGGCGCATCAACGAAGCGCACTGCGCGGAACTCGCCGCACGCCACGCAACGCCTGACGATCTCGCGCGCCTGGCCGCGCTGCTCGACGACGGGCAGGCCTGTGTCGACACGCACGACGTCGAAGGCATGATGGAACTCGACCGCGCATTTCACCAGGCGATCGCCGCGGCCGCACGCAATGCGGTCCTCGCCGACATCCTGCGCGGGCTGCATGAGCGCTCGCTGCGCTTCTGGTTCGTCACGCTGTCCGAACCTCACCATCTCGCCGACGTCCAGCACGAGCATCGCGAACTGTTCGACCGGCTAGCCGCGCGTGACGCCGCCGGCGCACGCGCGGCCGTCGAAAGTCATATCGATTCGTTCCGCTCCACGCTTCTTCAACATCTTCGCACCTGAGCCGCCCATGACCACTTTCACGCCCTTCCCCCCGCTCGCCCAGCTCGCCGCCGACCTCGCCGCCGGCCGGACCACGAGCCGCGCGCTCGTCGACACCGCGCTCGACCGGATCGCCGATCCGTCGGGCCAGGGTGCGGTCGTCTTCACGGAAGTCGATGCCGACAACGCGCGCGCGGCCGCCGACGCGCACGACCGGCTGCGCGCCGCGGGCACCGTGCTGTCGCCGCTCGCGGGCATTCCGGTGTCGGTCAAGGACCTGTTCGACGTCGCGGGGCAGGTGACGCGTGCGGGTTCGCGCGTGCTCGACGGCGCGCCGGCCGCCCGCACCGATGCGGTCGCCGTCGCGCGGCTCAAGCGCGCGGGCGCGGTGCTGGTCGGCCGCACCAACATGAGCGAGTTCGCGTTCTCGGGGCTCGGGCTGAATCCGCACTTCGGCCATCCGCGCTCGCCGTACCACCGCGACGTGCCGGGCGACGCGAGGATTTCCGGCGGCTCGTCGTCCGGCGCCGCAGCGTCCGTCGCCGACGGGATGGCGGCCGTCGCGCTCGGCACCGACACCGGCGGCTCGATCCGCATTCCGGCCGCGCTGTGCGGGCTGACGGGCTTCAAGCCGACCGCGAGCCGGATTCCGACGCAAGGCGGCGTGCCGCTGTCGACGACGCTCGACTCGTTCGGCCCGATCGGCCTGACGGTTGCGTGCTGCGCGCTCGTCGACCGGATGCTTGCGGGCCTCGAACCGCACGTGCCGGCCACCCGGCCGCTCGAAGGCGTGCGGCTCGGCGTGCTGACGAACTACGTGACGGACGGTGTCGATGCCGACGTCGCGGCCGCGCTCGACGCCGCGCTCAAGCATCTCGAAGCCGCCGGCGCGATCGTCACGGAAGTGCGCTTCCCCGCGCTCGACCGGCTGCCGGACGTCAACCGCTTCGGCTTCTCGCCAATCGAGGCCTACGCGTGGCATCGCCCGCTGCTCGCCCAGCACCGCGACCAGTACGACCCGCGCGTGCTCACGCGGATCCTGAAGGGCGAACCCGCGAGCGCGGCCGACTATCTCGACCTGCTCGCCGCACGCACGGCGATGCTCGACGAAGCCGCCCACACGGTCTGGTCGCGTTTCGATGCACTCGTCGCGCCGACGGTGCCGGTCGTGCCGCCGCGCATCGCCGAACTCGAAGCGGACGACGCCGCGTTCACACGCACCAACGCGCTGATCCTGCGCAACCCGAGCGCGTTCAACTTCCTCGACGCGTGCGCGTTGTCGCTGCCGTGCCATCCGCGCGACGCGGCGCCGGTCGGGCTGATGCTCGCGGCCGCACCGCATCGCGACGACGCGCTGCTCGCGATCGGGCAGGCGGTCGAGGCCGTACTGAACACGATCCGCTGAGCGCAGCCATCCAAGCGCCGGCGGACAAGACGCGCGGTGCGGCAGGTTGCCGCACCGCGCGCTGTCAGTTTCGTGCCAGACCATTCGCGCTAAAATCGCGCGATTGTTTTCCGGACCGACCCACGAGGAACCCCGCCGACATGAACGACTACACGCTCGCACTCCGCCGCGAACGCCGCCTGCTGATGCTGCTCGGGTGGGTGTGCATCGCCCTGCTGGCCGGTGCGCTGTACCTGCAGTACGTGAAGAACGAAGATCCGTGCCCGCTGTGCATCATCCAGCGCTACTTCTTCTGCGCGATCGGGATCTTCGCATTCCTGGCCGCCGGGATCCGCAACTGGCGCGGCGTCTGGGTGCTCGAGCTGCTGATCGCGATCGCCGCGGCCGGCGGCGTCGGCACGGCCGCCCGGCACCTGTCGATCCAGATGAATCCGGGCTTCAGCTGCGGTTTCGACACGCTGCAGCCGATCGTCGACAGCCTGCCGCCCGCGCAGTGGTTCCCCGGCATGTTCAAGGTCGCCGGGCTGTGCGAGACGGTCTACCCGCCGATCTTCGGCATCCTGCTGCCCGGCTGGGCGCTGATCGGCTTCGCGGTGATCCTGATCGCCGTGGTCGCGAGCCTCTGGCGCCATCGCCGCAAGCTCGTGGCCTGACCGGCCGGTTTCGACCGGCCTGCGCGCGGCCCGCTCGCCCCGGGCCGCACACTGCCGCCGGCCGGTAGCCGCCCAGCTCCGGCGCACCCGCCGGCCCGGCCCGGCGAGCCGCATCCGGCCCGTCAAGCGTAAACACCTACCCCGCCGCCGCCCGGCTTTCCGGGCGAACGCGCATCGCGCGATTTCCGCGCCCAGCCCCGCCACGCCTGCGTTTCGGCCCGATGTGCACGCATCGGCGCCCCGATCCCGCGCGGCGGGCCTATGATCGACATGATCGCCTCCTGATAGCCCGGATCACCGCCTGGCAATGTTCCCGTCGCCTTGCGGTGCTATCTTCATGACTGGATGGCGATCTACGTGCGCGAGGCCAGGCGGTCTCACCACCCCTGCGTAACGCGCGCCCGATCCGCAATGTCGACTGGATTCATCATGACAACGCAAACCATCCGCATCCATCATCCTCATGGCGTCCGCGCATCCGGCGGTGCCGACCGCGCGCGCCGTTCGCGCGCTGCCGCCGCACTGCATCGGCCGTGCGGCCGGCCCGCCTCGCTCCCGTCCGTCATCGTTGCCGCCGCGCCCGCCAGCCCGCGCCGCGTGTCGTGCCGCGTCGCCCCGAACGGAGCGTGCTGATGGAAGCCTGGCTCGGCGATCTGCAGCAACTGCTCGCTCATGGCGAAGCGGCCGTGCTCGTGACGGTCGCGCACACCGACGGCTCCGCGCCACGCGAAGCCGGCACCAAGATGCTCGTCACGCGCGACATGGCCCGCCATACGATCGGCGGCGGTCATCTGGAATGGAAGGCGATCGAGATCGCACGGCATCTGCTCAAGGATGGCGCGCACGTGCCGCACGCGCGCCGGCTCGAACGGCTCGCGCTCGGCCCGAGTCTCGGCCAGTGCTGCGGCGGCGCCGTGGTGCTCGCGTTCGAGCGGCTCGATGTGGGCGATCTCGGCTGGATCATGTCGCTCGCGAAGCGTGTCGCGGCCGGCGCCGCGACCGTGCGTAGCGTATCATTCGGCCCCTCGCCGGGCGCGCCGCTGTTGAGCGAGCCCGAATCGGAAGCCGCGCGTGCCGACTGCCTGCTGTGGGAAACCGGCGGCGTGTCGCTGATGACCGAAACGATCGCGCCGTATGCGTTCCCCGTCGTGTTGTTCGGCGCCGGGCACATCGGCACCGCGCTCGTGAAGGTGCTGGCGACGCTGCCGTGCCACGTGCGCTGGATCGACGGGCCCGATGCGGTGTTCCCGCCGGCCGACGCGCTCGCCGGCATCGGCAACCTCGCGATCGAAGCGGCCGCTGCCCCGGCCGACGCGGTCGACGCCGCACCGCCGCAGTCATACTTCGTCGTGATGACGCACGACCACGCACTCGATTTCGTGCTGGCCGAGCGCATCCTGCGGCGCGGCGACTACGCGTACTTCGGGATGACCGGCTCGCACGCGAAACGCGTGCAGTTCGATCATCGCCTCGCCGCGATCGGCATCGACCCGGCCCAGGTGGCGCGAATGCGCTGCCCGATCGGTGTCGAGGGCATCATCGACAAGGCGCCCGAAGTGATCGCGATCTCGGTGGCTGCGCAATTGCTGCAGGCCGTCGAGGCCAACGCGAATGCGAACGCGTCCACGCAGGCTTCCCCTACCTACTGACCGACCAAGAACGACGCCATGACCCCGACATTCAAGGACAAGATTGCCCGCGCGCCGAAAGCGGAGCTGCACATCCATATCGAAGGCTCGCTCGAGCCCGAACTGATTTTCGCGCTGGCGCAGCGCAACGGCGTGAAGCTCGCGTACGACTCGATCGACGCGCTGCGCGCCGCGTACGCGTTCACCGACCTGCAGTCGTTCCTCGACATCTATTACGCCGGCGCGAGCGTGCTGCTGACGGAGCAGGATTTCTACGACATGACGGCCGCGTACTGCGAACGTGCGCTCGCCGACAACGTCGTCCACACCGAGCTGTTTTTCGATCCGCAAACGCACACCGAGCGCGGCGTATCGATCGAGACGGTGGTCGCGGGTATCGAGCGTGCACTCGCCGATGCCGAACAACGCGGGCTGTCGAGCAAGCTGATCCTGTGCTTCCTGCGTCACCTGCCGGAAGAGGACGCGCTCGCGACGTTCGAATCCGCGCTGCCGCTGTTCGAGCGCTATCGCCATCGCCTGATCGGCGTCGGCCTCGACTCGTCCGAGCTCGGCCATCCGCCGACGAAGTTCGCACGCGTGTTCGAGAAGGCGCGCGCACTCGGGCTGAAGCTCGTCGCGCACGCGGGCGAGGAAGGCCCGCCCGCGTACATCTACGAAGCGCTCGACGTGCTGAAGGTCGACCGGATCGACCATGGCGTGCGCAGCATCGAGGATGCGGCGCTCGTCGAGCGCCTCGCGAAAACGCGCACGGCGCTCACCGTCTGCCCGCTGTCGAACCTGAAGCTGTGCGTGTTCGACGACATGGCGAAGCACACGCTGAAGGCGCTGCTCGATCGCGGCGTCGCGGTGACGATCAACTCCGACGATCCGGCCTATTTCGGCGGCTACGTCAATGAAAACTACTTCGCGACAGCCGAAGGGCTGCAACTCACGGATGCCGAAGTCCATGCGGTGATCCGCAACGGCTTCGAGGCGTCGTTCATCGAACCGGCGCAGCGCGACGCGCTGTACGCGCGCCTCGACGCGTACTGGCAAGCTGCGTGACGGCCGGCATCGAGGAACGCTGGACAGATGAAACACGGCAACGGCATCCGCTTCGCGACCACCGGCCCGGCCTTGCGCCGGGACGATCGCGTGCGTGAGCGCGCGGCGACGGCGCTGTTCGTCGTCGCTCGCGCGTGCCTGCCGTCGCGATTTGCCGTTTCGCCCAAGGCCGCTTCGGTCGTGAGCGCAACGGCTGCGAGGCCCGCCGGCAACCACTCGCTGGCGGCTTCGGCCGCCACGTTCGCCCGCGCAATCGCATCCGGTCGTGCCGCACGCAGCGTGCCGCACCCGCTCGCCAGGCGCCGTCTTGCCCCCGTGCGGCGTCGCCCGTTTTCTTCTGTTCGCCTTACCTTGATGCAGGACCATTCGTCATGACGCAAACCGCTTTCCGTTCCCAACTGCTGACCTTCAACGGCGACCCGGCGCAATCGAGCCAGGCCGCGAACTACGAGACCGACGGCCTCCTGATCGTCGACGACGGCAAGGTCGTCGCGGCCGGTCCGTACGCGCAGCTCGCCGCGACGCTCGCGCGCGACGCGATCGTCCATGAACTGCGCGACAAGCTGATCGTGCCCGGCTTCATCGACACGCACATCCACTATCCGCAGACGGACATGATCGCGTCGCCGGCACCGGGCCTGCTGCCGTGGCTGGACAAGTACACGTTCCCGACCGAGCGCCAGTTCGGCGATCCCGCGCATGCGCGCGAAGTCGCCGACTTCTTCGTCGACGAACTGCTCGCGTGCGGCACGACGAGCGCGCTCGTCTACTGCACGGTGCACAAGCAGTCGGCCGATGCGCTGTTCGCGGCGAGCGACGCGCGCGACCTGCGGATGATCGCGGGCAAGGTGCTGATGGACCGCAACTGCCCCGAGTTCCTGCGCGACACCGCGCAGTCGGGCTATGACGACAGCGCCGAGCTGATCGACCGCTGGCACGGCAAGGGCCGCCAGATGTACGCGCTCACGCCGCGTTTCGCACCGACGTCGACCGAGGCGCAGCTCGAGGCATGCGGCGAACTCGCACGCCGCCATCCGGACGTGTTCGTGCAGAGCCACGTCGCGGAGAACGTCGACGAGGTGAAATGGGTGGCCGAGCTGTTCCCCGGCCATCGCAGCTATCTCGACATCTACGACCGCTACGGGCTGCTGCGCCCGCGCGCGGTGTACGGCCACTGCATCCACCTCGACGACGAGGACCGCCGCCGGATGGCCGAGACACGTACAGTCGTCGCGCACTGCCCGACGTCGAACTTCTTCCTCGGCAGCGGGCTGTTCGATTTCGACAAGGCCGGCGAATACGACGTGCCCGTCACGCTCGCGACCGACGTCGGCGGCGGCACGTCGTTCTCGATGCTGCAGACGATGAACGAAGCGCACAAGGTCGCGCGGCTGTCGGGCCACCACCTGACCGCGACGCGGATGTTCTGGCTCGCAACGGCCGGCGCCGCGCAGGCACTCGACCTCGCCGACACGGTCGGCACGCTCGCACCGCGCACCGAAGCCGACTTCGTCGTGCTCGATCCGCAAGCCACGCCGCTGCTCGCACGCCGCACGAAGCGTGCGGATTCGCTCGAGGAACTGCTGTTCGCGTTTGCGCTGCTCGGCGACGACCGCGCGGTGTACCGCACCTATGCGGCCGGCCAACTCGTCCACGAGCGCGGCGCGGCCCGCCGCCCCGCCGCGTAACGACCTGCCGGGTGCGCCCCGGCACGCGCGGGCATCCACCGCCGCGCGCGCCGGACCGCCGAGCTTGCCATGCGCCGATCCCGCCCCGACTCGGGGCGCAGCGCCCGCCAACCGCTTTCCCGCGCGTAACGCGCCGTGCTAGAATTCGCCGCTCATTGGGGAGTAGCCGCTCCGCTCGATGTCCCGCGCCCCCGGCGCGCATCGTGACGGAGGCGTCCGTCAACAGACTTGGCCGTACGGCCATGGCGGACGCAGCCACCTAGGCCTGGCGAGACCGATGGTTCACAGCGCGTCGCATCAGGGCCCGGCGCGCGGTGAATCGTCGCTCGCACGCACAACATCGGCCCGTGGAACCCCATACGTGTCCCAAGCCTTCCTGATCTCCACCGGCGCCGTCGCCCTCGCTGAAATCGGCGACAAGACCCAACTGCTTTCCCTCGTACTGGCCGCGCGCTATCGCAAGCCGATGCCGATCATTCTCGGCGTGCTCGTTGCGACGCTCGTGAACCACGGTTTCGCCGGCGCGCTCGGCGAATGGCTCGGCGTGCTCGTCACGCCGTCGATCATGCGCTGGGCGCTCGCGTTCTCCTTCATCGCTATGGGGTTGTGGATCCTCGTGCCGGACAAGCTCGATGCCGACGAAGCCAATGCCAACCGCTCGCGGCTCGGCGTGTTCGGTGCGACCCTCGTCGCATTCTTCCTCGCGGAAATGGGCGACAAGACGCAGATCGCGACCGTCGCGCTCGCCGCGCGCTTCCAGGACTACATCGGTGTCGTGGCCGGCACGACGTTCGGGATGATGCTCGCGAACGTGCCCGCGATCCTGCTCGGCGACCGCTTCGCGCACCGCCTGCCGACGAAGCTCGTGCACGCGATCGCGGCCGTGCTGTTCGTCGTGCTCGGCGCGCTGGCGCTGCTGGGTATCGGGGTCTGACGGAAGGGCATGGCCGGCGCGGCCGGACGGCCGCGCCGAGAGGGATACCGCGTTACTTCGCGGCGGCGGCACCCGAGGCGGGCGCCACCGGCACCGCGCGCTCGTTGGCAGCCGGCGCCGCCGGGCCGCCGCGCTTGTCGACCGGCAGCCGGACCGAGCGAACCGCGCCGTTGGACAGCGGGAAATCGGCGAGCGCGCTGCGAGCGAGGAACGGCATCGCGTACAGCAGCGTACCGTTGTCGCCGGTCGTGCGCGCCGACACGTTGTATACCTCCTTGCCCGTCGCGCGCTCGGTGATGCGGATGCCGAGCGTGTAGTCGAACACCTGGTATGTCTGCGCGACGTAGCCGGCCGGCATCGGCCCCCAGGGACCCCACGGGCCCCACGGCCCGCGCCGCCAGTACGGCCCGGGCGCGAACCACGGATCGTAATAGACCGGCTGCGGTACCGTCACGAGATCGCTGCCGACCGCATAGGTCAGCCCGACGAGGTACCGCGCCTGCGCCTGCGGCACCTGCCGGAACGCATACGTCGACAACTCGTTCGCGACGATCGGCTCGTAGGTCGACTGCTCGATGCTGTTCTTCTGCGCCTCGGTACGCGTGAACGCATAGGTTCGTGTCGCGTCACTGCCGCTCCAGTCGGAGAAAGCCGTGACCTGGGTCGTCACGTAGCTGGTACAGCCGGTCAGCAGCGCCACGCACAGCGCCGCCACCCACCCCGCACCGCGTTGAATCCATTCGCGTTTCATGTCGATCCTCTTCGATCCGTCACCCGTTCGTCGCACCGTGCGAACCGTAACGGGATGCCGATAATACGCGGACTCCCGGAACCGGTAAAAAGTTCGCCCGGCACGCGGCCGCCAGCCTTTGTACAATGGCCCGGTTCGCCCGGCCCGTGCCACGGGCCCGTCCCCTACTCCACCGATCTCGACGACCATGTCCGACAACGCCTCTTCCACCGTGATCCGCCGCGCCGACTACACGCCGCCGGCCTTCCTCATCGATTCCGTCGCGCTCGAATTCGATCTCGCGCCGGCCCGCACGATCGTCAGGAACACGATGTGCGTGCGCCGCAATCCGGACGCCGCGCCCGCGCCGAACCTGGAGCTGATGGGCGAAGCGCTCGAATTCCTCGGCGCGCACCTGGGCGGCGCGCCGCATGGCGCCGTGCGTGCGCACGAACACGGGCTGACCGTCGAGAACGTTCCCGATGCCTTCGAGCTGACGCTCGAAAGCGCATGCGCACCCGACCAGAATACGACGCTGTCGGGCCTTTATGTGTCGAGCGGCAACTTCTTCACGCAGTGCGAAGCCGAAGGTTTCCGCCGCATCACCTACTTCCTCGACCGCCCGGACGTGATGGCGTCGTACACGGTGACGCTGCGCGCCGACAAGGCCGCGTACCCGGTGCTGCTGTCGAACGGCAACCTCGTCGATTCCGGCGACCTGCCCGACGGCCGCCACTTCGCGAAGTGGGAAGACCCGTTCCGCAAGCCGAGCTACCTGTTCGCACTCGTCGCGGGCAAGCTCGTCGCGATCGAGGAAACGATCACGACCGGCTCGGGCAAGGAAAAGCTGCTGCAGGTGTGGGTCGAGCCGGCCGACCTCGACAAGACGCGTCATGCGATGGATTCGCTGATCCACTCGATCCACTGGGACGAGAAGCGCTTCGGCCTCGAGCTCGATCTCGACCGCTTCATGATCGTCGCGGTCGGCGACTTCAACATGGGCGCGATGGAGAACAAGGGGCTCAATATCTTCAACACGAAGTACGTGCTGGCGAACCCGGAGACCGCGACCGATACCGACTTCGCGAACATCGAATCGGTGGTCGGCCACGAGTACTTCCACAACTGGACCGGCAACCGCGTGACCTGCCGCGACTGGTTCCAGCTGAGCCTGAAGGAAGGCCTGACGGTGTTCCGCGACCAGGAATTCTCGGCCGACATGGCCGCGGGCGACGACATCGAATCGGCGGCCCGCGCGGTCAAGCGCATCGAGGACGTGCGCGTGCTGCGCCAGTTGCAGTTCGCCGAGGATGCGGGCCCGATGGCGCACCCGGTGCGCCCCGAGAGCTACGTCGAGATCAACAACTTCTACACGATGACGGTCTACGAGAAAGGCTCGGAAGTCGTGCGGATGTACCAGACGCTGTTCGGCCGCGACGGCTTCCGCAAGGGGATGGACCTGTACTTCAAGCGCCACGACGGGCACGCCGTGACCTGCGACGACTTCCGTCACGCGATGGCCGACGCGAACGGGCGCGACCTCGCGCAGTTCGAGCGCTGGTACAGCCAGGCCGGCACGCCGCGCGTGTCGGTGCGCACCGCGTACGACGCGGCCGCGCGCCGCTATACGGTGACGCTCGCACAAGGCTACGGCGACGGGTCGCCAGCCGCGCGCGAAACGCAGCAGGGGCCCCTGCTGATTCCGTTCGCGATCGGCCTGATCGGCCGCGACGGCCGCGACCTGCCGCTGCGTCTCGACGGTGAAGCCGCCGCTGCAGGCACGACGCGCGTGCTCGACTTCACCGACACCGAGCAGACCTTCACGTTCGTCGACGTGCCGGAACACCCGCTGCCGTCGCTGCTGCGCAACTTCTCGTCGCCGGTGATCGTCGAGTACGACTACAGCGACGACGACCTCGCGTTCCTGCTCGCGCACGACAGCGATCCGTTCAACCGCTGGGAGGCCGGCCAGCGCCTCGCGACGCGCGCGCTGCTGACGCTCGCCGCGCGTGCGGCAGCGAACGAGCCACTCACGCTCGGCGAGAACTTCGTCGCCGCATTCCGCCGTGTGCTGACCGACGCGACGCTGTCGCCGGCGTTCCGCGAACTCGCGCTGACGCTGCCGTCGGAAACCTACCTCGCCGACCAGATGGCGGAAGCCGATCCGGCCGCCGTGCATCGCGCGCGCCAGTTCGTACGCCGCCGGCTCGCCACCGCGCTGCGCGCGGAATGGCTCGCCGCCTACGAGCAGCACCAGACGCCCGGCGCCTACGAACCGACGCCGGAGGCCTCCGGCCGCCGCGCGCTGAAGAACCTCGCGCTCGCGTATCTCGCCGAACTCGAGGATCCGGCCGATGCGGTGCGCCTCGCGACCGCGCAATACGATGCGGCGAACAACATGACCGATCGTGCGGCTGCACTCGGCGCGCTGCTGTCCGCGTCGGCCGCCGGCGCGAACGAGGCGGCCGAGCACGCGCTCGACGATTTCTATCGTCGCTTCGAGAAGGAAGCGCTCGTGATCGACAAGTGGTTCGCGATGCAGGCCGCACAACGCGGCACGCCCGCGCAGCCGACGCTCACGAAGGTGCGCAAGCTGCTCGCGCACCCGGCGTTCAACCTGAAGAATCCGAACCGCGCCCGCTCGCTGATCTTCAGCTTCTGCGCGGCCAACCCCGCGCAATTCCACGCGGCGGACGGCTCGGGTTACGCGTTCTGGGCCGAACAGGTGCTCGCGCTCGATGCGATCAACCCGCAGGTCGCGGCGCGCCTCGCGCGCTCGCTCGAACTGTGGCGCCGCTTCACGCCGGCGCTGCGCGACCGGATGCGCGAAGCGCTCGAGCAGGTTGCCGCCGGCGCGAAATCGCGCGACGTGCGCGAGATCGTCGAGAAGGCCCTCGCGTAACGCGATCGCCGGCATCGCGCACGCGCGATACAGCCGGTGCCGCCCGTCGCGGCACCGGTTTTTTTATTGTGTGAATACTCCCGGAACCGCGCGCGATCCCAGGGTCCGATCACACCGCATGCCGCTGCTGCGAATCGTGTCGCGGCGGTTTCCCCCACCGCAAACCGTGCCGGACCGGCCGCCCGCCATGTAACCGGACGAAAAAACCCGGCGGCCCGGGAGGCGCGACGGGTAAAATTGCGGCCATCAAGGATTCTTTGGCCTTCTGGAGTCTGTCATGTCCATTGCCCGCCGCACCACGCTGTCGAAGTTCCTGATCGAACAGCAACGTGAGACCAACAACCTCCCCGCCGACCTGCGCCTGCTGATCGAAGTCGTCGCACGCGCGTGCAAGGCGATCAGCTACAACGTGTCGAAGGGCGCGCTCGGCGAAGCGCTCGGCACCGCCGGCAGCGAGAACGTCCAGGGCGAAGTGCAGAAGAAGCTCGACATCCTGTCGAACGAAATCCTGCTCGACGCGAACGAATGGGGCGGCAACCTCGCCGCGATGGCATCGGAAGAAATGGAAACGTTCTTTCCGATCCCCGCGAACTACCCGCGCGGCGAATACCTGCTCGTGTTCGATCCGCTCGACGGCTCGTCGAACATCGACGTGAACGTGTCGATCGGCACGATCTTCTCGGTGCTGCGTTGCCCGGACGGCAAGCAGGCCACCGAGGAATCGTTCCTGCAGCCCGGCACGCAGCAGGTTGCGGCCGGTTACGCGGTGTACGGCCCGCAGACGGTGTTCGTGCTGACGACCGGCAACGGCGTGAACTGCTTCACGCTCGACCGCGAAGTCGGCTCGTGGGTACTCACGCAGAGCAACATGCAGATCCCGGCCGACACGCGCGAATACGCGATCAACGCATCAAACGCGCGCCACTGGTACGACCCGGTCAAGCGCTACATCGACGAACTGAACGCCGGCAAGGAAGGCCCGCGCGGCGACAACTTCAACATGCGCTGGATCGCATCGATGGTGGCCGACGTGCACCGGATCCTGAACCGCGGCGGCATCTTCATGTACCCGGCCGACAAGCGCACGCCCGATCGTCCGGGCAAGCTGCGCCTGATGTACGAAGCGAACCCGATGTCGTTCATCGTCGAACAGGCGGGCGGCGCCGCGACGACCGGCACGCAGCGCATCATGGAAGTGCAGCCGACGGGCCTGCATCAGCGCGTCCCGGTGTTCCTCGGTTCGAAGAACGAAGTCGAGCGCGTGACGGGCTACCACCAGGAAAAGCAATAAATTTGCACTGCAGCACTAGACAGTCTCGCGCGACGTACGTAGAATCGCGGCTCTCGATGTGACCCCAACCGGTCGCATCGCAGTGAAACGAAGCGGGAAGTTTGCCGAGTCGATGAGTTTCGCGAAACAGCAGCAGCAAGCTGAAAAAAATTCGCAAAACCTATTGCCAAGGTCTCAGATTTCACCTTATAATTTCGTTTCTCTGATGCCGGTGTAGCTCAGTTGGTAGAGCAGCGCATTCGTAATGCGAAGGTCGTAGGTTCGACTCCTATCTCCGGCACCAAGTTATAAAGGGCTGACACGCATTGCTTGTCAGCCCTTTTCTCATTCCGGGCGCCAAATCGTGCGCTGCCCTTCTTCTCTCCGCGTGCGGGCATCACCCGACTCCCGCGCCGCACGCCGCCGATTACAATCGCCGGACCACTCCGCCCTTTCCGAGCATCATGCGCACCTGGCGTCTCGAGCGACCGAACCTCACCGGGCAACTGGACGTATCACGTGCGACGCGCCTTGTCGCCGCGATCGGCGGACACGAGCCCAACGCATTCGCAGCCGAAGTGCTGAAGCTGTTCGACGATGAGCTGTCGGTCACGCAATGCACGATCTTCGCGTACGAGTTCGGCAACCGCCCGCGCACGCTATCCGTCGCCGACCATCGCGGCGGCCGCTACCTGCGTGACGTCGCCGACATCTACGCACGACACTTCTACGCGCTCGACGGCAACCAGAAGATCGTGTCGAGCGCGCCTCGCGGCACGCGCCGCCACGACCTGCTGCTGCACCAGCAGGCCGGCGACGAGATCGATCATGACGCGTATCGAGCGGCCTGCTACCGCGGTCCCGACGTGTCCGACCGGCTGTCGTTGCTGATGCAGCCCAACGATGCTAGCTGGCTGTCGATCAACCTGTACCGCGCGCATCGCAGCGGCGCGTTCCAGCCGCGCGAGATCGCGGAGATCGAAGCGCTCGCACCGCTGATCGCGCAGGCCGCGAAGCATCACTATGCACTCGCCGGAGCCGCGCAGATCGGCATCCCGCAACGGATGCTCGCGCGGTTACGCAGTGCCTGCCCGGCGCTGTCCAAGCGCGAACTCGACGTGCTGCGCGGCGTGCTCGAAGGCCAGACCGCGCACGAGATCGGCGAGACGATCGGCGTGAAGGCGTCGAGCGTCGTCACATACCAGAAGCGCGCGTACCGGCGCCTGGGCATCTCGAGCCAGCGCCAGCTGTTCGCACTCTGCCTGCAGCCCTGAACCGAATCGGACTGCGATGACCGAATCGGGGTAAATCCCGATCGGCTTGCTGTACCCCGAATGGGGACAGCGGATTCCCTCACGGCTTCCATACTGCTTCGACTGCCTGCACGCGGCCCCGGCGCGCGTGCACGTCGAACTGCCCTCCTCTGGAAGCCAACGATGGATATCGACTTCAAGCCCTACCCGTTCGTCGCCGAGCGCCATCCCGCGCATCTGCCGGCCTGCGACGACGGTATCGACACGCACCGGCATCGCGTGGCGATCGTCGGCGGCGGCCCCGTCGGCCTCGCCGTCGCGCTCGGTCTCGCGAACCACGGCATCCGGAGTGTGCTGATCGAGGCCGACGACGCGGTCTGTCACGGCAGCCGTGCGATCTGCATCTCGCGGCGCAGCCTCGAGATCATCGAGCGGCTCGGCGCGCTCGACGACTTCCTGCGCACGGGGCTGCCGTGGACCGGCGGACGCAGCTTCTACCGTCGCGACGAAGTGCTGCATTTCACGATGCCGCAGGATGAAAACCAGAAGCTGCCGCCGATGATCAATCTCGCGCAGTATCACATCGAGCAGTTCCTGCTCGACGCCGCGCTGCGCCGCCCCGAATTCATCGAAATCCGCTGGCAGGCGAAAGTCACCGGCGTGTCCCGGCAGCCGGACGGCGTGCGCCTTGACGTCGACACGCCGCTCGGCGGCTACGCACTCGACGCCGACTGGGTCGTCGCGTGCGACGGCGGACGCAGCACGATGCGTGAAGCGCTCGGCCTGTCGCTGCAAGGCACGAGCTACGAGGGCCGCTACGTGATCGTCGACGTCGCGCTCGACAGCAACCGGCCGACCGAACGGCTCGCGTACTTCGACCCGTCATCGAACCCGGGCTCAACGGTACTCGTCCACAAGCAGCCCAACAATGTGTGGCGAATCGACTACCAGTTGCGCGACGATGAGGATCCCGAAGCGGCCGTCAAGCCGGAGAACGTGATCCCACGCGTGCAGAACCTGCTCGACATGATGGGCGAGCGCGGCGACTGGTCGCCGATCTGGATCACGATCTACAAGGCGAATGCGCTGACGCTCGAACGCTATCGGCACGGCCGCGTGCTGTTCTGTGGCGACGCCGCGCATCTCGTGCCGATCTTCGGCGTACGCGGCGCGAATTCGGGCATCGACGATGCCGACAACCTTGCATGGAAACTCGCGTACGTGATTCGCGGGCTGGCATCGGACACGCTGCTCGACAGCTACTCGGACGAACGCGTGTTCGCGACGCACGAGAATCTTCGCTACGGCACGAAGAGCACCGAGTTCATGGCGCCACCGTCGTTTGCATTCGAACTGATGCGCAAGGCCGTGCTGTCGCTCGCGGTCCGGCATCCGCCGCTGCGTTCGCTGATCAATCCGCGCCAGACGACGGCCATCGCCTATGCGACGTCGTCGCTCAACGCAGTCGAACGCGATACGTTTTCAGCCGGCCCCGCGCCCGGCACGGTGCTCGCCGAATGTCCGCTGATGCTGTACTCGCCGCACGGCAGTGCCACGCGGCGCGGCCACCTGACCGATCTCGTCGCCCCGCGCTTCACCGCGTTCTGCTTCACGTCCGACGGCGTGCCCGAGCCGACGCTCGCTGACCTTGAACAGCGCCTGCAGGCTGCGCGGATACCAATCGCGCTCGTCACGCTCGCGCGATATGCGGCGCCGCGGCAACCGGCCTGCGGCGGCCATGACGAAGACGGCCGGCTGTTCGACATGTACGGCGCCCGCGACGGCACCGTCTATCTCGTACGTCCGGACGGCCACGTACTCGGCCGCTGGCACGACGCTCGCGCGAGCGACGTGATCACCGCGCTCGAACGCGCACTTCGTCCGTTCGCATCAACCGATCCTCAGGAGACCGCATGATGATGGATACCGAACGCGACATCCTCTACACCGACCTGTGCCGCACGATGACGCGGATCGGTGAAGCCGATGCATCGCTCTTTCTCGCACGCTTCGCACTGCTGTCGATCGAGGCGATCGGCGAACCCGCGACCGTCGCACGGCTGATCGCCGACGCAGGCGACGGATTGCCCGACGCAGGCATGCAGGCATCGATGCACGAACGATGACGCTGATGGCCGACCGGCTTCAGCGGCGGCCGCTTATTACAATTTCATTTCATTATGCGTCACCCACGCATGAGCCTCGCCGTATGCAGACGAATTCCCTGGAAAATCCCGTTAAGGGTGCATAACATTACTTAACGATTCCGACCCGTCTATCGCGTTACATTGCGTGGGCGGCGCGGCAGGTCGCGATGCCGCCTTCATTCAGCTTGCGGCAACGCAGCCGACGTCCGGTCTTTCGACACAACTCAAGGAGAGGACAACCATGACTCATGGCTTGATTATGTGGCTCATCATCGGCGCGATCGCCGGCTGGCTTGCCGGTTTGCTCGTCAAGGGCGGCGGCTTCGGGCTGATCGTCGACATCATCGTCGGGATTGTCGGCGCGGTGATCGGCGGCTGGCTCGCCGGGATGCTCGGCATCAGCATCGGCAGCGGCTTCATCGGTTCGGTGATCGTCGCGGTCGTCGGCGCGGTGATCCTGCTGTTCGTGATCCGGCTATTCAAGCGAGCGGCCTGACGCCCCTCTCCACGCGCCTTCGGGCGCGTTTTCGCATCAGGCCGGCGCGCGGCCCGTTCGCCGCGCGCCGTCGCCCCATTCAGCGCTTCGCGCGCTCCAACCAGCTGTCGAGCACGTCGGCCGTCAGCAATCCGCTGCGCGCCTCGCATGCGCCATCGCGTCCGATCCACACGGTGCGCGGCATGTCCCCTCTCCACCCCGCATCGAGCGCCGCGCGCAGACGCTCGGGCATCGAGCTCCGCATTCGCATACTGCGCGATCTTCGGGCGATTCTCCGCGCTCGTGTAGACCGGCTCCTGCATCGCATTGACGGTGACGGGCTCGGACAGCGTGCCGCCGGCATCGTCGGAATGCGCAACGACAATGGGCACGCCCTCGACCCATGCGCCCCACATCCGGTGATGCGTGTCGAATGCCGCACCCGTCGCGAGCGGCTGCTTCTGCTGCGCGGGTGCGGCCTGCATGCTCATGTGCGTGGCGTGCGAATCGGCGGCCTTCGGCACGTTGTGCGCGTCGTGCGCGCCGGCTTGCGACAGCAACGCGAGCCACGGCGCGCCGCCTGCCGCGAGCGATCTCACAGCGACCATTGCAGTTTTCCATAGAAATCACGGCCCGGATACGGGTGGAACACGTAATAGCGGCGGTCCGTGAGGTTGTCGATGCCGAGCGACGCGCTCCAGTGACGATCGAAGCGGTAGCGCGCCTTCAGGTCGGCGACCGTGAACGAGCTCGCGCCGCCGCAGACGTTCGGGTTCATGTCGCTGTTGTCGAGCGTGTTGAACTGGCGGCCCGAGTAGCGCACGCCGACGCTCGTCAGCCAGTGCTCGTCGAAGCGATACGACGCGAGCAGGTTCGCACGCATGCGCGGAATCCGCGGAAAGCGCGAGCCGACATGCTCGGGATTCGCGACATCGGCGAGGATCTGCGCATTGCTCGCCGACACGTTCGCGTCGATCGCGAGTCCCTTCAAACCGACTTTCTCGCCGCTGAACGCGAGTTCGACGCCACGCACGCGCACGCGATCGGCGTTCGAGATGTTGGTCACCGTCGTCGCGCCCGACACCGCCGTCTGGCTGCAGATCGAATCGCGCAGGTCGCTCTGGAACACGCTGGCACGCACGACGCCGACACCCAGCCGCGAGCGGCACACGCGCCACCGGGGCGCACGGGCGACATCAATCAGATCGGAGCGTTTTCAGACGGAACGCGAGGCTGCGCGAGACGGATGCCCTTGCGGGGAAATTCGGAAATGGCCGGCACGGCCGCGCGATAGGCGAACGTCCGTACGAAGCCCGGCAGCGCGGGTAGGCTGGACCCGAGCGCCACGCTCGCGGCGAAACCCCGGGCAGTACACACAGTGCGGCACGCCGGCATGGTCGAACGACGACGCATCGTGGTCGCTGCCCGCCTGCGCGAGCACGATCTGGCGCGCGCTCGCTGCATCGCACAATTCGAGCGCGAGCTCGCCGGAGCCCCTCGACGCGAGACGCGCATAGCCGATGACGGGCGACAGTACGTTCAGTACCGGCGCCAGCCATACGAGGCCGATCCATCGCGTCGTTCGTTGCATCGCGGTCGAGAAAAAGTGCGCGCAAGTATAGTGAGCGGCCCGATTGTTGCCGATTCCGCATAATGCAATAGTCGGCATCGCAGCGCGTCAGAGCGCATGTGCCGTTAATACAACAGAGACAAAATCTAACGATTCGCCACTGGCATAAATCCAAGCACGAGGTTGATAATCATCGAACCCGCTGGAGAAATGACCATGGACGAAAGACCAACTCGCATGCCACCGCCGGAGCAAGTGATGAGCCCGGATCCGGAACCCGTCGGCGTGGAATTCCTCGCCGAATTGCCCGACCACGTGCGGGCATTCTTCGACGAACAGCACAAGCTGTACTCGCCGAAGTGAACGCCTGTTCGGTTCTGTAACCGCCACGTGTCGATCATCGCTTTCGTGCGGTTCATCACTGCGCATCACGCGCAATTCGCCTCGCACCCGGGCCGCAACAGCCTGACGGTGCCGGATCAGCTCGCCTGCTGATTCTCCTGTCGCTGCGCTACGCCGCGCGACTGTCTTCGTCTATCCTTCTGGTTTTCCACTTCCGGGCCGCCCGGCTCTCCCGATCGTTCCGATGAAGCAAGCCATTCGTGCCAGCCTCGCTGTCGCCGCGCTCGGCGTCGCCCTCTTTTCGTCCCCGCGCATCGCCAACGCAGATGGTGACGACACCGCCCTCACCAACATCGTCGCGCTCGCGTCGCAGCGCCTCGCGCTCGCCGAACCGGTCGCTCGATGGAAATGGGCGAATCACAAGGCAATCGAGGACCGGCCGCGCGAAGCGGAGCTGCTCGTGTCAGTCGAGAAGCGCGCGGCACAGGCCGGTGTCGATCCCGCGTTCGCTCGGACGTTCTTCGAGGATCAGATCACCGCGAGCAAGGATGTGCAGAACGCGCTATTCGCAACCTGGCGCGCGACGCGGCCACCGGAAGGCACGCCGCCCGATCTCGCGACCAGCACGCGCCCGGCGCTCGACCGGCTGACGCAGAAAATGCTCGCGGGGCTCGCGCAGATTGCACCGCTGCGGGATGCGCCTGACTGCCAGGCGAGGCTCGCGCGCAGCATCGCCAACTGGAAGACGCTCACGCGCTACGACGCCACGCAAACGCAGGCACTCGACACTGCGCTATCGCACGTCTGCTCGGCCGGCGGCGCAAGCGCGATCGGCTGACGACAGCGGGCGCCGGTGGCGCGACCGCGCCTGATTAACCCGCCTGCCCCGCAGGCGTGAGCGCGGCGAGCGGAATCAGCTCCAGGCCGCGTGCGAGATGCGTCTGCAGCAGGCGGTGGGTGGAGGGTTCGAACGCACCGTCCGCTCCGTCGGCCGCGAGTTGCGCAGCCGCGTCGAGCGATTCCGTCGCGCCGAGATAGCGCCAGCCATCGATCACATGAAACAGGCGGCGCTCGCCGCTCGCCTCGAACGCGACGGCACCTTCGAATGGCCAGGGCGCAGCGCCGGTACGAGCATCGGCTGCGGGACGCCGGTTGTACGACGGCCGCAGCCGGGCAATCCATTGCGCCTCGGTCAGCATCGCCCCCAACTCGTTGCCGGTCTCGCGCCATTCGACCCGCCGCACCTGCTGCGCCAGCCGCATTTCCTTCGACGAACGGCGCTCGCCCGTCAGCAGCGCACGCAGCCGCTGCCGCACACGCACGCTGCGGCCAACATACAGCGGCACATCCTCGTCCCCGAACAGTGCGTATGCACCGCAGCCGGGCGGCGCGGTATCGAGCCAGGCTTCGGTCAGGTTGCCGCCCAGACGGAAGTGGCGCGTCGTGCGTGCGATCTGGTCACGCAGGCGCTCGAGCGGCACGATGTCGTGCAACAGGCGCCAGAACTGCCACAGCAGGTCGGCATCCGCCAGCGCCCGGTGGCGCGCAGCCGGCACGAGGCCGTGACGCTCGATCAACGCGTCGAGGCCGTGCCGCGATTCACGCGGGAACAGCGCCTTCGACAGCCGCACCGTACACAGCACATCGGGATTGAATGCGAAGCCGGCGCGCTCGAATTCGGCCCGCAGGAAGCTGCGGTCGAAGCTCGCGTTGTGCGCGACGAAAAGCTTGCCGTCGAGCCGCTCGAACAACGCCGGCGCCAGCGACGCAAATGACGGAGCGTCGCGCACCATCTCGTCCGAAATGCCCGTCAGTTGCTGGATGAACGGCGGAATCGACTGCCCCGGATTGACGAGCGTCGTCCACGTCGACACGCCGAGCGGGCCGATCTCGACCACGCCGATTTCGGTGATGCGGTGTTCGGCGGGCGAGCCGCCGGTGGTTTCAAGGTCGACGAAAACGAGCGGCTGTTCGCTGGCGGGATCGGACGGACGGGGGGAATCAGACATGAAAAGACTGGGAAACGATGCTTCCGTGAGTATGCACCGGCATTCGGGTTCACGGCCAGCGCGAACCGGAATGTTCCGCCCCCGCGAAACAAAAAGCCCCCGCAATGCGGGGGCCGGACGTGATCGGCAATGCGCGGCGCGTCAGACCGCCTGGATATTCGCTGCCTGCTTGCCTTTCGGCCCGACTTTCACGTCGAACGAAACACGCTGGTTTTCCTTCAGCGTCTTGAAGCCGTCCATCTTGATTTCGGAAAAGTGCGCAAACAAATCTTCACCGCCATTGTCCGACGTAATAAAGCCGAAACCTTTAGCATCGTTAAACCATTTCACGATACCGGTATCCATGTCTTCGTTCCCCACTCGATTAGATCCAAAAAAGCTATTTTTATAGCCGTTTCCCGAAATCCCGAAACATTGCGCCAGCACCCGCACCAGCACGCCGCCCGAGGACGGAGTGCTGACATTTATAAATTGGACAATCCGGGTGCGTCAAGGAAATTTTTGACGATCGTTTTATCAAAAAAGAGCTAATACCACTGGAATCGGTACACCGGCGCCTTTGATTAATTGATTCGCATCAAAAACCTGTCAATATTACCGGGATCAGAGCATTAATAATCTTGGCCGCGAAATTCCTACCGGGGACAAATCGAGTCGGTAAATTCCTCGGGTTTTTTCCGGGTTGCGGAAAGCCGGGGATATTGCGATGCTCACTTAACGCCGGAAGGAAGGAGATGGCCATGTGGCTGGACGGAATCAAGCGCTTCGCGAGCCGGCTCGGACGCGTACGGCGCAAGTCCCGGGCGCTGACCGAGTCCGCGGCCTCGCGTGAAGCGCCGTACGACACCGAATTCGATACGACCTGGCACGGCGATCACTGGCAGAACCTGCTCTCGTCGCCTCTCGATGCCCGTCACTACGTGATGGAAGACTGGACATACACGCCGCCCCCCAACGAAGCCGAGGAGGCCGCACCCGCGGCCAAGCGCAAGCGGCGCTCGTTCGCGCAATAGCGCGCGGACCGACGGGGCAAAAAAAAAGCGCGACTGGGAAGTCGCGCCGACAAAGGTTTGGAGATCTTTTCCGTCAACGAAAAAGTCTGCTTCGGAAAGCAGAGATCGCAGTATAGCGAGAGAACAACCTTTCATTAGCCATGCTCCACACAAACCTCTATTGCCGATGTGTCAATAATCGGATTACCGGCATCCCCGCCTGCTGTTGACCGCCTGTCGCGAACACGCAACGCCCGTTACGTAGTTCTGATCGTCATTTTTCTTTGCTGCATCGCCGCAAATCCTTGGTGGGCAATCGTTTCCGCCACACCGCCGATCTTTGCGGATTCCAAAATATACTGTTGCTTAAAGCGCAGCCTTCCCCCGCTCCACGCACTCCGTACACTGCAGATGGCATTTTGATAGGCGCTCCGCCGCCCTGCGGACCGGCCGCAACGTCAAGCAAAAGATGCCAGTCCGCAGCAGGTTCGATCGACATCATCCTGTTTGGAGACAGATCCATGAAAAAAACCCTGATCGTCACCGCGTTGTCGAGTGTATTCGTTACGGCAGCTCACGCTCAGAGCAGCGTGACGCTATACGGCCTGATCGACGCAGGCATCACCTACACGAACAACCAGGGTGGCCACAGCTCATGGTCGGAACGCAGCGGCCAGATCAACGGCAGCCGCTGGGGCCTGCGCGGCACGGAAGATCTCGGCGGCGGCCTGAAAGCAATCTTCGTGTTGGAAAACGGCTTCAACATCGCCAACGGCACGCTCGGCCAGAATGGCCGCGAATTCGGCCGCCAGGCGTTCGTCGGCCTGTCTCATGACCAGTTCGGCGCCGTCACCCTCGGTCGCCAATACGATAGCGTCGTCGACTACATCGGGCCGCTGTCGCTTACCGGTACGCAATTCGGCGGCACCCAGTTTGCCCACCCGTTCGATAACGACAACCTCAACAATTCGTTCCGGATCAATAACGCCGTCAAGTATACGAGCATCAATTACGGCGGCCTGAAGTTCGGCGCGTTGTACGGCTTCTCGAACAGCAATCAGTTCTCGAACAATCGCGCGTACAGCGCAGGCGTGTCGTACACGTACGCCGGCTTCAATATCGGCGCTGGCTACCTGCAGTTGAACAATGACATCTCGGGCCTCACGTCGGCCGCGGTCACCAACAGCGGCGGCGCGGTAGCAGGCGACAACACGTTCGTCGGCAAGCGTCAGCGCGTGTTCGGCGGCGGCCTGAACTACACATTCGGCCCGGCAACGGCCGGCTTCGTGTTCACGCAATCGCGTGTGAACCGCGCGCTCGGCATCTCCGCGGGCGCCTCGGGCGTGTCGAACGGCCTGGGTCTCGACGGCACGTTTGCCCGCTTCAACAACTACGAAGTGAATGCGCGCTACGCGCTCACGCCGGCCTTGTCGCTGGCCGGATCGTACACGTACACCGCCGGCTTCCTGGATGGTCGTCATCCGGGCTGGAATCAGTTCAATCTGCAGACCGACTATGCACTGTCCAAGCGGACCGACGTGTATGTGCAAGGCGTGTATCAGCGCGTCAGCACGGATGGCCTGGGCATCGGCGCCTATGTCAATGGCCTCGGTGGTGCTTCGTCGACCAACAAGCAGATCGCGGTCACGGCCGGCCTGCGCCATCGCTTCTGAGCGACCGGCATTTCCGCAGCACGCCGAATGGCGACGCGCCCCATCGGGGCGCTTTTTCTTTGCCGGGTTGCGCCGTGCACCGCTCAGGCGTTGCCTGGCGCCGGGTAACGGACGTCGAGCACGTCGATCGGCTGCGGGCCGGCCGGCGTCATCAGCATGACGGTATCGCCGATCCGCGCCTTGATCAGTGCGCGCGCGACCGGCGAAATCCAGCTGACACAACCGTGATCGAGATCGACCTCGTCGATCCCGACGATCGTGATCGTGTGATCCTCGCCGTCCGGTGTCTCGTAATCGACCGTTGCGCCGAAAAACACCTGGTCGACATTCTCCTGCCGGCTCGCATCGACGACTTCGGCCAGATCGAGCCGCTTCGTCAGGAAGCGGATGCGGCGATCGATCTCGCGAAGCCGCCGCTTGCCGTAGATGTAGTCGCCATTCTCCGACCGGTCACCATTCGACGCGGCCCAGGATACGAGCCGCACGACCTCGGGACGCTCGACGTCGATCAGGTTCAGCAATTCGTCCCTCAGGCGCTTGTGGCCGGCGGGCGTGATGTAGTTCTTCGAGCCCGCCGGAATCGCGGGCTGGGTCTGGTCCAGATCGTCGTCGTCGCCGTCCGACTCTTTGACAAACGCCTTGTTCATGATGCGGATTCAACATGGATGACTGATGCTCCAAGGGTACACGAAGGGCGCCCCGGCAAGGCCATGCACCTAATTTGCGAATAAGGCTTCCCTTTTTATACAACCCTGCTATAATTTCGCTTCTGCGTGCGGCTGTAGCTCAGTTGGATAGAGTACTTGGCTACGAACCAAGGGGTCGTGGGTTCGAATCCTGCCAGCCGCGCCACCTTAAAAGGGCTTTCCTCCGGGAAAGCCCTTTTTCTTTTCCGCCCGCCCTTCCCCTGCTCGCCGCACCGCAACGTACGGTTGCATAACGTCTCTTTTCGGAAGAACGTCGACCACACCGCACGTTCGCGTCTTCGGCAGCACAAATGAAAACGGCGGCCATTGGCCGCCGTCGATCGCACCTGCGGGCCAGGCGTCAATAATCCTGCCGCTCGCGCTCGATGCGCATGCCGCCGTCGTGGCGCGCATGCGCGCCGTCGTCGGTCGAACGCTCGCGCATGATCCGCATCACGTCCGGATTGGTTCGCACGCGCCGCATCACGTTCGCGAGATGCACGCGGTCGCTGACCTGGATCACGAAGCGCAGTACCGTCGATTCGTGCGTCAGATCCTCGTCCATCGCGATATGCACGATGTTCGCATCGGCCGACGTGATGTCCGCCGCGACACGCGCAAAGATGCCCTTCGTGTTCTTCACGAGCGCCTTCACCGCGACATCGAACAGGCGGCCCGGCTGCGGCGCCCATTCGACGTCGATCCAGCGGCCCGGATCGCGGCGATGGATACGCTGCGCCACGCGGCAATCGGTCGTATGAATCGCCATGCCCAGACCGATGCCGATGTAGCCCATGATCGCGTCGCCCGGAATCGGCCGGCAGCATGCGGACAACTGCACGGACATCCCTTCGGTGCCGGTAATCACGACCGGCGGCGCGTGGTGCGCAGGATGCCGCTCGGACTTCGGCAGATCGTCGTCCGCATCGCGGCCGCTCATCAGCACCTCGATGCGCTTGGCCATCACCGCGGCCACGCGGCGGCCGAGGCCGATGTCCGCGAAGATTTCCTGACGGCTCTTGTTGCCCGTCCACTGCACGAGCTTCTCCCACACTTCCGGCTCGACATCGGCCAGCGCGAGGCCATAGCCCTTCAGGCTCTGGTCGACCAGCCGCTCGCCAAGCTGCACCGACTCGTTCAGGCGCATCGTCTTCAGGTAGTGACGGATCGCCGAGCGCGCCTTGCCGGTACGCACGAAACCGAGCCATGCGGGATTCGGCTTCGAATACGGCGCGGTGATCACCTCGACGATGTCGCCGCTCTTCAGCTCGGTGCGCAGCGGCAGCAGCTCGTTGTTGATCTTCACGGCCACGCACTGGTTGCCGAGATCGCTGTGGATCGAATACGCGAAATCGAGTGCCGTCGCGCCGCGCGGCAGCGCCATGATCTTGGACTTCGGCGTGAACACGTAAACCGCATCCGGGAACAGGTCGATCTTCACGTGCTCGAGGAACTCGCTCGAATCGCCGGCTTCGCTCTGGATGTCGAGCAGCGACTTCAGCCACTGATGCGCGCGCTTCTGCACGTCGCTGAGATCCGCGCTGCCATTCTTGTACAACCAGTGCGCGGCGACCCCCGCCTCGGCGATCTCGTGCATCTTGCGCGTGCGCACCTGGAACTCGATCGGCGCGCCGAACGGGCCGACCAACGTCGTGTGCAGCGACTGATAGCCGTTGATCTTCGGGATCGCGATGTAGTCCTTGAACTTGCCGGGCACGGGCTTGTACAGCGCGTGCAGCGCGCCGATGCACGTGTAGCAGTCGAGCGGGCTGTCGACGACGACGCGAAAGCCGTACACATCGAGCACCTGCGAGAACGACAGCTGCTTGTCGCGCATCTTGCGGTACACGCTGTAGATGGTCTTTTCGCGGCCGGTGATCTCGGCGTCGATCTTCGCATCGGCCATCGCGCGCTGCGCGGCTTCGAGGATCTTGCTGATCACTTCGCGGCGGTTGCCGCGCGCGGCCTTCACGGCCTTCTCGAGCGTCGCGTAGCGATGCGGGTTGAAGTTCGCGAAGCTCATGTCCTGCAGCTCGCGATACGTGTTGTTCAACCCGAGGCGGTGCGCGATCGGCGCGTAGATGTCGAGCGTTTCCCGCGCGACGCGGCGGCGCTTTTCCATCGGCACTGCGCCGAGCGTGCGCATGTTGTGCAGGCGGTCGGCGAGCTTGACGAGAATGACGCGCACGTCGCGTGCCATCGCGAGCAGCATCTTGCGGAAGTTTTCCGCCTGCGCTTCCTCGCGGCTGCGAAATTCCATCTTGTCGAGCTTCGACAGGCCATCGACCAGTTCGGCGACCTTCGGGCCAAACCGCTCGGCCAGCTCGCTCTTGGTCACGCCCTGGTCTTCCATCACGTCGTGCAGCAGCGCGGCCATGACGGCCTGCGCGTCGAGCTTCCAGCCGGCGCAGATTTCTGCAACGGCGACGGGATGGGTGATGTAGGGTTCGCCGCTCTGGCGATATTGACCGAGGTGGGCTTCGTCACTGAAGTGGAACGCCGCCTTGACCTCTTTGATTTCTTCCGGAGGAAGATACTCGGCAAGCACGCCCGTCAGTTTCGCGATCGAAACGACGCCGTGCTTGCGAGGCTGCTCCGGTGTGGCGGTCGGCCCGAACAGATGCCGGAAGGACTGTTCGAGGACCGCGTCGATGTACTGGCGCGCAGGCGACTGGGCCGTGGCTTCGGTGGTCGGATCCGCGGAGGCGGACGATGGGGTGGTGCTCATATTCGCCTCCAGGTCGAGTCGTTGCGCGCGTGGATTACATGGCTGGAACGGGCCGGATGCGCGTTACACCGGCACCTTCTTCAGCATCTCGACGCCGACCTGGCCGGCAGCGATTTCGCGCAGCGCGACGACGGTCGGCTTGTCGCGGCTTTCGATCTTCGGCGTATGGCCTTGCGCGAGCTGCCGCGCGCGATAGGTGGCGGCAAGCGCCAGTTCGAAGCGGTTCGGGATTTGCTTCAGGCAGTCTTCGACGGTAATGCGAGCCATGTTGGTAATTCCTTCTGAATATAGTCCTTATTCTACCTTATGTCCCTCGTCCCCCGCGTCATTCCGCGTGGGGCAGATGGATGCCGAGCTCGATGAACAGCTCCGTGTGTCGCGCGTACTGCGAAGCAAAGCGCAGGCGCGTGGCCGCGACGATGCATTCGAGCTCCGCGAGCGCACGCTCGAAGTTCTCGTTGATCACCACGTATTCCGCTTCGGACGCGTGCGCGATCTCGCTGCCGGCGGCCAGCAGGCGGCGCGTGATCACGTTCGGTTCGTCCTGGCCGCGCTTCTTCAGGCGCTCCTCGAGCGCGTCGAGCGACGGCGGCAGGATGAAGATGCCGACCGCGTTGCGGAACTGCTTCTTCACCTGCAGCGCGCCCTGCCAGTCGATCTCGAGCAGCACGTCGTGGCCGTTCTTCATCTGCTCTTCGATCCAGACGCGCGACGTGCCGTAGTAGTTGCCGTGCACTTCCGCGCTCTCGAGGAATTCGTGCGCCGCGTGACGTGCGCGGAAATCCTCGACCGTCGTGAAGTGATAGTGCTGACCATCCTGCTCGCCCGGGCGCGGCTTGCGCGTCGTGTACGAGATCGACAGGCAGATGTCGCTGTCCTTCGACAGCAGCGCATTCACGAGCGTCGACTTGCCGGCGCCCGACGGCGCGACGACCATGAACAGGTTGCCGGGATAGACGCCGCCGTGCAGCGAATGCGACGCGTGGCCGTCGCGGTGGGATTCGGTCATGTTGCTTTACTCCAGGTTTTGCACTTGCTCACGCATCTGCTCGATCAACAGCTTGAGCGCCATCGATGCGTCGGCGAGTTCCTTCGCCGCCGCCTTCGAGCCGAGCGTGTTTGCTTCTCGATTCAGTTCCTGCATCATGAAGTCGAGACGCTTGCCGACGCGGCCGCCCTTCTCGATCACGTGACGCGTTTCGTTCAGGTGCGCGGTGAGCCGTGACAGCTCTTCCGCGATGTCGATCCGGATCCCGTACATCGTCACTTCCTGACGAATGCGCTCCGCGGCCTCCTCGCGCGTGACGATCGTCGAGCTGCCTTCGGGCGCCGCGATACCGAGCGCCTCCTGCAGCCGTTCGACGATCTTCTGCTGGTGCTTCGCGATCAGCTCCGGCACGAGCGGCGTGATGCGCGCGACGATCGCTTCCATCTCGGTGACGTTCGACAGCAGCATCGTCGCCAGTTGCGCGCCTTCGCGCGAACGCACGACGACGAGTTCGCCGATCGCTTCCTTGCCGCACGCGAGCACCGCCTCGCGGATCGCGTCGGCCGACACACCGCTCTCGGCGATCACGCCGGGCCAGCGCAGGATCTCGCCCGCGCGCAGGCGGCCGACGCCCGGGAACGAGTCGAGCACCGAGCGCTCGAGCTCGGCGAGCTGGCCGAGCGCGGACTGGTTCAGCGCACCCGCGCCGATGCTCTGCTCGCCGCGCTGCAGGTTGATGCGGATGTCGACCTTGCCGCGCGACAGCTTGTTCATCAGCATTTCGCGCAGCGCGGGTTCGCACGCGCGCACGTCGTCCGGCATCCGGAAATTCAGGTCGAGGAAGCGCGAGTTCACGGTGCGCAGTTCGACCGACACGCTGGTGCCGCCGTTGCCGGTGGCCGTCGCGAGTTCGCGCGTTGCGCTCGCGTAGCCCGTCATGCTGTAGATCATGGTTCGTCTCGCCGTCTGGGTGCCCTCGCGGGCGGGGATATGTCGAGGCGCCCGGCGCATCGGAAAGCGCGGGGCGGGAAGCGCGCATTATCCCATTTTTGCGGACCACCCCGCCGGGCACGCCCGCCGTTCGGCGCTAAAATCGGGGTTTCCTCTCGTTCCGCGATTCCCACATGACGTCCTCCGTTTCCCGCCCGAGCGGCCGCCGCGCCGACGCACTGCGCAAGGTCGCCCTTACGCGCAACTACACGAAACATGCCGAAGGTTCGGTGCTGGTCGAATTCGGCGACACCAAGGTGCTCTGCACCGCGAGCGTCTCCGAACGCGTCCCCGACTTCCTGCGCGACCGCGGGCAAGGCTGGCTGACCGCCGAATACGGGATGCTGCCGCGCGCGACGCACACACGCAGCGACCGCGAAGCCGCCCGCGGCAAGCAGACCGGCCGCACGCAGGAAATTCAGCGCCTGATCGGTCGTGCGCTGCGCGCGGTGTTCGACCTCGAGGCGCTCGGCCCGCGCACGATCCATATCGATTGCGACGTGATCCAGGCGGACGGCGGCACGCGCACGGCAAGCATCACCGGCGCATTCGTCGCCGCGCACGACGCCGTGTCGAAGCTGATCGCGGCCGGCAAGCTCACGCGCTCGCCGATCACCGACCACGTCGCCGCGATCTCGGTCGGCGTGTACCAGGGCGCACCGGTGCTCGACCTCGACTACGCGGAAGATTCGCAGTGCGACACCGACATGAACGTCGTGATGACGGGCGCCGGCGGTTTCGTCGAAGTCCAGGGCACGGCCGAAGGCGTGCCGTTCTCGCGCGCCGAGATGAACGCGCTGCTCGACCTCGCGCAAGGCGGAATCGCCGAGCTCGTGCAGCTTCAGAAAGACGTGCTGGGCGCCTGACATGCCGGACGACCACACCACCGCGCCGCTGTCGCGCATCGTTCTCGCGTCGAACAACGCCGGCAAGCTGCGCGAATTCACCGCGCTGTTCTCGACGGTCGGCATCGAGATCGTCCCGCAGGGCGACCTTGCCGTGCCGGAGGCGGAGGAGCCGTTCGGCACCTTCATCGAGAATGCACTGACGAAGGCACGCCACGCGTCGCGGCTCACCGGGCTACCGGCGATCGCCGACGATTCGGGCCTGTGCGTGCGCGTGCTGCGCGGCGCGCCGGGCGTCTATTCGGCGCGCTACGCGCAGCGCGCGGGCCGCGACAAGGGCGACGCGGCGAACAACGCGTATCTCGTCGAGCAGTTGCGCGGTGTCGACGACCGGCGCGCATACTACTGCTGCGTGCTTGCGCTCGTGCGCCATGCGGACGACCCGGAGCCGCTGTTCGCCGAAGGACGCTGGGCGGGCGAAATCGTCGATACGCCGCGCGGCGAGCACGGATTCGGCTACGACCCGTATTTCTACCTGCCGTCGCTCGGCGCGACGGCGGCCGAACTCGAGCCAGCCGTGAAGAACACGCACAGCCATCGGGCGCTAGCGCTGAAGGCGCTGCTCGCGCGGCTCGCAGAGGAACCCGCATGACCGTCTTCACCACGCATTCGCAGCCGGAGGCCGCATGAGCCAGGCAGCGGAAACCGGCGCGCGCGTCGTCGCGACGTTCACGTCGCCTGGGCAGGTGCGGCTCACGTCGCTGCCGCCGCTCGCCCTCTACGTGCATTTTCCGTGGTGCGTGCGCAAGTGCCCGTACTGCGATTTCAACTCGCATGAGTGGAAAGGCGAGCGGTTTCCGGAAACCGAATATCTCGACGCGCTGCGCGCCGATCTCGAACAGGCACTGCCGCTCGTGTGGGGCCGCCAGGTGCATACGGTATTCATCGGTGGCGGCACGCCGAGCCTGCTGTCCGCGGCCGGCCTCGACCGGCTGCTGTCCGACGTGCGCGCGCTGCTGCCGCTCGATGCCGACGCCGAGATCACGCTCGAGGCGAACCCGGGCACGTTCGAGGCCGCGAAGTTCGCGCAGTTCCGCGCGAGCGGCGTGAACCGCCTGTCGGTCGGCATCCAGAGCTTCAACGAAGGCCATCTGAAAGCGCTCGGCCGGATTCACGACACCACGCAGGCGCGCGCGGCCGTCGAGATCGCCGCGAAGACGTTCGACAACTTCAACCTCGACCTGATGTTCGCGCTGCCGAACCAGACGCTCGACGAATGCCGCACCGACATCGAGACTGCGTTGTCGTACGCGCCGCCGCATCTGTCGCTGTATCACCTGACGCTCGAGCCGAATACGCTGTTCGCGAAGTTCCCGCCGGTCGTGCCCGATGACGACGCGTCGGCCGACATGCAGGAATGGATTCACGCGCGCACGGCCGACGCCGGTTACGGACGCTATGAAGTGTCCGCGTACGCGAAGCCGAATCATCAGTGCAAGCACAACCTGAACTACTGGCGCTTCGGCGACTATCTCGGGATCGGCGCGGGCGCGCACACGAAGCTGTCGTTCCCGAACCGGATCCTGCGGCAGGCACGCTACAAGCATCCGGCAACCTTCATCGAGCAGGCGATGGCCGGCACGGCCGTGCAGGAAGAGCGTGAAGTCGGTGCGCGCGACCTGCCGTTCGAGTTCATGCTGAACACGCTGCGGCTCGTCGAAGGCTTCCCCGTGCACAGCTTCGCCGAACGCACGGGCCTGCCGATGAGCACGATCGAGCCGGCGCTGCAGGAAGCGGAACGGCGCGGGCTGATCGCGCGCGATTTCGCGCAGATCGCGCCGACGCCGCTGGGCCAGCGTTTCCTCAACGACCTGCAGGAATTGTTCCTGCGCGACGATTGAAGGGATGAACCACGCGGCATTTCGGTTACAATGCCGCCTCGTGTGGAAGCGTGGCCGAGCGGTTTAAGGCACCGGTCTTGAAAACCGGCGACGGGAAACTGTCCGTGAGTTCGAATCTCACCGCTTCCGCCAGGAAGTTCGCCAAACCCCGTCCATTCACCGAATGACGGGGTTTTTTTGTTGGTCCGTTCACGCCCTTCCCTCACGTTCCGACGCGTCACGCCGGATGCCGTTACAATCCGGCGCTCCGATTCGCGAAACGGGAAACCCACGTCATGAAGCCCTTCATCGTCTCGTCGCTCGCTGCACTGCTGGTTGTCGTCAGCACGCAGGCGACGGCCGACACCACCGCCGGCAGCGACGCG
Source organism: Burkholderia sp. SRS-25 (assembly GCF_004343765.1). Lineage (NCBI taxonomy): Bacteria > Pseudomonadati > Pseudomonadota > Betaproteobacteria > Burkholderiales > Burkholderiaceae > Burkholderia > Burkholderia sp. SRS-25. Next base: position 210,961 of record NZ_PTXM01000003.1, read on the forward strand.
CAAGCGTCGTGCGCAATCGCTTACGTGACTGGCGTCGGCGGCTCGCCGCGCGGCCTGAGCGAATACCTCGCGAGCCCGTCGCCGTACAACTACGTGAAGGACAACGACCTCCAGTGCAAGGTGGGCGATGACGGACGCACGTCGAACTGCACCGGCGTGACCTACCTGCGGAACGAACAGGTCAGCGTGTACGACGATTCCGATCCGGCAACGCTGACCGTCGTGGCGCGCGTGGAGCTCGACCACGGCCAGAAATACCCGGTGATCATCGTCGTGCAGCGCAAGGACGCGCGCTGCAAGCAATGATGCAGCGCCGCGCGCGAGCCCGTCCGCCGAAACGGCACGGGCGTTCGCGCCGGCCCTCGCACGGCACCTGAGCTGCGGACTCGCCAGCGGCCCTCAATCGTACCGCGCCACACCGGAAGCCATCCTCCCGGCCGCCCGCTCGATCGCCTAGAATTCGATCAACACGGCGACACGACCGCCGCCGCGTACTCGATACCGCGCGCGCCACCCCTGCGTGCGGTACACGGAGATCGCCATGACCGAACTGTCGACACCGGCGGAACACGTCGATTACGAAGGCTTCGAGATCCATGTCGTGCCGGCCACCGTGCCCGGCAGCGACACGCGCTACACCTACACCGGTTACGTGTGCCATCCGGGGGCGAATCCCGCATTGCCCGGCCACGCTGTGCCCTTCCATGCAGACGGCGAAGAAAGCTTCGCGAGCCTCGATGAAGCCGTCCACGAAGCCGTGCACATCGGCAAGAGCATCATCGATGGCACGCACCCCGACCTGTCGATCCTGTCACTCGTGACGCACGGCTTCTGACCCGGGCGGCACGCATCGCCGAAGATGGCGCGGGCGGCCGCCGCGGTGCTGCCTGCGGCAACCCGCTGCGCTCGCGCCGGACCATCTCCCCGCGGCCGCGTGCCACTCGCGTCCCTCACGATTCTTTCAACCTTGCAACACGCACGCAGGGATGCACACGGCCGACAGCCACGCGAGCGTGCTGTCACATGTCACGTCACATCGCGATGCGCGAGCGCACGTCTTCTCGTCATCGGCAACCGCATCGTCCGGCATCGCCCTTTATGCGTTTCTCCCGATATCGTCTCGCGTCCGTGCGCCTATCATTTTTTTATAGTCACTTCTGGCTAGCCTCCCATGCGCCCCCTTCCCCGTTTGCATGTCGACCGGCTGCGTGCAGTTGCGCTGGCCGTCGCCGCCATGCTCGCGGCGTGCACGATCACGCCGCCTCCGTCGCTGCACTCGATCCTGACGATTCCGTCGATCACCCGCAGCGGCAACCTCGACCAGTACCGCGTCGAAGTCGCACAGCGCGTCGCCGAACGCAATCCGTCCGGCATGCTGCACGGGATACCACAGGCGATGCTCCGCTCGCTCGTCGTCGTGGCCTTCACCGTCGATGGCAGCGGCCGGCTCGTCAACGCGTCCGTCTATCGCAGCAACGGCGACAGCGAAGCGGAAGCACTCGCGCTCGCGTCGCTGCACCGCTCGGCGCCGCTGCCGGCGCCACCGTCGCGACTGCTCGACGGCAACGGCCGGCTCGAATTGATGGAAGGCTGGCTCTTTAACGACGACGGCCACTTCCAGTTGCAAAGCACCGCGTCGGCGCAGGCGCAATCGATCGACTGACCGGTCGCCGCCCCGCGATTGCCGGTGCGCGGCAGCGCTGGCTATAATTTTCCGCAATCGCGCGGCCATCACGCCGCGCGCACGTTCGCGCGCCCCACCCGGCATGCGAGCCGACCACGCCGGCACCGGGCGGCGGCGACGTACCCGTCTCCATCGTCGACCGGCGGGTGACGCGCGCGCCAAGGCACGCGTCCACGCCGCCACCGCATCATCCGCTCGGCTGCCACCGGCAGGCATCCGCCTGCCCGTCCGCACGCCCAGCCGACCGCCCCAACGACAAAACGGAGACATCCATGTCCGCATCCCCCCCGACCGTTGCACACGCAACCGGTTCGGCCGGCGCCGTCAGCCACCGGCGCATCGTGTTCGCCAGCTTCATCGGCACCGCAATCGAGTTCTATGATTTCTACGTGTACGCAACGGCCGCCGCGCTCGTCATCGGCCCGGTGTTCTTCCCGCACGGGTCCGCGACCGCACAGGCGCTGTCCGCCTTCGTCACGTTCGGCATCGCGTTCATCGCACGCCCGATCGGATCGTTCCTGTTCGGGCACTTCGGCGACCGCATCGGCCGCAAGTCGACGCTCGTCGCATCGCTGCTCGTGATGGGCGTATCCACCACCGCCATCGGCTTCGTGCCCGGCTACGACGCGATCGGCGCGCTCGCGCCGGTTTTGCTGTGCGTGCTGCGCTTCGGCCAGGGGATCGGCCTCGGCGGCGAATGGGGCGGCGCCGCGCTGCTCGCGACCGAGCACGCGCCGCAGGGCAAGCGCGGCTGGTTCGGGATGTTCCCGCAGCTCGGGCCATCGGTCGGCTTCCTGATGTCGAACGGGCTGTTCTTCGCGCTCGCGCTGTCGCTGTCGGACGAGCAGTTCCGCAGCTGGGGCTGGCGCATTCCGTTCCTGGTCAGTGCGGTGCTCGTCGCGCTCGGCCTGTACGTGCGGCTCAAGATCACCGAAACGCCCGCGTTCCAGGCCGCGCTCGATCGCAATGAGCGCGTGCGCGTGCCGGTCGCGACACTGATCACGCAACACTGGCGGCCGACGCTGCTCGGGGCGCTCGCCATGGTCGTCTGCTACACGCTGTTCTACATCTCGACGGTGTTCTCGCTGTCGTACGGCGTGTCGGCGCTGCATATTCCGCGCCAGAGCTTCCTCGGCCTGCTGTGTTTTGCAGTCGTGTTCATGGGGCTCGCGACGCCGCTGTCCGCGTTGGCATCGGACCGTTTCGGCCGCAAGCCGGTGCTCGTCGTGGGCGCGATCGCCGCGCTGCTGTCGGGTTTTGCGATGGAGCCGCTGCTCGGTAGCGGCTCGATGCCGCTCGTCGCGCTGTTCCTGACGATCGAGCTGTTCCTGATGGGCGTGACGTTCGCGCCGATGGGCGCACTGCTGCCGGAGCTGTTCCCGACCAACGTCCGCTACACGGGCGCGGGCGTCGCGTACAACCTCGGCGGGATCCTCGGCGCGTCGATTGCGCCCTATATCGCGCAACTTTTGGCGGCGCGCGGCGGCCTGTCGTGGGTCGGGGGTTACGTATCGGTTGCGGCGGCAATCAGCCTGATTGGCGTGCTGCTGATGCGCGAGACGCGCGACGCACCGCTCGTCTGAGACTCCGGGGCGACCCGGGTTGTGCGGTGGCTGGCGCTGCCTATACTCGATCCTGGGTGCGCCGCTGCGCGCCCCCGGGATCCCGCCCCGAAGGAGCCGCCGCCATGAACATCCGCCTCGGCAATGCCGATCTCGTCCTGATCCTCGCGCTCGCGCTGGGTGGCGCGATCCTGCTCGCGATGCGCTTCCGGCCGCAGACGTGGCGCGGCCTCGTGTTCGAGGCGCTGCTGGCGAATCTGGCGGCCGTCGCCGCCGTCGTCACGGTCGAGGCGCTGCTCGCCTGAACCAACGCACCACGCCTCTTCAGGCGGTCAGCCGCGCGCGCAGCGCGCCGTAGGCCGGGCTGACCGTATCGATCGCATCCAGCGCCTCGTCGACCGACGGCATCGTGCCCGGCTCGCCGATCGACAATGCATTCGGCGCGCCGCCGATCCCGCAATGATGGCGCGACGTCGCGACGAAAATCATCACGGTCGGCCGCTGCAGCGCGTGCGCCATGTGCACGAACCCCGTATCGACCCCCACCACGAGCGCAGCCCGGCCGAGCGCCGCGCCGAGTTCGCGCACCGTCATCGCCGGCAGCACGACCGAACCCGGCGCGCGTGCGGCGATGTCCTGCGCATCGTCATGCTCGGCAGCCGATCCCCACGGCAACAGCACGCGTACGCCACGCGCCATCATCTGCGTGGCGAGCGCGGCCCAGTGGTCGGCCGGCCACTTCTTGTCGGGGTTGGACGTTGCATGGAACAGCAGCATGAACGGCGCGCCATCGGTCACGGCGGCCGGCAGGTTCACGTCCCGCGGCGGGACGATGCCGTACGTGGCGATGCCTTCGGGCACGTAGCCGAGCGCCTCGCCGGCGCTCACGCGCATCCCGTGCCACGCGTCGCAGTCCGGCCGCGGGCCGAAACGATGCGAATACGCGAAGCGTGCGCCCGTTTCGCCGAGATCCTGCGTCTGGTAGCCGATGCGGCGTGCGGCGCGTGCGAGCGCCGAAATGATCGCGCTCTTGTAGACGCCATGCAGGTCGATCACTGCGTCGTAGCGATGCGCCCGCAGCGCGCCGATCGATGCCGTGATTGCCTTCAGGTCGCCGCGATTGCGCATCTTCTTGAAGCGGCGCAGCGGCGCGCACAGGACGTTGCTGACGCCCGGATGCCAGCGCACGACCTCCGAGCACGATTCATCCACCGCCCAGTCGACCGTTACGCCCGGGAAGGCGCGATGCAGATCCGCGACGACGGGTAGCGTCTGGACAACGTCGCCGAGCGACGTCACTTTCACGATGAGGATACGTTTCACAATGTGTGGGGAAAAGCCGGCCAATTTGGCATGCTAACGGTGGTTACATGCGCGAACATTACGGGAAAATTACTTTTGCAACAAAATGCATCTCCTTTCGGAAACATTCTCGCCTCCCGCCTGCATCCGGTTCTTTTTATAATCCGGTCTTTGCCTACCGGCCCGCGTCGATGCCACGCCCCGCCCTTCCCGCCCTGTTCCCCGCCCTCACCCGTCGTTCACTTAGGATCTGGCGCCAGTACGGCGTTTTCTGGCTCGGTGCGATCGTCGTTGGCCTCGCGGCTGTACTTTACGCGCGATTGATCGACTGGGGCTACGAAACTTTCCGCACGATGCGCGACCACGCCGCGTGGCTGCCGCTACTGCTGACGCCGGCCATCGCCGCGGTGTCGGTATGGATCACGCGCCGCTTCTTCCGCGGCGCCGAGGGCAGCGGCATCCCGCAAGTGATCGCGACGCTGCATGCGCGCCCGAGTGCATTCGGCTCCCGGCTGCTGACGCTGCGTATCCTGTTCGGCAAGGTGCTGGTGTCGTTCCTCGGTATCCTGGGCGGCTTCACGATCGGCCGCGAAGGGCCGACCGTGCAGGTCGGCGCAGCGCTGATGTTCAACCTGCGACGCTTCTACCCGCGCTCGAACGCGCAGATCGAACGCCAACTGGTGCTCGCCGGCGCGGCGGCCGGGCTGTCGGCCGCGTTCAATACGCCACTCGCCGGGATCGTGTTCGCGATCGAGGAGCTGACGCGCAGCTTCTCCGCGCGCGCCAGCGGCGTGCTGATCACCGCGATCATCCTCGCCGGCGTCGTCGCGCTCGGGCTGAACGGCAACTACACGTATTTCGGCACGATCGATGCCGGCCCTCATTTCCCGAAACTGCTGGCGCTCGCCGTGCTGGTCACCGCGATCGTGACGGGGATCGCAGGCGGCCTGTTCTGCTGGCTGCTGCTCAACACGGGGCGCTGGCTGCCCGCGCAGCTGCTCGGCCTGTATCGCGAGCGGCCGATCGCATTCGCCGCGCTGTGCGGCTTCGCGATCGCCGTCGTCGGCCTCGTATCGGGCGGCACGACCTTCGGCAGCGGCTACGCCGAGGCGCGCGGCCTGCTCGACGGCAGCCAGCATCTGTCGGTGTTCTATCCGTTCCTGAAGATGATTTCGATGGTCGCGTCGTACCTGCCGGGCATCCCGGGCGGGATCTTCGCGCCGTCGCTGTCGATCGGCGCCGGGTTCGGCAACCTGCTGCACGTCGTGTTCAGCAACATGAGCCTGCCGATGCTGATCGCGCTCGCGATGGTCGGCTACATGGCGGCCGTCACGCAGTCGCCGATCACGTCGTTCGTGATCGTGATGGAGATGATCAACGGTCACGCGCTCGTGATTTCGCTGATGGCCACCGCATTGGTATCGAGCCGCGTGTCGCGCTTCTTTGCGCCGCCGCTCTACGAAACGCTCGCCTTGCGCTATCTCGCACCACCCGTCACGGCTGCGGAACCGGCTGCGGCAGCCGCGGCGAGCGCGGCGGTGGCGACCGGCGTCACCGAGCCGCAGGATGCGGCCGCGGCGCCCGCCGATCCGCTCGACACACTGCGCGACGAAGACGGCAGGGGCGACGAAGCGGCCGCCGCCACGCTGGCCGAACGCGCAGCGCATGCACCGGCGCCGCACGACGACGAGCCGGCCGCAGCCGGGACGAACGGCCAGGCGCAGCCCGGCCCGCGCGACCCTCAGTAGATCACGACGGGCGCCGGCCGGTAGTACACGGGCCGCGCCGGCACGACGATGCATCCAGCCAGCGTGATCGCGACGAGCGCGATGGCGATTGCGGTTCTTTTCATCGTCCGCCTCTCTCACGCCCAGTGGCCACGGGTCCAGAACCAGTTCGGACCGCGCTGGTCCCAATGGCCCGGCACCCATTGCATGCCGACGCGCTCGGCTTCCCAGTGACCGCCGATCCACACGTAGCGGCCATGCTCCCAGTGCCAGTGCCCGCGATCCCACACGTAGCCCACGCGCGAGGCCGGCACGACCTCGTAGCGCACCGGCGGCGGCGCATTCGGCGCGACGACCACGATTTCCTCGGTGCGCACGCCGACCGGCTGGGCGACGACCACGCGGCCCTGCGGCACGATCACGGGGGTGCCGACGAGAATCTCGTCCGCATGCGCGGCAAACGGTGCGACGACGGCTGACAGGCCCGCGGCGAACAGGGCGAGCGAAACGATACGACGTTGAACAGTAGGGACAGCCATCACAACCTCCTGGTTGAACAAGTTACGCGAGCGTATTCGTTCAATGCGGGAGGCGCGGTAACGGCCGACAGACGCCGTGTTACGGCATGCCCGAAAGTGCAACAGGGCGTAAGACGCGCACGGCGGCGAGTGCCGCCGTGCGGAGGGATACCCGCAACGGTCAGGCTTGCGGGATCTCGATCTTCACTTCGAGGACTTCGAGATCGTCCTGGCGCTCGAGGCTCACGCGGATGTCATCGTCCGAAATATGGACGTACTTCGAGATGACCGCGACGAGCTCTTTCTGCAGCGCCGGCAGGTAATCGGCCGGCGGCCGGCCGCCGACCCGCTCGTGCGCGATGATGAGCTGCAGGCGCTCCTTCGCGACCGATGCGGACTTCTTCTTCTCGCCGAGGAGAAACGAAAGGATGGACATGGTCGGCCTCCGTTACTTGCTGCCGAAGAGGCGCTGCAGCAGGCCCGGCTTCTGGTAATCGGTGAAGCGCAGCGGCTTGTCTTCGCCGAGGAAACGTGCAACGACGTCCTTGTACGCTTCCGCAACGTCGGTACCGTCGATATGCACGGCCGGCAGACCCTGATTCGATGCATGCAGCACGGCTTCCGACTCGGGCACCACGCCGATCAGCTTGATGCGCAGGATCTCGCTGATGTCCTCGAGCGACAGCATCTCGCCTTCGCTGACGCGCTTCGGGCTGTAACGCGTGATCAGCAGGTGTTCCTTGATCGGATCCTTGCCTTCGGTCGCGCGCTTCGTCTTCGACGACAGGATGCCGAGGATGCGATCCGAGTCACGCACCGACGACACTTCCGGGTTCGTGACGATCAGCGCTTCATCCGCGAAGTACATCGCGTGCAGTGCGCCCGCCTCGATACCGGCCGGCGAATCGCAGACGATGTATTCGAAATCCATCGCGACCAGATCGTTCAGCACCTTCTCGACGCCGTCACGCGTGAGGGCATCCTTGTCGCGCGTCTGCGACGCCGGCAGGATGAACAGGTTCTCGCACTTCTTGTCCTTGATCAGCGCCTGGTTCAGGTTCGCTTCGCCCTGGATCACGTTCACGAGGTCGTACACCACGCGGCGCTCGCAGCCCATGATGAGATCGAGGTTGCGCAGGCCGACGTCGAAGTCGATCACGGCCGTCTTGTGGCCGCGCAGCGCGAGACCGGACGCGAAGCTCGCGCTCGTCGTCGTCTTGCCCACGCCGCCCTTGCCCGAGGTCACCACGATGATTTTTGCCATTTACCCAATACCCTGTGTTCGTCAATGAGAGCCGATCGACCCGGAGCGCACCGCGTGTATTACGTCAGGCGCAGCGGTTCGATCATCAGTTTTTCCTCTTCGAGCCGGATCTGTACCGATTTGCCCAGTACGTCGGCGGGCAACGGGTTCTCGGTCGTTCGATAGATACCCGCGATCGAAATCAGTTCCGGCTCGAGACACGTGCAGAAAATGCGCGCGTCGTGATTGCCGTGCACGCCCGCGAGTGCGCGGCCGCGCAACGGCGCGTAGATGTGGATATTGCCTTCCGCGATGATCTCCGCGCCGTGACTGACCGGCGCGAGCACCACGAGGTCTCCTTTCGCGTAAATCTGCTGCCCCGAACGCAACGGCCGGTCGATCACCAGCGTCTGGCCACCGGCCTGCACGAGCGTCGGTGCGGGCTCCGACGGCTGTTCGGGCGCCGCTGCGGCTGCCGCAGCGGCGGCGGGCTCGACGGCTGGCACTGCCGCCGGTTCCGCTTCGTCGGCAGGTTTCGCGGCCGGCGCGCGGCGATCGCGCGCCTCCAGCAACGGCAGGCCGGCTTCCCCCGCCCAGCCCTGCGTTGCCAGCGCGACGACGCCCACCGGGCGCATCCGCACGTCGTTCAGCATCTGGCGGATGTCCGCGAGCGCGACGCGCTCGGCGTCAGCCAGGCGGCGGACGTCGATCGCGACGACATCGTCGGCGAAAAATTCGGGAGTCGCTTCGAAGCGCTTGACCAGTTCGGTACGCAACGCATCGAGATCGGTCGTCTTCACGGTGAACAGCAACGTATCGACCGATCCGCTGCGCAGCTCGAAGAATGGCGATTTTTTAAGCGACATGGACACTCTGCAAAAATTTTTTGCGTATTTTACAGGCGTCCACGCGTGCGGCCATTATTTTTGGGGAACCGGGTGGCGGCGGCCCGGGCGGGCGCGCAACCGGCAGGCGGGCGGGCCAGCGGGCGCTCGGGCTTTCGTCGCGCCGCGCAACGGGCTGTTTCGAGGTCGCGTCAGTGCTTCACCTGCGACACGAACAGCGATTTCATCGCGCCGGGCATCCGCGCGATCGGCGCATGTTCGCCGGTGTTGCCGAAACCGGCACGCTCGTAGAAGCGGATCGCGTTGCGGTTCGCATCGGCGATCCACGCGTAGACGTCAGTGGCGCCGCGCTCGGCGAGCCATGCGGTGGCCGTCTCCAGCAGCAGCACCCCGCCGCGCAGGTGACGCACCGCATGCGCGACCCACAGTTCGCTGACGAACGCGCGCCGATCAGGCGTGTTGTCGAAATACGCGCCGATCATGCCGGCCGGGTGGCCTTCGGTGTACAGCAGGAAAGTCGTCGACTCGTCGGACACGGCGCGCTGCGCGGCAATTGCCGACGCCGCGTCCGTTTCGACGGTCAGCAATTCGGCCTCCGGCGCTTCGCCGGGCGCATAGGGCTCACGCAGCGATGCGGCGCGGAGTTCGCGATACACGCCGCCCTGGTCGGCAGCGATACGACGAACGGTCAAGGTCGAACTCATGCAGGCACAGCCCCCTTCGGACAGCAAGCTAGTAGCTTCAACCGAAAGCGGGGCATGAGTCAAATCGTAATTTTCAAATGACAGCGCGAATCGAAAGGCAGCGTGCACCGCCGGCGGCCGGGGGACCGGCTGATGTGCAAGTGCAGCATCACCACATCGATACGTGCCGCCGAAAGACGGTTGCGGCGGCCTCGTTCGGCGCATGACGGCGGTCGCCTTGCGACACGCGGCAGTTGCCCGTCGGGCACCGTGGATTTCAGCGCGAAAGCCGTAATGATCCGTAATATTGGTAACCCCTGAAATAGGTATCGCGGGTACCCGCCGCCCGCTCCATATTGCATCGCAACATTTGTTGCGGACCCGTGGGGCCGACACCCGCACGCATCGCGACGCACCATCCGTCTGACAAACCGGTCGCCCGTGCGGGTCGATCCGGCGTTCCCCGCATGTTTCAATCAGCGTGCGCGGGCCCTTCGCTGCCTGCTCCCCCCACGCCCCGTCCGTTTGGAGCTTCGCGCCTAGCGCCGGAGTTTGGCAAGCGTGCGCATGGGTCGTATAACAGGCAGGACCGGGTGACGATCCGGCCCGACCGCGCGTGCTTCGCGGACCAACGAGAATTCGAACAACCGTACAGGCGGCCGCCCTCGGGCCGGCCGGCAGGAGGGAGACAATGGCAATGACCGACGGATCGGCTTCGGGCTGGTCGGATGGCAAGCGTTACCTGTGGCTGCTCGGCGCGCTGACGATCACGCTGCCGATCCTCGCCGCCCAGCTCGCGCTGTCGACGGGCCTGCACGTGTTCTGGTGGTTCGGCCCGCTGTTCGCGTTCGGCGTGATCCCGGTCCTCGATACGCTGATCGGCGACGATCGCGACAACCCGCCCGAGGACGTCGTGCCGCAACTCGAACGGGAGCGCTACTACCGGTTGATCGTCTATCTCGCGACGCTCGTCGAATACGTTGCGTTCTTCGTGTGTGTCTGGATCGTCGGCACGCACGCGCTCGCCTGGTACGACTACGTCGGCTTCGCGCTGTCGCTCGGCGCCGCGACGGGCATCTCGATCAATACCGCGCACGAACTCGGGCACAAGACCAACCGCTTCGAGCGCTGGCTCGCGAAGATCACGCTCGCACCGGTCGCATACGGCCACTTCTACGTCGAGCACAACCGCGGGCACCACGTGCGCGTCGCGACGGCCGAGGACCCGGCGAGTGCGCGCTACGGCGAATCGTTCTGGGCATTCCTGCCGCGCACGGTGACCGGCAGCATCCGCTCGGCGTGGCGGCTCGAGACGGCGCGCCTCGAACGGCTCGGGCATTCGCCGTGGACCTGGCGCAACGAGGTGCTGCACGCATGGGCGATGACCGTCGTGGTGTGGGGCATCGCGATCGCGATGGCCGGCAAGGTCGTGATCCCGTTCCTCGTGATCCAGGCCGTCTACGGCGCGTCGCTGCTCGAAGTCGTGAATTACGTCGAGCATTACGGGCTCGGCCGCCGCAAGCTGCCGAACGGCCGCTACGAACGCTGCACGCCGCAGCATTCGTGGAACAGCAATCACGTGGTCACCAACCTGTTCCTGTACCAGTTGCAGCGACACGCCGACCATCATGCGAATCCGACGCGCTCGTACCAGGCGCTGCGTCACTTCGACGATGCGCCGCAACTGCCGGCCGGCTACGCGACGATGATCCTGTTCGCGTACGTGCCGCCGCTCTGGTATCGCGTGATGAATCCGCGCGTCGTCGCGCACTACGGCGGCAACATGGCGCAATCGAACATCAAGCCGTCGATCCGCGCCCGGGTGCTCGCGCAATATCCGGCTGCGGCGTGATCGCGGGGGGCGGGCCGGGGGCCGACCGGCACAGGTGCGCCGCTGAAAGCCGACACCGCGCCGGCCCCGGTTCCATCGAAGTCCGGCGCGACGGCGGCCGCCGTCACGCCATTTCCGGCAGCCTGAACACGGCCACCGCATGCCGCAGCGCGCTCGCCTGCTCGGCCAGCGCTTGCGTCGCGGCCGAGGCCTGCTCGACGAGCGCCGCGTTGCGCTGCGTCGCTTCGTCCATCTGCGTCACCGCGATGTTCACCTGCTCGATGCCGCCGCTCTGCTCCTGCGACGCGGACGAGATCTCGCCGACGATCGTCGTGACGCGCTGCACCGCGCCGACGATCTCGTGAATCGATTCGCCCGCTCGGCCGATCAGCACGGCGCCCTCGTCGACCCGCTTCGTCGACTGCTCGATGAGCTCCTTGATCTCCTTCGCGGCGGCAGCGCTGCGTTGTGCGAGCGTACGCACTTCCGCCGCGACGACTGCGAAGCCGCGGCCCTGTTCGCCCGCACGCGCGGCTTCGACCGCCGCGTTCAGCGCGAGGATGTTGGTCTGGAACGCGATGCCGTCGATCACCGCGATGATCTCGCCGACCTTGGCGGAGCTGTCGGCGATGCCGTTCATCGTGCCGACGGCATCCGTCATCACGCCGCCGCCCGCCGCTGCGATGTTCGACGCGTCGTGCGCCAGTTGCGCCGCGTGCTGCGCGTGCTCGGCCGACTGGCGGACGATGTCCGTGAGTTCGGTCATGCTGGCAGCCGTCTCCTCAAGCGACGCAGCCTGCGCCTCGGTACGCGCCGACAGGTCGTGATTGCCCGATGCGATCTGTGCGCTCGCCGTCGCGACAGCTTCGGCGTGCGTACGCACTTCGAGCACGACGCCCGACAGGCTCGCCTGCATCGTCTGCAACGCGCGCAGCAGATCGGCGATCTCGTCGCGGCCGCCTGCATCGACGTCGCGCGTCAGGTCGCCTTCGGCGACGGCCTGCGCGCACGCCACCGCCCGGTCGAGCGGACGCAGGATCGCGCGGCTGAACAGGAATGCGCCGACCATCGAGACGCCGAGCACGACCAGCATCAGCACGAGGCTCGCGGTCGTGGCGTGCTGCGCGTCGCGGCTCGCCTGCGCCGACACCGCGGCACTCTCGTCGGCGATCGACTTCGCGGCCCGCTCCAGCAGCGCCGCCGGCTCGCGGTCCACGCCCGCCACTGCAGCATCGCCCGCCGACGGCTCGAAGCCGGCCGCCTTGAACGCGTCGAACCCGCGCCGGTAACCCTCGCCCATCGCCGTGTGCGCGCGCATGAACTGCTCGACGAGCGAGCGGCTCTCGCCGGGCGGCAACTGATGCACGAGCTGCGCGGCGAGCGTATCGACCGTCCGCTCGCGCGTCTGGAAAGCCTGCCAATACTTGTCGAGCTTGTCGGGCTGCTTGCCGCGCAACAGCGTGTCCTTCCATTCCTGAACCTGCAGCTTGAACTGCACGAGGGTGGCCGACACGAGCCGTTCGTCGCCAACGTTCGCCTGCACGTCTTCGGCAAACGTATCGATCGACCGATTGAGAATGTGGATACCGTACAGCGCGCCACAGAACATCAGCAGCAGCGCGACGGCGAATGCGAGGGGAATCTTGTAACTCAGCTTCATGGAACCTTGAATCGACGGGGAACGATGCGATCCGGCACGGGCGCCGGCCGCCGCCACGTGTTAACGACGCGGGAAGCGCGGGCTTAAAGCTGAAGAATGCGGCAAAGGCCGATCGCGCGTATCGAGGCCGGCCAGTGTGCTCAGGTCGGATGCGTCGCGCGCGGCCCGATTGTCGCGCCCCTGCGCGGGTCCGCCATCCAGCGACGCACGACGACGATCCTCGCGATCACGTTGGACAGGTAGTGGAGTGGCCACCTTGGGTCGACGTCGACATGATCATCGCGGCATTCAGCACGATCGATGCTGCGTTTGCCATTCGGCGCGGCTGTATCGAGGACGCGCCACGATCACGCATGCGGTGGGCCCCCTCGCATCCGCACGATCCGAATTGCCGAAGGTCGAGCCGTTGCCACTGCAACGGCTTGCGACACGTCGCACGCACCGCGAACCCAAAACGAAAAACCCCTTGATCCTTCCGGATCAAGGGGCTTCGTATTTTGGCGGAGAGGGTGGGATTCGAACCCACGGTACGGGGAAACCGTACGCCTGATTTCGAGTCAGGTACATTCGACCACTCTGCCACCTCTCCTTCCTTGCTGCTTTACTGCATTTCGCGGTTGGTCGTTTCCGCGAGAAAAAGATTATAAGACGATCGCTTCGCAGCTGACAAGCCCTTTCTGCAAATTTTTTTGCGAGGGCTTTGAAGGCCGCGTTACGACGCCTGTGCCGGCGCGTCGATACGCTCGATGCCGCCCATGTACGGACGCAGCACTTCCGGCACCGTGACCGAGCCGTCCGCGTTCTGGTAGTTCTCCAGCACCGCGACGAGCGTGCGGCCGACGGCAAGACCCGAACCGTTCAGCGTATGCACGAGCTCCGGCTTGCCTTGCGCGTTGCGGAAACGCGCCTGCATCCGGCGCGCCTGGAACGCTTCGGTGTTCGAGCAGCTCGAGATCTCGCGATAGGTGTTCTGCGCAGGCAGCCACACTTCGAGGTCGAACGTCTTCGCGGCCGAGAAACCCATGTCGCCCGTGCACAACGTGATCACGCGGTACGGCAGGCCGAGCTTCTGCAGGATCGCTTCCGCATGGCCGACCATCTCGTCGAGCGCGGCGTACGACGTTTCCGGCGCGACGACCTGCACCATCTCGACCTTGTCGAACTGGTGCTGGCGAATCATGCCGCGCGTGTCGCGGCCGTATGAACCGGCTTCCGAGCGGAAGCACGGGGAATGCGCAGTCAGCTTGATCGGCAGTGCGGACGCGTCGACGATCGACTCGCGCACGGTGTTCGTCAGCGAGATTTCCGACGTGGAGATCAGGTATTGCGTGACCTTGTTCTCCTCGCCGCCCTTCTCGACGCGAAACATGTCGTCCGCGAACTTCGGCAGCTGGCCCGTGCCGTACAGGATCTCGGGGTTCACGATGTACGGCGTATACGCTTCGGTATAGCCGTGCTGCAGCGTGTGCGTATCGATCATGAACTGCGCGAGTGCGCGGTGCAGGCGCGCGATCGAGCCGCGCAGCATCGTGAAGCGTGCGCCGGCGAGCTTCGCGCCGGTCTCGAAATCGAGGCCGAGCGGCGTGCCGACATCGACGTGATCCTTCACCTCGAAATCGAACTGGCGCGGCGTGCCCCAGCGGCGCACCTCGACGTTGCCGGCTTCGTCCTTGCCGACCGGCACGCTCTCATGCGCGACGTTCGGCATGCCGAGCATCAGGTCGGACAGGCGCGCCTGGATCTCGCCGAGCTTGGCTTCTCCCGCCTTCATTTCGTCGCCGATCCCGCCGACCTCGGCCATCACGGCCGACGTGTCCTCGCCCTTCCCCTTCATCGCGCCGATCTGCTTCGACAGGCTGTTGCGGCGCGCCTGAAGCTCTTCGGTACGGGTCTGGATCGCGCGGCGTTCCGCTTCGAGCGCGGAGAAGGCGGCGATGTCGAGGGTGTAGCCGCGATCGGCGAGGCGCTGGGCGACGCCGTCGAGGTCTTTGCGCAGCAACTGGATGTCGAGCATGGGAGGACTTGGAGAATCGTTGTGTAAGACGGGAATTCTAACGCACCACGGGGCCGCCACGGCACCGGCCGGACGGACAATGCTGCAAACGGGCGATGACCGTGGCGCGATGGCCATGGCAGTATCGCATTGCCGGTCCGCCAGTCGACACCCGCGAAATCGCGCGGCATCGACGCGCCGCGGATCGCGAAACACCCGGGCATGCCCGCCACAGCGCATCGAACAAGGCACTCGCCCACCGTCACAACGACCCAAGGAATCCGATGGCCATCGAACTGGAGAAGGACGTACGCGACCGCGCGATCTCGTCGCTGCAACGCTATTTCACAGAGAACATGGATGAGCCGATCGGCAATATCCAGGCGGGTGCACTGCTGCACTTCTTCGTCGAGGAAATCGCGCCCGCGATCTACAACCTCGCGATCGCCGATGCGCAGCAGAGCCTGCACGCCCGCGTCACCGAACTCGACATCGAGTGCCATCAGGAGCCGTTCGGCTACTGGAAAAAGCAGCCGGCCCGCAAGCGCTGACGCGTTCGCGGCACCGGCGCGGGCCGCGCCGGACGTTGCCCGGTCAGTCCTTCTTGCCGGCTTCGCGGTCGAGTTCGCGCAGCCACGCGAGCTTGTCGGCGATCTTCGATTCGAGCCCGCGCGGCACCGGCTTGTACCAGCGCGGCTCGTGCATCCCGTCCGGCAGGTACGTCTCGCCGGCCGCATACGCATTCGGCTCGTCGTGCGCGTAACGGTACGCGTGACCGTAGCCGAGCTCCTTCATCAGCTTGGTCGGTGCGTTGCGCAGATGCACGGGCACCTCGCGCGACTTGTCCTGCTTCACGAACGCCATCGCCTGGTTGAAAGCGTTGTAGCCCGCGTTGCTCTTCGCCGCGCACGCGAGATAGATCACCGCCTGCCCGAGCGCGAGCTCGCCTTCCGGCGAGCCGAGCCGCTCGTAGGTTTCGGCCGCGTCGTTCGCCATCTGAAGCGCGCGCGGATCGGCGAGGCCGATGTCTTCCCACGCCATCCGCACGATCCGCCGCGCGAGATACTTCGGATCCGCGCCACCGTCGATCATCCTGCAGAACCAGTACAGCGCGCCGTCCGGACTCGAACCGCGCACCGACTTGTGCAGCGCCGAGATCTGGTCGTAGAAGTTGTCGCCGCCCTTGTCGAAGCGCCGGGCGTTCAGCGTCATCGCGCTGCTGACGAATTCGGCATCGATCGTCGCGGTGCCGGCCGACGTGGCCGCCGTCTGCGCCTGCTCGAGCAGGTTCAGGAAGCGCCGCGCGTCGCCGTCCGCATAGCCGACCAGCGTATCGACCGCCTTGTCGTCGAACGACAGGCCGTCGAGCGCGATTTCCTGTGCGCGCTTCAGCAACTGGCGCATCTCGTCGTCGTCCAGCGACTTCAGCACGTACACCTGCGCACGCGACAGCAAGGCAGAGTTGACCTCGAAGCTCGGGTTCTCGGTCGTCGCGCCGATGAAGGTCACGAGCCCCGACTCGACGAACGGCAGCAACGCGTCCTGCTGCCCCTTGTTGAAGCGGTGGATCTCGTCGACGAACAGGATCGTGTGGCGGCCGGTGCGGTTCAGCGTGTCCTTCGCCTGTTCCATCGACTCGCGGATGTCCTTCACGCCGCCGAGCACCGCGGACAGCGCAATGAACTCGCAGTCGAACGCGAGCGCGGTGAGCCGTGCGAGCGTCGTCTTGCCGACGCCGGGCGGCCCCCACAGGATCATCGAATGCGGCTTGCCCGATTCGAACGCGAGCCGCAGCGGCTTGCCTTCGCCCAGCAAATGCGTCTGGCCGATCACCTCGGCGAGCGTCTTCGGCCGCAGCGCCTCGGCCAGCGGGCGGCGCGGCTCGACTTGAAACAGGTCGGACATGAACCCTCGCTCCACATCAAACAATGGCGGCCGAACCGGCCGCCGGACCCGACATTATGACAGCCGCGCGAAAGCACCGCCGCGCCTGGTGCCCGGTGCCCGCGCCCAGAAACAACAAGGGCCTGTCGTCGCCGGCAGGCCCTTCGGTGAAACGGCAGCGCGCGACGCGGTCAGCCGGTAATCACGTCGGCGCCCTTCGGCACGACGAACTTGAACGTATCGCCCTTCAGCGGCGGATTCGTCTGGATGTTCGTAAACGTCAGCAGCGTGACGTTGCCGAACACGTCGTGCAGTTCCATCGCGGCCAGCGTGCCGTTCTTGAAGCCGATGCCGATCCGCTGGAACTGCGTGTCCTGCGCCTTCGGCAGCATCTCGAGCCACTCGATGCCGCCTTTCTCGCCGGCATCGCGCAGCGTGTAGTTCTTGTCGAGATCGTTGCTGCCGAACAGGATCGCGGCCGGGCTCGCGCCCAGCGCGCCGTTCAGCTTGCGCTCGGTGACCTGGTTCAGGTCGCGGTCGTACACGTAGAGCTTGTCGCCGTCGGCCTGCAGCACCTGCTGGTACGGCTTCTGGTACGTCCAGATGAACTTGCCCGGGCGCGCGAACACGAACGTGCCGCTCGAATTGTCGGTGGGCTTCGGCACGGCCTGCGCGGCGCTCGCGCCCTTCGCCGGGGCCTTGACGATCTGCTGCGTGAAGTCGCCCTTCGCCGAGCGCACTTGCGACACGAACGCCTTCAGTTGCTCGGTGCCGCCCGCGAACGCGTGCGTCGCCGCGAGCATCAGCGATGCGCCGGCGAGCGCCGCGCCGAGCCAGCGGCGCGTCGAACGAAGGGACATTGCGAACGAATGTTGCTGCATATTGCGGTTTTCTCCGTGGGTGGCCGGCGCGGCGAGCGCCGCGGACTCATTCCGCGTCGCGCGCCGGCACAAGAATTTCGCGGTTGCCGCTCGACGACATCGCCGACACGAGCCCCGACTGCTCCATCTGCTCGAGCAGCCGCGCCGCGCGGTTATAGCCGATCCGCAGGTGGCGCTGCACGAGCGAGATCGATGCGCGGCGGTTCTTGATGACGATCTCGACCGCCTGGTCGTACAGCGGATCAGACTCGTCGCCGCCTTCGCCGGTTCCCGCGCCGGCCGAGCCCTCGTCGCCGTCGGCCGTGCCGCCCTCGAGCAGCCCTTCGACGTAGTTCGGCTCGCCCTGCTCCTTGAGCTTCTCGACGACGCGGTGCACTTCGTCATCTCCGACGAACGCGCCGTGCACGCGCACCGGCAGCCCGGTGCCCGGCGCCAGGTACAGCATGTCGCCCATCCCGAGCAGCGATTCGGCGCCCATCTGGTCGAGAATCGTGCGCGAGTCGATCTTCGACGACACCTGGAACGCGATCCGGGTCGGCACGTTGGCCTTGATGAGGCCGGTGATCACGTCGACCGACGGACGCTGCGTCGCGAGGATCAGGTGGATGCCGGCCGCGCGCGCCTTCTGCGCGATCCGCGCGATCAGCTCCTCGACCTTCTTGCCGACGACCATCATCAGGTCGGCGAGCTCGTCGATCACGACGACGATGTTCGGCAGGCGGCCGAGCGGCTCCGGATCCTCAGGCGTCAGGCTGAACGGGTTCGGCAGCTTCTCCTCGCGCTTCGCGGCCTCGTCGATCTTGTTGTTGTAGCCGGCCAGGTTGCGCACGCCGAGCTTGCTCATCAGCTTGTAGCGGCGCTCCATCTCCGCGACCGTCCAGTTCAGCGCATGGCCGGCCTGGCGCATGTCGGTGACGACCGGGCACAGCAGGTGCGGAATGCCTTCGTAGACGCTCATTTCGAGCATCTTCGGATCGATCAGGATCAGGCGCACCTGGTCAGCGGTCGCCTTGTACAGCAGCGACAGGATCATCGCGTTGATCCCGACCGACTTGCCCGAACCGGTCGTGCCGGCGACGAGCAGGTGAGGCATCTTTGCGAGATCCGCGCACACCGGCTTGCCGCCGATGTCCTTGCCGAGGCTCAGCGTGAGCGCCGACGACGCGGCCGCGTACACCTCGGAACCGATGATCTCGGACAGGTGCACCGTCTGGCGGCGCTGGTTCGGCAGCTCGAGCGCCATGTAGTTCTTGCCGGGAATCGTCTCGACGACGCGGATCGACACGAGCGACAGCGAGCGCGCGAGATCCTTCGCGAGGTTGACGATCTGGCTGCCCTTTACGCCGGTGGCCGGCTCGATCTCGTAGCGCGTGACGACCGGGCCCGGATACGCGGCGACGACGCTCGCCTCGACGCCGAAGTCCTTCAGCTTCTTCTCGATCAGGCGCGACGTGAATTCGAGCGTGTCGGCGGAAATCGATTCCTGCGCCTTCGGCGCGGGATCGAGCAGCGATACCGCGGGCAGCGTCGAATCGCCCGGCAGGTCGGTGAAGAGCGGCACCTGGCGCTCGCGCTCGACACGCTCGGACTTCGCCGGCGTGACGACCGGCGGCACGATCGTCACGGGCTCGTGATCCTCGATGCGCACGCGCTCCTCTTCGACCTTGCCTTCACGGCGCACGGCCGCGGCCTCGCCGAGCTTGCGGTCGCGCTCGGCCTCGCGGCGCAGCTTCGCGACGTTGACGGCGGACAGGATCGCGCCGCCGACGCGCTCGGCGACCGACAGCCACGAGAAGCGGAAATACAGCGACAGGCCGATCGCCAGTGCGATCAGCAGCAGCAGCGTGCCGCCCGTGAAGCCGAACGCGTGCGACATCGCGCCCGCGACGGCCTCGCCGACGACACCGCCCGGCGCGCGCGGCAACTGCACCTTCAGCGACCACATGCGCAGCGCCTCGATGCCGTCGCACGCGAGCACGACGAGCACGAACGCGAGGATTTCGGTGAGCCAGCCGATCGGCCGCTCGGGTTCGTCCGAGACCGCCTCGTGGCGCGTGATGCGGCGATAGTTGACGGCGATGCGCCGCGCGAGCGGCACGATCAGCCAGTAGGCCGACAGGCCGAACAGCAGCAGGATGATGTCGGCCGTCCAGGCGCCGACGCGGCCGGCCCAGTTCGTGATGTGGTCCACCTGGGCGGCGTGCGTCCAGCTCGGATCGCGCCGGCTGTAGCTCAGCAGGGCCATCACCAGAAATGCGCAGAGCGCGACCTGGAGAATCCAGCGGATCTCCGTGAGGAGCTTCGACATCCGGTGCGGCAACGCCTGTGCCTGGGCGGAATAAGGAGCTTTTGCCATGAATCCGTATTTAGAGGACGGGCCGTGCGCCCGCCTGTCGTTCGATCCCGCTTATTGTAAACGCTGCACCGGGCCGCCAAGTGTAAATGACGGTTACATAACGGGGCCGGGGTACGGACGGCCCGTCGGACGCGCGCCGCAGCGGCCCTTTCACCCTCGTCCGTCAGGCACCGCCGCCGCGCTCCCCGAGCCGGCGCCAGGCTCCGCCGCCCCCGTGCGGCAACGCGCCGCCGCGCGCCTCGCCCACCCCGCGTGCGCGTCCGTTGCGCTGCCCGACACTATCGCCACGATTGAAACTCTCGTTCGGCAACGCAGCAACGGGGCCTTTATAATGCGCGTCTGATACCCATCTATGACGGCATCCCGGTCAACCCGGATCGTACGGCGAGCCTACCCCGCCCGCCACGGCCGCCTTTTACGGATTCGCACATGTCCACGCCCAAACACGCCAAAGTCCTGATTCTCGGTTCCGGCCCCGCCGGCTACACGGCCGCCGTCTACGCGGCACGCGCCAACCTGTCCCCGGTGCTGATCACCGGCATCGCGCAGGGCGGCCAGCTGATGACCACGACCGACGTCGAAAACTGGCCGGCAGACGCGAAAGGCGTGCAGGGTCCGGAGCTGATGGCGCGCTTCCTCGAGCACGCCGAGCGCTTCAACACCGAGATCGTGTTCGATCACATCCACACCGCGAAGCTGCATGAGCAGCCGATCCGCCTGATCGGCGACTCGGGCGAATACACGTGCGACTCGCTGATCATCGCGACCGGCGCATCGGCGCAGTATCTCGGCCTGCCGTCCGAAGAAGCGTTCATGGGCAAGGGCGTGTCGGCCTGCGCGACCTGCGACGGCTTCTTCTACCGCAATCAGGAAGTCGCGGTGATCGGCGGCGGCAACACGGCCGTCGAGGAAGCGCTCTACCTGACGGGCATCGCGAAGAAGGTCACGGTGATCCATCGCCGCGACAAGTTCCGCGCTGAGCCGATCCTGATCGACCGCCTGCTGGAGAAGGAAAAGGAAGGCGCCGTCGTGATCAAGTGGGATCACGTGCTCGACGAAGTGACGGGTGAGGAGTCGGGCGTCACGGGGCTGCGCATCAAGAACGTGAAGACCGGCGCGACGGAAGACCTGCACGTGCAGGGTGTGTTCGTGGCGATCGGCCACAAGCCGAACACCGACCTGTTCCAGGGCCAGCTCGAGATGAAGGACGGCTACATCCTGACGAAGAGCGGCCTGCACGGCAACGCGACGTCGACGAGCGTGCCGGGCGTGTTCGCCGCGGGCGACGTGCAGGACAACGTGTACCGCCAGGCGATCACCAGCGCCGGCACGGGCTGCATGGCCGCGCTCGACGCGCAGCGCTACCTCGAAAGCCTGCACGACAAGAAGTAAGCCGCGAGTCTCGCCGCGCCGGGCGCTACAATGGCGTCCGCTGCCGCGAAGCGGGCTCGACCGGAAAGCCGCTGCCGCCGCGCAGCGGCTTTTTTTCTGCCCGCGCGCCCGAACGCGCTTGCCCCGTTACCGAATCATGGCGAAGAACCAGCCCCATCCGAGCGATCCCGCGAAGCGGACGATCGCTGCCCGCCCCGTGACCCCGGCGCCCGAAGCGCCGCCGCCCGCGCTCGATGCGGCCGCGTTGCGCGGCCAGGGGCTCGCGGGCCTCGGCGCATTGCGCAAGTCGCTGCAAGGCGAAGCCGATCGCCGCGAACGCGCGCGCGTCGAAACGGCCAAGGCCGAGCGCAAGGCAGAAGCCGACGCGAACCTGTTCCGCAACGAGATCGGCGCGATCCGGCCGCTGAACGCGCCGCCGCGCGCGGCGGCCGGCCGCACGCCGCCCGACCCGGTGCCGAAGCAGACGCAGCGCGACGAGGAAGCCGTGCTGAACGCGACGTTGTCCGATGAATTCGATCCCGAGACACTGCTCGACAGCGACGACTCGCTGTATTACCACCGCCCCGGCATCAGCCGCGACGTCGTGCGCAAGCTGAGGAGCGGCGCGTGGATCGTGCAGGCGCAGATCGACCTGCACGGCATGCGGCGCGACGAGGCGCGCGATGCGCTCGCCGAGTTCATCCGCGAAGCCGGCAAGAAAGGGCTGCGCTGCCTGCGCGTGATCCACGGCAAGGGGCTCGGCTCGATCGGCAAGGAACCCGTGCTGAAGGGCAAGGTGCGCGCATGGCTCGTGCAGAAGGAAGAAGTGATCGCGTTCTGCGAGGCGCGCGGCAACGACGGCGGCGCGGGTGCGGTGCTGGTGCTGCTGCAACCGTTCGCGGCGCCCGGCGATCGGGGGCCGCGTGCCGCATCCTAGGCTGACGCTCGCGATCGCGATACTGGAAGCGATCGCCACGCTGGCCTTTGCGATCTCCGGCTTCATCGAGGCACGCAAGAACCGCCTCGACTCGGTCGGCACGTTCGTCGTCGCGCTCGCCACCGCGTTCGGCGGCGGCACGCTGCGCGACATCCTGCTCGAGCGCCGGCCGTTCTACTGGGTCGTGCACGACGACTACGTGATCGCGATCTTCGTGCTCGCGCTGTTCGCACCGTTCGTGCTGCGGATGTTGTCGCGGCTGTCGGCCGAGCGGTTGCTGCTCGTCGCCGATGCGATCGGGCTCGGGATCTTCAGCATCTCGGGCACGGCGATCGCGCTCGATGCCGAGATGCCGCGCTTCATCGCGGTGATGATGGGCGTGATCACGGGCGTGGTCGGCGGGATCATCCGCGACGTGCTGTGCAACGACATCCCGCTGATCCTGCGCGATTCGCGGCCGTATGCGACCTGCGCGTTCGTCGGCTGCTGGTTCTACCTGCTGCTCGTGTGGCTGCAGTTCGACTCGGTGTACAGCGTGCTGCTCGCGACCGGCTTCATCCTCGTCGCGCGGCTCGCAACGTTCAAGTTCGACGTCAGGCTGCCGCATTGACGCATTGACGCCGCACCCGCATGCGCAAACGAAAGGGGCCGTTTCGAAACGGCCCCTTCTTCATTCAGCGCATGGACCGCGTCACGCGATCCGCTCTTCCGACGCCGGATCGAACAACACCGCCTTCGACACGTCGAACAGCAGCGACAGCGTCTGGTCGGGCTGCGGGTTCGCGGCCGGGTGCACGCGGCTCACGATGCGCTTGCCGTTCACCTGCGCGAACACGTGCGTGTCCGGCCCGGTCGGCTCGGTCACGTCGACGCGCACGTCGAACGGTTGCAGATGCGACGCATCGCCGTTGTGCGCGTGGCGCACGTCGGTGATGCGCTCCGGCCGCAGGCCCAGGATCACCTCGCGGCCGACGTGCGACTTCAGCTTCGCCGCGTCGAACGGCAGGTTCAGCGCGCCGCGCTTGACGCCCGTATCGACTTCGAGCGCGATCCCGCTGCCCTGCTCGACCAGCTTGCCGTTGATGAAGTTCATCGGCGGCGCGCCGATGAAACCCGCGACGAACAGGTTCGACGGCGAATCGTAGATCTCCTGCGGCGCGCCGAACTGCTGGACCACGCCGTCCTTCATCACCGCGATCCGGTCGCCGAGCGTCATCGCCTCGATCTGGTCGTGCGTCACGTAGACGATCGTCGTGCCGAGGCGCTGGTGCAGCAGCTTGATTTCGGCACGCATCTCGATGCGCAGCTTCGCGTCGAGGTTCGACAGCGGTTCGTCGAACAGGAACAGCGACGGATCGCGTGCGAGCGCACGGCCCATTGCAACGCGCTGGCGCTGGCCGCCCGACAGCTGGCCAGGCTTGCGGTCGAGCAGGTGCTGGATCTGCAGCATCTGCGACACGCGGTCGACGATCTGCTGCTGCTCGCTCTTCGGCACCTTGCGGATGTTCAGGCCGAACGAGATGTTCTCGCGCACCGTCATCGACGGGTACAGCGCGTACGACTGGAACACCATCGCGATGTCGCGATCCTTCGGCGACAGGTCGTTGACGACCTTGCCGTCGATGCAGATCTCGCCGCTCGTCACGGTCTCGAGCCCGGCGATCATGTTGAGCAGCGTCGACTTCCCGCAGCCCGACCCGCCGACCAGGATCAGGAACTGTCCGTCCTCGATCTCGATGTCGACACCCTTCAGGACCGGCACCCCGTTCGGGTAGGTCTTGTACACGTCACGGATGGAAAGGCTTGCCATGCTGTGAATCCTCTGTCTCGTCTCGCGCGGCGCACTCCGGCGCCGCGTCGGGTTCGTTTCGATGCGCCGCGCGCGAGGCGCGGCCGGTTCGTCGTATCGGATGAAACCGCGCTTACCCCTTCACCGCGCCCGCCGTCAGCCCGCGCACGAAATAGCGGCCGGCGACGATGTAGACGAGCAGCGTCGGCAGCGCGGCGATGATCGCGCCCGCCATGTCGACGTTGTATTCCTTCACGCCCGTCGACGTGTTGACGAGGTTGTTCAGCGCAACCGTGATCGGCATCGAATCGACGCCGGAGAACACGATCCCGAACAGGAAGTCGTTCCATATCTGCGTGAATTGCCAGATCAGGCACACCATGAAGATCGGCAGCGATACCGGCAGCAGGATCTTCGTGAAGATCGTGAAGAAGCCCGCGCCGTCGATGCGCGCGGCCTTCACGAGCTCGGCCGGCACGCTCACGTAGAAGTTGCGGAAGAACATCGTCGTGAACGCGATGCCGTACACGACGTGCACGAACACGAGGCCCGGAATCGTGTTGGCGAGGCCGAGCATCCCCTGCAGGCGCGCCATCGGCAGCAGGATCACCTGGAACGGAATGAAGCAGCCGACCAGCATCATCGTGAACAACGCATCCGCGCCGCGAAAGCGCCAGTGCGTGAGCACGTAGCCGTTGAACGCGCCGATCAGCGACGAGATCAGCACGGCCGGGATCACCATCTGCAGCGAGTTCAGGAAGAACGGCTTCATGCCGTCGCAGCGCACGCCGGTGCACGCGCCGCTCCATGCCTTCACCCACGGGTCGACGGTCCACGTGGTGGGCGGCGTCAGCAGGTTGCCGGTGCGCAGCTGGTCGAGATCCTTGAACGACGTCGACAGCATCACGTAGATCGGAAACAGGAAATACAGCGCGAACAGGATCAGTGCCGCATAGATCACTGCCCGGCTGATCGTCATCTTAGGCTGCATTGCGGGTGCTCCTCGATTCCATATACATCAGCGGCACCAGCACCGCGACCACGGTCGCGAGCATCATCACCGAGGACGCCGCGCCGAGCCCGAGCTGGCCGCGGTTGAACGAAAACGTGTACATGAACATGGCCGGCAGCGACGACGACGTGCCCGGGCCGCCCGCCGTCAGCGCGACGACGAGGTCGAAGGTCTTGATCGTGATGTGGCAGAGGATCAGCAGCACCGAGAAGAACACCGGGCGCATGCTCGGAATCACGATCTTGCGGTAGATGGTCGGCAGCGTCGCGCCGTCCACCTGCGCGGCCTTGAAGATCTCCGCGTCGACACCGCGCAGCCCCGCGAGAAACAGCGCCATCACGAAGCCGGTCGACTGCCACACGGCCGCGATCACCACGCAGAAGATCGCCTTGTCCGGATCGTCGAGCCAGCCGAACGAGAAGCTCGTCCAGCCCCAGTCGTGCATCACCTTCTCGAGGCCGAGGCCCGGGTTCAGGATCCACTGCCAGGCGGTGCCGGTGACGATGAACGACAGTGCCATCGGATAGAGGAAGACGGCGCGCAGCGCGCCTTCATTGCGGATCCGCTGATCGAGCAGGATCGCGAGGAACAGCCCGAGCGCGACGCAGATCACGATGAACGGGATCCCGAACCAGCCGAGATTCGCGGCGGACGTCCACCACACGTCGTTCTGGAACAGGTCCGAGTAACGGCCGAAGCCGTCGAATTCGTAGTTCGGCAACAGCCGCGAATTGGTCAGCGACAGATAGCCGGTAATCAGGATGAAGCCGTAGATGAACACCACGGCGATCGCGACGCTCGGCGCAAGCACGAGCTTCGGAATCCAGCGATCGGCGAAGGCCGACATCGGCGACGTACGCCGTGCGGCGGCAGCGCCGGATCCGTTTCCGCTAAGAGGGGCAGCCACTTGATTCGACTCCTGGAACGAGGGCGACGCAGGCCAGGCCGGCGCCAGGTACGGCACGGGCTTCGCGGGCGAGCCCGTTTGCTGCACATGCAAAAACGCCCGGCCGATGAAGCGCTTCCGGCCGGGCGCCTGTCGCGCGTTACTTGACCTTCGCGGCCTTCGCGAGCGCGGCGACCGCGCTCTTCGAATCCTGCTGCGAGTTCATGAACTTCGTCACGACGTCCGTGATCGCGCCGGCGGTCGCGTCGCTCTGCGCCATCCCGTGCGCGAGCGACGGAACGAAGCCGCCCGACTTGATCGCGGTCTGCTCGTCGGCGTACGACTTCTTCGCGCAGTCGTCGAACTTGTCCATCTTCACGCCGAGGCGTACCGGCACCGAACCCTTCAGCAGGCTGAACTGTTCCTGGAAGTCCGGCGTCATGATCGTCTTCGCGAGCGCGAGCTGGCCCGGCGTTGCCGTCTTCTCGCCCTTCTGCTGGAAGAACACGAACGAATCGACGTTGAACGTGTACGCATTCGCCGTGCCCGGCACCGCCGCGCAGATGTAGTCCTTGCCCGCCTTCTTGCCGGCGTTCTCGAACTCGCCCTTCGCCCAGTCGCCCATGAACTGCATGCCGGCCTTGCCGTTGATCACCATCGCGGTCGCGAGGTTCCAGTCGCGGCCGTTACGGCCGGTATCGAAGTAGCCCTGGATCTTGCGCACCGTGTCGAACACGGACAGCATCTGCGGCGAGGTCAGCGTCGCCTGGTCGAGGTCGACCAGCGCCTTCTTGTAGAACGCCGGGCCCTGCGACAGCACGACGTCTTCCCACAGCGTCAGGTCCTGCCACGGCTGGCCGCCCATCGCGACCGGCTGGATGCCCGCGGCCTTCAGCTTGTCGGCCACCGCGAAGAATTCAGGCCAGGTGGTGGGCACCTTCGCACCGACCTTGTCGAGCGCGGCCTTGTTGATGTACAGCCAGTTCACGCGGTGCACCGAGAACGGCGCCGCGACGGTGTGGCCCTTGTACTTGATGATCTTGTCGATTTCCGGCGGCAGGTTCTGCTTCCAGTCGCCGGCAGCGGAATCGATGTTGACGAGCACGCCCTGGTCGGCCCAGTCCTGGATCAGCGGGCCCTTGATCTGCGCGGCCGACGGTGCGTCGCCGCTGATCACCTTGGTCTTCAGCGCGGTCATGGCCGCGGCGCCGGCGCCGCCCGCGACCGCGAAGTCCTTCCACACGTAGCCCTGCTTCTGCACGTCGTCCTTCAGCACGCCGACGGCCTTCGACTCGCCACCCGAGGTCCACCAGTGCAGCACCGTTACGTTCTCGGCTGCCTGCGCCGCCACGGCGCCAGCCATCAGACCTGCGGCGCAGAGCGCGCCCATGATCGAGCGAACTTTCATTACTTATCTCCTCCAGACTGAATCAACTCGTGAGGTTCCCTGACGGGGAACCGGCTTCTTGATAACGACGGGGAAATCGAGCCGCGGGACGCATGCAGCGTACGGGGCCGATGACCGGCCGGGCTCTTACAGAAAGCGTGAATCGAGATTCAACGGCGTGTCTCCTCTTTGTGTTTCTGGCCCGCCGCGATGGTGCGGCGCGAGCCCGGGGCCGACGCCGCGCTGACGATGCGCGCCGTCAATGTCCGATAACATTCGGCACAAGGCGTTCCCGAAGGCGAAGCTCGCGCAGTTCATCGACCGCACTTCTTTTTTTCTTCACCCAGGTGCTACCCCTTGCGGCGGATTGTAGTTAAACTACAATTCAGTGTCAAAAATATTTTTATCGCACTACGGATCGCTTCCGAGCACCCCCAACACGGCGGAGACACATGCATACCGATTCCAGCTTTACCTTCGTACTTTTCGGCGGCACCGGCGATCTGTCGATGCGCAAGATCCTGCCTGCGCTGTTCGAAGCGCACCGTGCGAACATGCTGGCGGAGAGCGGCCGCATCGTCGCCGTGGCGCGTCATGAATCGGATCGGGCGTCCTATCTCGAATGGGTCGACACGCACGTGAAGCCGCACGCGGCCAAGGCCGCCGGCAAGGCGTTCGACGAAGCTGCGTGGAAGTCCTTCCTCGATCGCATCGAGTACGTGCACCTCGATCTCGGCCGCGCGGAAGACTACGTCGTGCTGCGCGACGCGGTGGCATCGCTGCCCGGCATCCGCGTGTTCTATCTGGCAACGGGCCCGTCGCTGTTCGTGCCGATCTGCAAGGCGCTCGCGGCGGTCGGCCTGAGCGAAGGCTCGCGCATCGTGCTCGAGAAGCCGCTCGGCTACGACCTGAAGTCGTCGAACGCGATCAACGACGCGGTCGGCGAGATCTTCGCGGAAGGCCAGATCTACCGGATCGACCACTACCTCGGCAAAGAACCCGTGCAGAACCTGCTCGCGCTGCGCTTCGGCAATGCGCTGTTCGAGCCGCTGTGGCGCCGCGAATGGGTCGAGAGCATCCAGATCACGATCGCCGAGGAGCTCGGCGTCGAGGCGCGCGGCGATTTCTACGACAATACCGGCGCGCTGCGCGACATGGTGCAGAACCACCTGCTGCAGCTGCTGTCGATCGTCGCGATGGAGCCGCCGCATTCGATGGATTCGGATTCGGTACGCGACGAAAAGCTGCGCGTGCTGCGCGCGCTGAAGCCCGTCGATCCGCGCGACATCGGCAAGGTGGCCGTGCGCGGCCAGTATCATGCGGGCGTGATCAAGGGCGCGCAGGTGCCGGCCTACGCGACCGAGCCGGGCGTGAAGCCCGACAGCCAGACCGAAACCTTCGTCGCGCTGAAGGTCGAGATCGAGAATTGGCGCTGGGCCGGCGTGCCGTTCTTCCTGCGCACCGGCAAGCGTCTTGCCGATCGCGTCGCGGAGATCGTCGTCAATTTCCGCCCGGTGCCGCATTCGGCGCTCGGGCCCACCGCGCTGCGTCCCGGCTCGAACCGCCTCGTGATCCGGCTGCAGCCGAACGAGACGATCCGCCTGTACTGCCTCGCGAAGCAGCCGGGCGAAGGGATGAACCTCGCGAGCGTGCACCTCGACCTCGCGTTCGACCAGTTCTTCAAGGAAGGGCAGATGGAGGCGTACCAGCGCCTGCTGCTCGACGTGATCAACGGCCGTCTCGCCCTCTTCGTGCGCCGCGACGAACAGGAAGCCGCATGGCGCTGGGTCGAGCCTATCCTGAACGAATGGGCGCGCACGCTGAAGCCGCCGAAGCCGTATGCGGCAGGCACGTGGGGGCCGGCCGCGGCGAGCGCGATGCTCGCGCAGCACGACACCTGCTGGCTCGAAGAAGAGAACTGATGCAAACCGTTGCCGCGCACGCCAGCGTACGCGGCAACGTGCTCCACGATTCGTACGATTTGAACAGACAAAGCAGTCCGGAGGAGATGTGATCGAGATTCACGCTTTCGACACCCAGGAAGCGCAAAGCGAAGCGCTCGCGCGCGCCGTCGGCGATGCGCTGCGCGCCGCGCTCGCCGGTCCCGCGCGCCCGACGCTCGCGGTGTCCGGCGGCACGAGCCCGCGCCCGTTCCTGCAAACGCTGTCGCACGCGGCGCTCGACTGGGCCGGCGTCGACGTGACGCTGGTCGACGACCGCTGGGTGCCGGAGG
The DNA here is from genome assembly GCF_004343765.1 of Burkholderia sp. SRS-25. Classification (NCBI taxonomy): domain Bacteria; kingdom Pseudomonadati; phylum Pseudomonadota; class Betaproteobacteria; order Burkholderiales; family Burkholderiaceae; genus Burkholderia; species Burkholderia sp. SRS-25. The sequence goes on from NZ_PTXM01000003.1 coordinate 240,745, forward strand.
ACGATGCAGCCAGCAACGCGCACCTCGTGCGCGACACGCTGCTGCAGCACGCAGCCGCCCCTGCCCGCTTCCTGCCGCTCGTCGACACGCGCGCCGCGCTCGACGCGCACGTCGCCGCGCTCAACGCGAACGCCGACTACCGCGTGCCGACCGTCGCGGTGCTCGGCATGGGCGAGGACGGCCATACCGCATCGATCTTCGCCGATGCGCCCGAATGGGACCACGCGATCACGACGCCCGAGCGTTTCGTCGCCGTCCATCCCGGCGCCGCGCCGCATGCGCGCGTGAGCTTCTCGCTCGATGCGCTCAAGCGCGTCGACCGGCTGTTCCTGCTGATCGCGGGCGAACGCAAACGCGCGGTGCTCGACGCCGCAGCCGCATCGCTGCAGAAGAACGCGATTTCCCAACTGGCCAACGACAAGGGGACCCAGCTCGATGTCTACTGGTGCGCAAAGTAAGGCGGCCGTCGCAGGCCAGCATGCCGACGGCCCGCGCCTGCTCGCGGACGTCGGCGGCACCAACGCGCGCTTCGCGCTGGAAACCGGCCCGGGCGAGATCACGCAGATTCGCGTGTATCCCGGCGCCGACTATCCGACGATCACCGACGCGATCCGCAAGTATCTGAAGGATGTGAAGATCAGCCGCGTGAACCACGCGGCGATCGCGATCGCGAACCCGGTCGACGGCGACCAGGTCACGATGACCAACCACGACTGGAGCTTCTCGATCGAGGCGACGCGCCGCGCGCTCGGCTTCGACACGCTGCTCGTCGTCAACGATTTCACCGCGCTCGCGATGGCGCTGCCGGGCCTGACCGATGCGCAGCGCGTGCAGGTCGGCGGCGGCGCGCGCCGCCAGAACAGCGTGATCGGGCTGCTCGGGCCCGGTACCGGGCTCGGCGTGTCGGGCCTGATTCCGGCCGACGACCGCTGGATCGCGCTCGGCAGCGAAGGCGGCCACGCATCGTTCGCGCCGCAGGACGAGCGCGAGGATCTCGTGCTGCAATACGCGCGCAAGAAGTTTCCGCACGTGTCGTTCGAACGCGTGTGCGCCGGCCCCGGCATGGAGATCATCTATCGTGCGCTCGCCGCGCGCGACAAGAAGCGGGTGGCCGCGTCCGTCGACACGGTCGAAATCGTCGAGCGCGCGCATGCGGGCGACGCACTCGCGCTCGAGACGGTCGAATGCTTCTGCGGGATTCTCGGCGCGTTCGCGGGCAGCGTCGCGCTGACGCTCGGCGCGCTCGGCGGCGTGTACATCGGCGGCGGCGTCGCACTGAAGCTGGGCGAGCTGTTCACGCGCTCGTCGTTCCGCGCGCGCTTCGAGGCGAAGGGCCGCTTCACGCACTACCTCGAGAACATCCCGACCTACCTGATCACCGCCGAATACCCGGCGTTCCTCGGCGTATCGGCGATCCTCGCGGAGCAGTTGTCGAATCGTTCGGGCGGTGCGTCGTCGGCCGTGTTCGAACGGATCCGCCAGATGCGTGACGCGCTGACGCCGGCCGAGCGCCGCGTCGCCGATCTCGCGCTGAACCATCCGCGCTCGATCATCAACGATCCGATCGTCGACATCGCGCGCAAGGCCGACGTGAGCCAGCCGACGGTGATCCGCTTCTGCCGCTCGCTCGGCTGCCAGGGGCTGTCCGACTTCAAGCTGAAGCTCGCCACCGGCCTCACCGGCACGATCCCGATGAGCCACAGCCAGGTGCATCTCGGCGACACGGCCACCGACTTCGGCGCGAAGGTGCTCGACAACACGGTGTCCGCGATCCTGCAGCTGCGCGAGCACCTGAATTTCGAGCACGTCGAGAACGCGATCGAGATCCTGAACGGCGCGCGGCGCATCGAGTTCTACGGGCTCGGCAACTCGAACATCGTCGCGCAGGACGCGCACTACAAGTTCTTCCGCTTCGGGATCCCGACGATCGCGTACGGCGACCTGTACATGCAGGCCGCATCTGCCGCGCTGCTCGGCAAGGGCGACGTGATCGTCGCGGTGTCGAAGTCGGGACGCGCGCCCGAACTGCTGCGCGTGCTCGACGTCGCGATGCAGGCCGGCGCGAAGGTGATCGCGATCACGTCGAGCAACACGCCGCTCGCGAAGCGCGCGACCGTCGCGCTCGAGACCGATCACATCGAGATGCGCGAGTCGCAGCTATCGATGATCTCACGGGTGCTGCATCTGCTGATGATCGACATCCTCGCGGTCGGCGTCGCGATCCGCCGTGCGTCGACCAACGGCGAACTGCCCGAGGCCGTCGCGCAGGCGAGGGCACGCGCGAGCGACGACGAGACGGCCGACGTGCTCGACTGGCTGAGCCACGGCGCGTCGCCGGCGGCGAAGGACGTCGCGCGGGATTGACGCGGCGCGGCGGCAGCCGCTTGCCGCGTTCCAAACGAGAACGCCACCGGCGCAGCGCGCACGGTGGCGTTTTTCATTGTGCGGCCCGGCTGGCCACGCGGCTCAAGCGCCCGCTTTCACGGGCCGACCATGCCAGCGCAGCACGAGGTAGCGTCCGGCGAGACACAGCACGCCCGAAACACCGATCGTCACGCCCATCGCGAATGGCGTGCCGTCCGCGAGTGCGCCGATCGCGACGCTCGCGAGCGCGCCGAGCGCCAGCTGCATCGCGCCGAACACGGCCGCCGACGCGCCCGCGTTGTGCGGATAGCGATGCATGAGGTCGGTCGTGCAGTTCGCCGACAGTATCCCGACCACGCCGACGACGAAGAACAGGCACACGACGATCGACCACAGCCCGCCCCACCCGGTCAGCGCGACGAGCGCGACCGCGAGCGACGCGATGCAGCTCACGAGCGACGCGGCCGCGATGATGCGCAGCGAACCGAGGCGACCGACGAGCCGCGTGTTCGCGAAGTTGCCGATCATGATGCCGACGACGTTCAGGCCGAACAGCAGCCCGTAGTGTTGCGGCGACACGTGGAAATACTCGATGTACACGAACGGCGTGGCGGTGATGTACGAGAACATCGACGCGAACGCCATCCCGCCGCACAGCATGTGCCCCCAGGCGACGGGATCGGACAGGATGCGCCCGTATGACGCGAACGACGCGAGCACCGCCGCGCTCTTGCGTCGTTCCTTCGGCCAGGTTTCGGGCACGCGCAGGTACGCGGTCACCGCGCACACCGCGCCGAATGCGGCCAGGACGACGAACACGCCGCGCCAACCGGAGAAGCGCAGGATCTGACCGCCGATCAGCGGCGCGAGCAGCGGCCCGACCGCGGTGACGATCGCCACCATCGACAGCACCTTCGCCGCGTCGGTCGGCTCGTGTGCGTCACGCGCGATCGCACGCGACAGCACCGACGCCGCGCCGGCGCCGAGCGCCTGCAGGAAGCGCACGAGGATCAGCATGTCGATCGACGTCGACACGAAGCAGCCGATGCTCGCGAGCGTGAACAGCGCGATGCCGCCGAGCAGCACGGGGCGTCGGCCCCACGTGTCGGACAGCGGGCCGTACAGCAGCATGCCGACCGAGAAGCCGGCCATGAAGCTCGTGAGCGTGCGCTGCGCGGCGCCGGGGCTGACTGAGAAGCCGTCGGCAATCGACGGCAGGCTCGGCAGATACATGTCGGTAGCGATCGGCCCGCAGGCGGCGAGCGCGCCGAGCAACAGGATCAGCCGGGCATCGGGCCGGCGTCGGATGACGTGAGACATGGGTATCCGGAATGGAGCCCGCGCGCATCGGGGCACGCGTGGCGGTGAAGACGGCCGGCCGCGCCGCGAACGGCGCGCCCAGGCCCATGATTGTACGCGCAACTTTTTTGCTTGCTGGCGGCGTGAGTGCGCAGCAGGCCCGAAAGTCACTGCGCGGCACCCGCCACGCGGGATCGAGAGCGTGGATTCGATTAAGCTTGCAGCGCCTCACTCCCTTCTTGTCTGACCAATACAGCGCACGATCGAACCGATGACCGCCTTCCTGTTGATCTGGAGCCCCAAGAAATGGCCATGGCCCGAACTGCCCGACGTCGCCGCACGCGTGAAGGCCGGCGAAGCCGTGCATGACGTGTGGGGCTGCGGCTTCGCGCGCGGCATCCTCCCGGGCGACCGCGTGTTCCTGCATCGCGTCGCGAAGGAGCCCAAGGGCGTGTTCGGCTCCGGCTACGTGACGCGCGCGCCGTACGAGGTGCCCGATCCGTCGACGAAGCGCGGCTACCGGCTGTGCATCGACTTCGTGTACGACCGGCTGGTCGACGCGCACCAGGACGTCGTGATCGCGCGCGACGCGCTGCGCGTCCATCCGTATTCGGTGCAGACCTGGGATGCGCAGAGCTCCGGCACGGTGATCAAGCCGATGGTCGAAGGCCCGCTCGAGAAGCGCTGGGCCGAGCTGACCGGCAAGCGCAAGCCGCCGCCGTTGCCGGATCGATAACGGGGCCGAATCCCCCTCTTCCTTCCCGGCCCGCGCGATCCGTCGCGCGCCGATACGCCGCAGACCGCGCCGCGGGCCCGCCGCGCGCGTCTCCGGTACAATCGGACGATCGTTCCGCCCAGGCGCCGCGGCCCGTGCACAGGCCCCCGCGCCCTTCTCTCGCAGGTTTCGTCCATGTCCAACAATCAGATCCTCTTCGAACGCGCCCAGAAGACCATTCCCGGCGGCGTCAACTCGCCGGTGCGCGCATTCCGTTCGGTCGGCGGCACGCCGCGCTTCGTCGCGCGCGCGCAAGGCCCGTACTTCTGGGATGCCGACGGCAAGCAGTACATCGACTACATCGGCTCGTGGGGCCCGATGATCGTCGGCCACGTCCATCCGGAAGTGCTGTCGGCCGTGCAGAACGTGCTCGCCGACGGCTTCTCGTTCGGCGCGCCGACCGAAGCCGAGATCGAGATCGCCGAGGAAATCTGCAAGCTCGTGCCGTCGATCGAGCAGGTGCGGATGGTGTCGAGCGGCACCGAGGCCACGATGAGCGCGCTGCGTCTCGCGCGCGGCTTCACGGGCCGCAGCCGCATCGTCAAGTTCGAGGGCTGCTACCACGGCCACGCGGACAGCCTGCTCGTGAAGGCCGGCTCCGGCCTGCTGACGTTCGGCAACCCGACGTCGGCCGGCGTGCCCGCCGACATCGCGAAGCACACGACCGTCCTCGAATACAACAACGTCGCCGCGCTCGAAGAGGCGTTCGGCGCGTTCGGCGACGAGATCGCCGCCGTGATCGTCGAACCGGTCGCAGGCAACATGAACCTCGTGCGCGGCACGCCCGAATTCCTGAACGCGCTGCGCGCGCTGTGCACGAAGCACGGCGCCGTGCTGATCTTCGACGAAGTGATGTGCGGGTTCCGCGTCGCGCTCGGCGGCGCGCAGGCTTACTACGGGATCACGGCCGACCTCACCTGCCTCGGCAAGGTGATCGGCGGCGGGATGCCGGCTGCCGCGTTCGGCGGCCGCCGCGACATCATGGCCCACCTCGCGCCGCTGGGCGGCGTCTACCAGGCCGGCACGCTGTCGGGCAACCCGATCGCGGTCGCGGCTGGCCTGAAGACGCTGCAACTGATCCAGGCGCCCGGCTTCTACGACGCGCTCACCGCACGGACGAAGCGTCTCGCCGACGGCCTCGCGGCCGAAGCGCGTGCGGCCGGCGTGCCGTTCGCGGCCGACTCGATCGGCGCGATGTTCGGCCTCTACTTCGCCGAGCGCGTGCCGACCAGCTTCGCCGAAGTGACGAAGAGCGATACCGAGCGCTTCAACCGCTTCTTCCACCTGATGCTCGACGAAGGCGTGTACTTCGCGCCGTCCGCGTACGAGGCCGGCTTCGTGTCGAGCACGCACGACGACGCGGTGATCGACGCGACGCTCGCGGCCGCGCGCCGCGCATTCGCGGCACTCGCTGCCTGACCCGGGGCCGCGCGCATGTTCTCGGATATCGATTTCGCCCACATGCAGCGCGCGCTCGCGCTCGCCGCGCGCGGCATGTATACGACGGCGCCGAACCCGCGTGTCGGCTGCGTGATCGTCAAGGACGGCGACGTGATCGGCGAAGGCTTCACGCAGCCGGCCGGCCAGGATCACGCGGAAGTGCAGGCGCTGAAGGACGCGCGTGCGCGCGGCTACGACGTCGCCGGCTCGACCGTCTACGTGACGCTCGAACCGTGCAGCCACTTCGGCCGCACGCCGCCGTGCGCGAACGCGCTGATTGAAGCGCGCGTCGCGAAGGTCGTCGCCGCGATGGAAGACCCGAACCCGCAGGTGTCGGGGCGCGGCCTCGGCATGCTGCGCGACGCGGGTATCGACGTGCGCTGCGGGCTGCTCGCGCACGAAGCGGGTGAGCTGAACGTCGGCTTCGTGTCGCGGATGACGCGCGGCCGCCCGTGGGTGCGGATGAAGACCGCCGCGTCGCTCGACGGCCGCACCGCGCTGCCGTCCGGCGAAAGCCAGTGGATCACCGGCGAGGCCGCGCGCCTCGACGGGCATGCATGGCGTGCGCGCGCCTGCGCGATCCTCACCGGCATCGGTACCGTGCGTGAAGACAACCCGCTGCTGACCGTGCGCGGCATCGACACGCCCCGCCAGCCGCAGCGCATCCTGGTGGACAGCCGCCTCGACCTGCCGCTCGACGCGCGGCTGCTCGAAGGCGCGCCGCTGCTGATCTTCTGCGGCCGGCTCGACGCCGCCGGCGAAGTGCGCGCGAACGTGCTGAAGTCCCGTGGCGCGGAAATCGTGCCGATCGCGAATCCGCACGGCAAGGTCGACCTGCCCGCGATGCTGGCGGCGCTCGGCGCGCGCGGCGTCAACGAGCTGCACGTCGAGGCCGGCCACAAGCTGAACGGCTCGTTGCTGCGCGAGCAGTGCGTCGACGAATTGCTCGTCTACCTCGCGCCGAGCCTGCTGGGCGCCGATGCGGCCGGCATGTTCGATCTCGCCGCGCCGGCGAACCTCGACGCGCGTACGCGGCTGTCGTTCCACGGATTCGAGCGGGTCGGCGACGACCTGCGGATCCTCGCGCGCTTCGCACCGCCCGACACCCCGCACTGAACGGGGTCGATCACGGTCAACGGCGTGAGCGTGGCCGTCAACACGGTCGACAATCGCGCGGGCGGCTGCGCATTCTCGATCTAGCTGATCTCCCGCCCCATTTCGTGCCGCGCGTCGCCGGCCGAAGCCACGATGCCTGCGCTCGACGCTCGCCGGCCCGCGCCGACAGCTGGCCGAATGGCCAACGACGCGCACGGGTCATGCCGCCGCGCTAAGATGCGTCGACAGCGGTTCCAGCGCCGCAACGCACGGCGCGGCCGCGTATTGGTCACCCTCTTCCTCAAGGAGTCGTCCCCATGTCCATTTCGATGTATCAGGCCTCGGTGCCTGTCCTGATCCGTGGCCTGACCAATCTTCAGCACATTCTCGGCAAGGCGCAGGCGCATGCAGCCGAAAAGCAGATCGATCCGTCGGTGCTCATCGGCGCCCGCCTTTACCCGGACATGCTTCCGCTCGTCCGCCAGGTCTATATCGCGACCGACACGGCCAAGGGCTGCGCCGCGCGCCTCGCCGATGCCGAGATCCCCAGCTACCCGGACGTCGAGCAGACCTTCGACGAACTGCACGCCCGCATCCAGAAGACGATCGACTACCTGAAAAGCTTCGACGCCGCGCAGATCGACGGCAGCGAAACGCGCCAGATCGTGCTGAAGATGCGCGTGGGCCCGATCGAGTTCACCGGCCAGTCGTACCTGCTGAACTTCGTGCTGCCCAATTTCTTCTTCCACGTGACGACCGCGTACGACATCCTGCGCCACAGCGGCGTCGAGCTCGGCAAGCTCGACTACCTGGGCGGGCGCGACCAGCACGCCTGACGCGCGGCCGGGCAAAGCCCGGGCCGCCACCGTCCGCACGCGCATGCAGCCAATGCGCGGCGGCCACGCCAGGCCTGCCGCGCAGGCCGGCCGCGGCGCTTTCCGGAGTGCTCGCCGGTCGAGCGCGGTCCACGCCAGCCGAAACGTCGTCCGGCTGGCGTAAAATACGCACTTTCCTCTTTCACGCCCCCTTATGACGCTCGCCTCCACGCTCGACATCATCGCCGAGCTGAAAGCCGGCCGGATGGTGATCCTGGTCGACGAAGAAGACCGCGAAAACGAGGGCGACCTCGTGATCGCCGCCGAATTCGTCACGCCGGAAGCGATCAACTTCATGGCCAAGTACGGCCGCGGCCTGGTTTGTCTGACGTTGACGCAGGAACGCTGCAAGCAGTTGCACCTGCCGCTGATGACCTACCGCAACGGCACGCAGTACGGCACCGCCTTCACGGTCAGCATCGAAGCGGCCGAAGGCGTGACGACCGGCATCTCAGCCGCCGACCGTGCGCACACGATCGCCACGGCGGTCGCGCACGACGTGCGCCCCGAGCACATCGTGCAGCCGGGCCACGTGTTCCCGATCATGGCGCAGCCGGGCGGCGTGCTCGTGCGCGCGGGCCACACCGAGGCCGGTTGCGACTTCACCGCGCTGGCGGGCCTCACGCCGGCGGCGGTGATCTGCGAGATCATCAAGGACGACGGCACGATGGCGCGCCTGCCAGACCTGATCGAGTTCGCGCAGGAACACAACCTGAAGATCGGCACGATCGCCGACCTGATCCAGTACCGCAGCCGCACCGAATCGATCATCGAGCGGATCGCCGAGCGCACGATGCAGACTGCGCACGGCACGTTCCGCGCGGTGCTGTACCGCGACCAGCCGAGCGGCTCGCCGCACATCGCGCTGGTGCGCGGCACGCCGTCGCCGGACGTCGATACGCCGGTACGCGTGCACGAGCCGCTGTCGGTGCTCGACCTGCTCGAGACGGGCGTGTCGACGCACTCGTGGACGCTCGACGCCGCGATGCGCGAGATCGCGGAGCGCGACCTCGGCGTGATCGTGCTGCTCAACTGCGGCGATACGAAGGAACACCTCATCGACGTCTTCAAGGCGTTCGACGAGGAAGAAAGGGCCGCTGCGCTCAAGCGCCGGCCGGTCGATTTCAAGACGTTCGGCATCGGCGCGCAGATCCTGCGCGATGTCGGCGTCGGCAAGATGCAGGTGCTGTCGAATCCGCGCAAGCTGGGCAGCATGTCCGGCTACGGCCTCGAAGTCACGGGCTTCATCCCGATGCCCGGCGGCGAAGCCACGTCCTGCCCGGCGTCCCACGCGTAACCCGCCACGGCGCTTTCGCCCTATAACCGTTCATCCACACCACGGACCAGATCATGGAAATCGGACAATACCAACCGAATCTCGAAGGCGACGGCCTGCGTATCGGCATCGTGCAATCGCGCTTCAACGAACCCGTGTGCAACGGCCTCGCCGACGCGTGCGTCGAGGAACTGGAACGCCTCGGCGTCACCGGTGAAGACGTGCTGCTCGTGTCGGTGCCCGGCGCGCTGGAAATCCCGCTCGCACTGCAGAAGCTCGCGGAAAGCGGCCAGTTCGACGCGCTGATCGCGCTCGGCGCGGTGATCCGCGGCGAGACCTACCATTTCGAACTCGTGTCGAACGAGAGCGGCGCGGGCATCACCCGCATCGGCCTCGACTTCAACCTGCCGATCGCGAACGCGGTCCTGACGACCGAAAACGACGAACAGGCCGTCGCGCGCATGACCGAAAAAGGTCGTGACGCCGCACGCGTCGCCGTCGAGATGGCCAACCTGACGATGGCCCTCGACCAGCTCGGCGATGACGACGAGGACGAAGAGGAAGAAGACGACGAAGAGGAGCGTGCATGAAGAAGAGCGCCCGCCGACAATCGCGCGAGCTGGCGACGCAGGGGCTGTACCAGTGGCTGCTGTCGAACGCGTCCTCCGGTGAGATCGACGCGCAACTGCGCGGCGCGCTCGGGTACGACAAGGCCGACAAGGAGCTGCTCGACGCGATCCTGCACGGCGTGATCCGCGAGCACGCCACGCTCGTCGAAGCGCTGACGCCGTCGCTCGACCGCCCGATCGACCAGTTGTCACCAGTCGAACGCGCCGTGCTGCTGATCGCCACGTTCGAGCTCACGCACCACGTCGAAACGCCGTACCGCGTGATCATCAACGAAGCTGTCGAACTCGCGAAGACGTTCGGCGGCTCCGACGGCTACAAGTACGTGAACGGCGTGCTCGACAAGCTCGCCGCGAAGCTGCGCCCCGCCGAAACGCAGGCGCGCCGCAACGGCTGAACCCGTTGGTCCGGAACGGGCGCGCATGCGCCCGTTTTTTCTTTTGCCCGACTCCCTCGCCCTGCCCGCCCGATGAATACCGCCACCGATTCGCTCGTCAGACTCGCCGCACGCGTCGACGCGATCCAGCCCTTCTACGTGATGGAACTGATGAAGGAGGCACAGCGTCTCGAGTCCTCGGGGCGCGATGTTATCCACATGGGCATCGGCGAGCCGGATTTCACTGCGCCGGAGCCGGTCGTCGAAGCGGCCGCGGCCGCGCTGCGCCGTGGCGTCACCCAATATACGAGCGCGCTCGGCATCGCACCGCTGCGCGAGGCGATCGCCGCGCACTACGCACGCGCCTACGGCCTCACGATCAGCCCCGAACGGATCGTCGTGACGGCCGGCGCGTCGGCCGCGCTGCTGCTCGCGTGCCTCGCGCTCGTCGGGCGCGACGACGAGGTGCTGATGCCCGACCCGTCGTATCCGTGCAACCGGCACTTCATCGCGGCGGCCGAAGGCCGCGCGGTGCTCGTGCCGAGCGGGCCGGATGCGCGCTTCCAGCTCACCGAGGATGACGTCCGTACACGCTGGGGCGACCGCACGCGCGGCGTGCTGCTCGCGTCGCCGTCGAACCCGACCGGCACATCGCTCGAGCCGGACGAGCTGAAACGGATCGTCGAAGCCGTGCGCGCACGCGGCGGCTTCACGATCGTCGACGAGATCTACCAGGGGCTCAGCTACGACGCGGCGCCCGTGTCGGCGCTGTCGTTCGGCGACGACGTCGTCACCGTGAACAGCTTCTCCAAGTATTTCAGCATGACGGGCTGGCGGCTCGGCTGGCTGGTCGTGCCGCCCGCGCTGGTCGGCACGTTCGAGAAGCTGGCGCAGAACCTGTTCATCTGCCCGTCAGCGCTCGCGCAGCACGCGGCGCTCGCGTGCTTCGAGCCGGCCGCGCTCGATATCTACGAAGCGCGCCGGCTCGAATTCAAGCGCCGTCGCGATTTCATCGCACCGGCGCTCGAACGGCTCGGCTTCACGGTGCCCGTGATGCCGGACGGCGCGTTCTACGTATATGCGCACTGCGGCGGCGTCGCCCACCCTGCGGCCGGCGACAGCGCCGCGCTCACGACGGCGATGCTGCACGACGCGGGCGTCGTGCTGGTGCCCGGCATGGACTTCGGTGTCCATGCGCCGCGTGACTATATCCGCCTGTCCTATGCGACCGCCTACTCGCGGCTCGAGGAAGCCGTCGACCGGCTCGCGACGCTGTTCGGGCAGCACTGACACGCGGCCGGTGCGGCGGCCATTCCGCACACCCCAAAAGCAAAAAGGCACCCGATCCGGGTGCCTTTTTCATGTCCTGCCGGCTGGAGCCGTGCACAAGTTACGCACCAAGCTCCGAACGATCGACGTGCGATTGCTTCGCGGTATCGACGCTCGCGTCGTCCTGCGACGGGGCTTCCTTCGATGCCGTCGACTTCGCCGACGTTTCGAGCGTCGCATGCACGCGCTTCGCGCCGCCTGCGGCCGCCGTCACGGCGGCGGCCGTGACGATCGGCTTCGCCGGCGCCTGCGGCGCATTGACCGGTACGCTACGACCACGCGCGACGTCACGCAGGCGACCGCGCTCGGCCATCACCTTGGAGCCGTAGCCGTTGTCGTCGGGGTTCGTCGAGCCGTTGTACAGGCGCAGGCCGTTCGCGAGCGAGCCGCCGCGTGCGATGCAGTCCTTCAGCACGAGTGCGCCGACCTGGAGGTTCGCGAGCGGCTGCAGTGCGGTATCGGTGCCGCCGAAATACTCGAACTTGTCGGAATGGACCTTCGACATGACCTGCATCAGGCCCTTCGCACCGACACCGCTTTCGGCATACGGGTTGAAGCCCGACTCGATCGCCATCACGGACAGCAGCAGCAGCGGATCGAGGCCGACGTCACGGCCGGTCTGGAACGCGGCCTTGACGAGCTGGCCGAGCGGCTCCTGTGCGACGCGGTAACGGCGCGACAGGTAGGTCGCGACGAGCGCCTGTTCGCGATTCGATGCGAGCGCACGGTCGTCACGCGCATCGGCCGCCACGCGCTGGGTCGGGATCAGCTTCGCCAGCGCGACGGGCGACGGGCCGTTGCGGGCCGGATCGGTCGCATCGCCCTGCGCGGCAGCGGCTTCCGGTGCGACGTCGAGGCCGACCGCAAGCGCGTCCGTTTCGGGGCTGTTGTCTTCCTGCTGCGGCTGCGCGCCAGCGGGTGCGAAGTTCGGCAGCGGATGGCCGGTCAGCAGACGGGCCGGGCCGGCTTGCACGGCCGCGGATACGACCGGCATCAGCTTCGCGGCGAGCGTGCCGCGGACGGTTGGCAGCAGCCACAGTGCAAGCGCAACTGCGACGGCCAGACAGCCGACAACGCTGAATAGGTGGTGACTGACACGCGTCCCGCGACGCAGCATGCTGCGCACGAATTGCGCATGCTGCTCACTAGGACGCCACGATAACCAAGCGTTCATTCAGATCATCTCCCATGAACATGACTCGTGCGGCTCGCTCAGCTCGATGGCGAGACAGGTAACGCGCCGCGGAATCACGACGCCGCACGCTTTGGTTGGGGCGTGCAAGCATCGGGGAAACGGTATAAGTACCGTTCGAGGCCACGGTGTAAGAAGGCCGGCACCTTCGCACATTGGGCGAGGCGGGCATACGCGGTGGCACCCACGCAAAAAACCAGCGTCTGGTGGCGCTGGCTGAGACTACGACTAAGGCCGTCGGATACGCCGTGCAGGATTCGGCGGACGGTGACGCGCTGCGTCAAAGATCGGTGATTGGCGGCTCGAAGCCTTTTACCCTGCAGCCAATGTGAGCGGATTCTAGCAGGGTTTTATAGATCGTCAACACTATAAAACCTTGAAATTATAACAAAAAGTAATTTACCGACACTCTTCAGATCGCAAGCCCCGTGCCGTAGGGGGTTTGCGCGCGGTCGACTTTTTTCTCCGCCGGGCGGGCATGCGGCAGCGCGGGTAAAATCGTCGGTCGATTCGGGGTCGCAGCCGGCCGCTGCGCCCACCCATCGCTGCCCGCCTGGCGGGTGGCCCGGACCATCTTCATGAAATACAAAGACTTACGCGATTTCATCCAGCGCCTCGAGGCACTCGGCGAGCTGCGGCGCGTCACGCAGCCCGTGTCGCCCGTGCTCGAAATGACCGAGCTGTGCGACCGCGTGCTGCGCGCCGGCGGCCCTGCGCTGCTGTTCAACGCGCCGACCGGCTACGACTTCCCGGTGCTCGGCAACCTGTTCGGCACACCGCGCCGCGTCGCGCTCGGGATGGGCGTCGATGCGGGCGATGACGCCGCGCTCGATTCGCTGCGCGATCTCGGGCGCCTGCTGTCCGCATTGAAGGAACCCGATCCGCCGAAGAGCCTGAAGGACGCCGGCAAGCTGCTGTCGCTCGCGAAGGCCGTGTGGGACATGGCGCCGAAATCGGTGTCGTCGCCGCCGTGCCAGGAGATCGTCTGGGAAGGCGCCGACGTCGACCTGAACCGGCTGCCGATCCAGACCTGCTGGCCCGGCGACGCGGGGCCGCTCGTCACGTGGGGCTTGACGGTCACGCGCGGGCCGAACAAGTCACGGCAGAACCTCGGGATCTACCGTCAGCAGCTGATCGGCCGCAACAAGCTGATCATGCGCTGGCTCGCGCATCGCGGCGGCGCGCTCGACTTCCGCGAATTCGCGCTGCAGAACCCCGGCAAGCCGTATCCGGTCGCGGTCGTGCTCGGCGCCGATCCAGCCACGACGCTCGGCGCGGTGACGCCGGTGCCCGATTCGCTGTCCGAGTACCAGTTCGCCGGCCTGCTGCGCGGCAGCCGCACCGAGCTCGCGAAGTGCCTGACGCCCGGCGTCGACACGCTGCAGGTGCCCGCGCGCGCGGAGATCGTGCTCGAAGGCTTCATTTATCCGCAGGAAGGCGTCCCCGCCCCGGCGCCGGCCGGCGCACCGCCGCGCCCGGCCGGCAATGCGTCCGCCACGTACGAGCACGCGCTCGAAGGCCCGTACGGCGACCACACCGGCTATTACAACGAGCAGGAGTGGTTCCCGGTGTTCACCGTCGAGCGCATCACGATGCGCCGCGACGCGATCTACCACTCGACCTACACGGGCAAGCCGCCTGACGAGCCGGCAGTGCTCGGCGTCGCGCTCAACGAGGTGTTCGTGCCGCTGCTGCAGAAGCAGTTCACCGAGATCACCGACTTCTACCTGCCGCCCGAAGGCTGCAGCTACCGGATGGCCATCGTCCAGATGAAGAAGAGCTACGCGGGCCACGCGAAACGCGTGATGTTCGGCGTGTGGAGCTTCCTGCGGCAGTTCATGTATACGAAGTTCATCGTGGTCGTCGACGAGGACGTGAACATCCGAGACTGGAAGGAAGTGATCTGGGCGATCACGACGCGCGTCGACCCCGTGCGCGACACCGTGATGGTCGACAGCACGCCGATCGACTATCTCGATTTCGCGTCGCCGGTGGCCGGCCTCGGTTCGAAGATGGGGCTCGACGCGACCAACAAGTGGCCCGGCGAGACCAGCCGAGAATGGGGCCGCCCGATCGAGATGGATGCGGCCGTGAAGGCGCGCGTCGACCGGCTCTGGCAGGAGATCGGCCTCTGACGCCATGAGGCCGGCGCCTGCCGGCCCGTGGACTGCCATCGCGACACGAACCCCGAAGATGACCTTTCCGCCCGCCTCCATGCTGTCCGACGGCTTCTTTCTGTCGCTGTCGCTGTGTCTCGACATCGGCCTCGTCAATGTCGCGATGCTGTCGCTGACGCTGTCGCACGGCTTCCGGCCGGGCTTCTGGCTCGGTATCGGCTCGTGCGTCGGCGATCTCGTCTATGCGGCGCTCGCGCTTGGCGGGATGGCCGTGCTGCTGCAGTTCGAGCCGGTGCGCTGGATCGTGTGGATCGGCGGTGGCGCCGTACTGCTGTTCCTCACGTGGAAGATGGCGCGTGAAGCGCTCACGCCGGCCAGGACGGCCGGCGACGATGCCGAGGACACGCCGCAGCCGCGCGCCAGTGCGCGGCGCAGTTTCCTGCGCGGGATGCTGCTCGCGATGTCGTCGCCGAGCGCGATCCTGTGGTTCGCGGCGGTCGGCGGCGCGCTGATCGCGAAAGCCGGCGCGACCACGCCGGCCACCGCGTCGGTGTTCCTGTCGGGCTTTTTCCTCGGCGGCCTCGCGTGGACACTCTTCATGTGCACGCTCGCAAGCCACGGCCGCAAGCGCGCGGGCGCCGGGCTGATGCGCGCGTGTCACATCGCGTCGGCGCTGCTGTTCGCGTATTTCTCGTACAGCGTGATCGTCGGCGGGTACCGCGACCTGATCGTGCACGCGGTGTAATCGAAGCCGGCCTGCACGGGTTACCCACCGGGGTCGGCGGGGGCTCCAAAGAAAAAACGGCGCAGCGCCCCTCGCGGGACGTTGCGCCGTTTTGCCACGCGCGGCCAGGCCGCGCGGCACGAATCAGCGACGCCAGCCGTGATGGCCCCAGCCGCCGTAACCGTGACGCCAGTACGGGCGGCCGTAGTAACCACCATAGCCGCCGACGACCACCGCGGGCGGCGGTGCGTAGTAGGCCGGCGCCGGTGCGTAATAGACGGGAGGAGGCGGCGGCGCGTAGTACACGGGCGGCGGCGGTGCATAGACGGGATACGCGGGCGCGACCGGGATACCGATGCCGACCCCGATCGACACGTGAGCCTGCGCAGCGCTTGCGGCACCCAGGCCCAGCGCGGCGGCGGCGATGAACGGAATGAGCTTTTTCACTTCGATTCTCCTGCTGGAGCGGTATTTTGTGCGCCCCTGTCGGCAACGGCGGGCATGCACGTCGCATGGAAGCAATGTAGCGAAAACCCGCTCCTCGCGTGTCGTGCATTTGTTGCAAATTGCAATTGCACGCGTGCGAAGCCGCCGTGCGGCGTGGCTCGCCGCGCCTGCGGCGCCCCTTGCCGGTCGCGTGATTCCGTCCGAGGAGTCAGGTCGCAACATCATGGCCGGTCAGTCTTACCGGATACGGCGCGCGCAGCGGGCACGCAGTCGTAATGAACGATTACAAATTTGAGACAAGATGCCGACATTTCAAGCCGGATACGGGGGCGATATGTTTCGGGGTCGGATTCCGTGATCTGGAATCGACCGTGTGCCGGGCGGTGAAACACTTGCCGATATAGCGCCGCAGACCGTCAAGCCAGCCACGTGCCCGCGCAGAAACTGCCGTTTCGCGGCCACGCGGTCATTCCTGCGATACTGGCGGTTGCTTCGTTTTCGCTTACACCCGCCGCCATGTCCGTTCCCGACACACCCCGCCTCGGCTTCATCGGCGCCGGCCGTCTCGCGCGCTGCGTCGCGCAGCGCTTCGCGCACGCCGGCTTTCCGGTCGTCGCGATCGCGAGCCGCACGCCCGCGTCAGCCGCGGCGCTCGCCGCGCGCATCGACGGCTGCCAGGCTGTCGACACCCCGCAGCAGGTTGCCGACGCCGCCGACCTGATCTTCCTGACGGTGCCCGACGACCATCTCGCGTCGACGGCCGCGGCGCTGCACTTCGACGCATCGCGTGCCGCCCGGCAGGCCGTCGTTCACTGCAGCGGCGCGTCGGCGGTCGCCCTGCTCGATCCGGCCAAGCAGCAAGGCGCGGCCACCGGCGGCTTCCATCCGCTTTACCTGTTCGGCGGCACCGACGCCGACCTCGCCCGCATCGACGGCTGCTCGGTCACGATCGAAGCCGACGGCGCGTTGCATGCGACGCTGCTGCGACTTGCTGCCGCACTCGGCTGCCATCCGCTGTCGATTCCGGCCGGCGGCCGGATGCTTTATCACGCGGCCGCGCATTACGCGGCGAGCTTCGCGCTGTGCGGGCTGGCGGAAGCCGTCGAGCTGTGGCGCGGCCTGGGTTTCGACGAGGACGCCGCGCTGCGCGCACTGCTGCCGATGCTGGCCGGCACGATCGAGACCGCGCGCGACAAGGGGCTCGCGAACGCGCTGTCCGGCCCGGTGTCGCGCGGCGACACGGGCATCGTCGAACGCCAGTTGGCATTGCTTGAAACGCGCGGCGGCGATCACGCGACGCTCTACGCGCTGCTGACCCGCCGCGCGATCGCGCTCGCGGCGCAGCGCGCCACGCCGCCGGCGTCGCTGCCGGCGCTCGCCGACGCCGTCGAAACGTCGCTCGCGCGCACCGCCGCGCCCCCCTCCCCGCCGCGCGACGAGGCGTGATAATGTGTCGGCCGATGCGCCGCCATCCGGCGTTGGCGGCCGCACGCTACTGACTAAAAAGGATGCCAACGATGTTCGGCGAGATCGCCCGTTTTCTGCTCAATACCGTCTTCACGCTGTTCGGCGCCGCGCTGATCCTGCGCGTCTGGATGCAGGCCGTCCGCGTGCCACCGTACAACCCCGTCACGCAGGCCGTGCTGCAGGCAACCAACTGGCTCGTGCTGCCGCTGCGCCGCGTGATCGCGGGCGTGCGCGGCATCGACTGGGCCAGCGTCGTCGCCGCACTGCTCACCGCCCTCGTCTACGTCGTGCTGATGGTCGTGATGGCCGGCTTCGATCCGGCCTCGGTGATCGCGACGCTCGTCGTGGTCGCGCTACTCACCGTCGTGAAGTGGGCGCTCAATCTCGTGATCTGGATGACGATCCTGATGGCGCTGCTGTCGTGGCTCAACCCGCGCTCGCCGGCGATGCCGATCCTCTACCAGCTCACCGCGCCGTTCCTGAACCCGCTGCGCCGCATCATCCCGAACCTCGGCGGCATCGACCTGTCGCCGATCCTGCTGTTCGTGATCGTGCAGGTGCTGCTGATGATCGTCACGCGCGCCGCCGTGTCGCTGACGATGTTCGGCATCTGACGCTCACGCCGCACCCTACGCCGCCGGCCCCTGCGCCGGCGGTGCGCCAAGCGTGTCGATCACGCCGAAGCGCGCCGGCATCATCGCGTAGCACACGCGCACCTTCTCGTGCGACAGCCGGTCGAGCAAGCGCTGCGCCTCGTCCTCGGTGACGATGAATTCGATCTCGATCGCGAGCGACCCCTGCAGTTCGAAGAAGCGGTCCTCGTGCAGCACGCGATGCTGGCCGAACCCGGCCATCGCGCGAAACGCGGAACCGCCCGCGACACCCATCCGGTTCGCCTCCTCCAGCAGCCATTCCCACAGCGGCTTCCAGTGCAGCCGGTGCTTCTCGTGCACATAGAAGCGCAGGAAGATCTTGTCCATCGCACCCTCCGATGGCGGCACGCTCAGGCCGCCGCGAGCCACGCGCGCGCGGTCCACATGCCGAGCGCCGTCAGCGCGAACGATCCAGTCAAGTGTAGGGCAGCCACCGCAAACGCCCATCCGAATTCGCCCTGCACCGCATGCGTCATCACTTCAACCGAATAGGTCGAGAACGTCGTGAGGCCGCCGAGAAAGCCCGTGATCACGAACAGCCGCCACTCGGGCGGCAGCCCGACGCGGGTCGTGAACACGACGGCGGCGATGCCGATCACGTAACCGCCGATCAGGTTCGCGGCGAGCGTGCCGAGCGGCACGGCGGGAAAGAACGCATTGAGCGCGAGACTCAGGAACCAGCGCAGCAGCGCGCCGAGCCCGGCGCCGACGAAGATCGCGACGATCGAATAGAACAAGGGCGCTCCCGGTCGAAGATGCGGCTCGAGTCAGCCGCCGGCCCCCGGTTGCCCGGGGCGAGGTCCGCTCCCGGACGCCGTTGGCGCGTGCGCGGGCGGCACACGCTGAACTGTATGCGGATTCGCCGCGCACCTGCAACGGCGGCCGCCTGCGGGATGCCGGTCCGTTCGGGGGCCTTCGGGTCGTGAGCCCGCCCTCGGGCTCACGCGCGTTGCCAGGCTGCGTCGAGCGCGCGCAGCGTTGCCAGCGCGCCGCCCTTCAGGCCGATCACGTCCGCACGGCGCGCATGCGCCTCGCGTGCATTGATGCGGATCACGTCGGCGCCGAGCCGTTCGCTCAGCAGGCGCACGGTCGGGATCGCGGTGCCCGCGCCGATCTCGACCACGGCGACGCGCCCGGCCCGCGCGAGCCAGTCTTCCAGCGCCCGTTCCTGCGCGTCGTAGCGCGCCCCGAGCCAGCCGGTGTCGCCGAACATCAGGATGTTCGGCCGCGCGAGGCCACCGCAGTGCGGACAGCGCGGCATGTCGCCGACGAGGCGGCAGGTGGCTTCGTCGACGTCCGGCACGAACGCCGCCGCTTCCCACGTGTCGTCCGAACAGGGGCGCAGGCACTGCATCGCGTGGATCGAACCGTGAATCTCGACGATCCGCGCCGGATCGAAGCCGGCTTTCTGGAACTGGCCGTCGACGTTGCTCGTCAGCACGAAGCCGCCGTTCGGCATCGCGTCGATCCAGCGGCGGAGGATCGCGAAGCCCGCATGCGGCTCCGTCGCGCGGTAAAGCGCGAGTCGGTGCCCGTAGAAGCCCCACGCGAGCGGCGCGCGTGCCCGGAACGCGTGCGGCGAGGCGATCTCGTGAAATTCGAAACGCTCGTGGCGCAGCGCCGGATAGGCGCGCCAGAAGCCGTCCGTGCCGCGAAAATCAGGCAGCCCGGAGTCGACGCCGATGCCGGCGCCGGCCGTCACGAGCAAGGCGTCGGCACGCGCGAGCGCGGCGACGGCAGAAGCGACGAGATCGGCAGGCAGTTGCGCGGCGGCAGCAGCAGCGGTCGCGGCAGCGGAATCGGAAAGCGGCATGATGGGACGGAGGTGGCGTCGGTCGGTGCTCGAGTGGCGTCGCGATCATACGCCGGTTCGCGCGCAGCGCGGCATGCGCGATTCAACGGCGTGCCCCGATGCTCTCCCGGCCGCGACGGATGCAGGCAGCCGGCCGATGCCGGCGGCGGGCGGAGGCGCCACAGCCGGCCGCCTCCCCGCCTGTTCAGCGATCCGAATCGTCCTGCGCGACCGGAATGTCGTCGACCGCGAAGTACACCGGCTTGCCGAGCTGCCGCGCAAGACCGACGTCCATGTCCGCCCCGCGCGACGCACCGTCGATGCGCAGCACGGCATCGCAGCGGCGCAGCAACCGGTGCGCGGCCGGATACAGGAACGTCTCGCTGATCGCGTCGCCGACCTGTCGCGACCCGGCCGCAACGGCGAGCGGCAGCGACACCCATTCACCGATCATCGGCACGTGTCCGCGGCGATACACGGCAAGCGCCGCCTCCTCCAGGCGGTGCAGGTTCGCGGCGATGCGCGCGGGGTCGCCGTCCGTGCCGCTGCGATAGGGGCCGGCGACCAGCACGAGCAGCGGCGTCATGCCGTGCGCGCGCCGGCGGTTTCCCGCAGCGCGACGTACTGGAGCAGCATGATCGTCTTCGCATCGACGATCTCGCCGCGCTCGATTGCGTCCAGCGCCGCCTGCAGCGGCATCTCGACGACCTCGAGATCCTCGCCCTCTTCCGCGACGCCGCCGCCGTCGCCGGTGCGCAGCGACGCATCGTATTCGCCGACGAAGAAATGCAGCTTCTCCGTCACCGAGCCCGGGCTCATGAATGCTTCGAACACCTTGCGCACGCCGCGCACGCGATAGCCGGTCTCCTCCTCGGCCTCCGCGCGGATGCGGGCTTCGGGCGTCGCGTCGTCGAGCAGGCCGGCAGCGGCCTCGAGCAGCATCCCGTCGTGCCCGCCGACGAATGCCGGCATCCGGAACTGCCGCGTCAGCAGCACGTCGCCCGTCCCCGCGTTGCGCAGCAGGATGGTCGCGCCATTGCCGCGATCGTAGGTCTCGCGGCTCAGGCGCTGCCACGTTCCGTCGCGGCGCAGGAAATCGAACGTCACCTTCTTCAGCACATACCAGTCATCGGACAGCACCGTCGTATCGACGATGCGGACACGGTCCCGCGTTGCAGCCATCCCAGCCTCCGGTTCGACAAAAGACGGCGCCCATGGTAACGTGCATATTCGTGCACCTTCAAGAAAATTCGTGCAAACACGATGCTGACGACTCAACGCAAGAAAGCGATCCTCGATGCACTCGCGCGTGACGGCCAGGTGCTGGCGGTCGAACTGAGCGCGCAATTCGGCGTGTCCGAAGATACCGTCCGCCGCGACTTGCGCGAGCTTGCGGCCGAAGGCCTGCTGCAACGCGTGCATGGCGGTGCGCTGCCGGCATCGCCCGCCGTTGCGCCGTTCGCACAGCGCGAGACGCTCGAAACGGCGGAGAAGCGGCGCATCGCGCGGCGGGCCGCGGAGATGATCGCGCCCGGACAGGTGGCGATCGTCGACGGCGGCACGACCTCGGCGCTGCTCGTCAGCCAGTTGCCGGCCGACCTGCGCGCGACGATCGTCACGCACAGCCCGAGTGTCGCGGTGGCGCTCGCCGCGCATCCGTCGATCGACGTAATCCTGATCGGCGGGCGGCTCTACAAGCATTCGATCGTGGCCGTCGGCGCGGCGGCGATGGAAGGCATCGCGCGCATCCATGCGGACCTGTACTTCATGGGCGTCACGGGCGTGCATCCGGTCGCGGGGCTCAGCACCGGCGATTTCGAGGAAGCGGCGATCAAGCGCGCGCTCGCCGAACGCGCGGCCGAGACGGTCGTGCTCGCGTCGCAGTCGAAGCTGCGCGCGGCGTCGCAGTTCGTGATCGGCGAGCTCACACTGGCGCACACCGTGGTGGTCGAAAAGGAAACCGACGCCGCGCTCACGAAGCCGATCGAGGCGGCGGGGGTGACGGTCGTGCGCGCGTAGCGGCGGCGGGGCGCACCCGCGCGGGGTGCGCAGGGCGCGGGATGTGTCGGACGTCCCGGAATACGCCCGCCGACTCAGCAGCGGTCTTCCATCACACCGCCCCCGAGCCCGTGTCAGCGTGCTGACAGGCTCCGCTTGCTAACATGGGGACCGCCCAACCGCCACGTGCCGCCCGCCCGAAGCCCCCGCCCTCCGCCGCCGAAACTGGTCAGGCCGATCTGCGAGAACGCGATGAACAGCGCGAGGACGCCGGGCGGCGGGCTCAGCGGACGGATGATGCGCGACTTCGTCTACGAGCGGCGCTGGCTCGACGAGAAGGCGTTCCTCAACGGCCTCGCGCTGTCGCAGGCGCTGCCGGGCGTCAACGTGAAGAACCTCGCGATCTGGATCGGCTACCGGCTCGCCGGATGGCGCGGCGCCGTGGCCGGCTTCACCGGCATCATCGCGCCGCCCGCCGTGCTGATCGTGCTGTTCGGCATCGCGTTCTCCACCCTCACGCGCTTTCCGCTCACGCATGTCGCGCTCGCCGGCGCGGCAGCCGCGGCGATCGGGCTGTCGATCTCGATGGCGATCACGGCGGTGCGCCGATTGCCGCGCCGCGCGCTGCCGTTCGCGGTGATGGCGCTCACCTTCGTGTCGGTGGCCGTGCTGCACTGGCCGCTCGTATGGACCGTGCTGGTCGGCGGCACGCTGAGCGTCGCGCTCGAATATCGCCGCGCGGCCGCGACGCCGGCCGGGAGCGACACGCGATGACCGCGTCGCAACGCTACGCCGCGCTGCTCGGCGTGTTCGCGCCGCTGTCGATCGCGACGATCGGCGGCGGACAGGCGATCATCGCCGACATCCAGCGGCAGGTCGTCGACGTGCATCACTGGATGACCGCCACGCAATTCGTGAACGACTTCGCGATCGCGCGGATGGCGCCGGGCCCCGGCTCGCTGCTGGCGACGCTGATCGGCTGGCAGGTGGCCGGCTTCTGGGGCGCGGTGATCGCGACGCTCGCGCTGTTCGGCCCGACGGCGTTCCTGATCTACGGCGTCGCGCATCTTTGGCGGCGGCACAAGGGGGCGCGCTGGCAGATCGCGCTCGAGGCCGGCCTGCGCCCCGTCGCGGCCGGCATGATCCTCGCGTCGGTGTGGGTGCTGCTGCAGGCGCTCGACGGCGGCTGGGCCGCGCGCGCAATCGCGGTCGCGTCGACGCTGTGCGTGATGTACACGCGCATTCACGCGCTGCTGCTGATCGCGATCGGCGCGCTGTTGCTCGTCGGCGTGCACGCGCTCGGCATGTGATGCGCGGCGACGCGGCAAGCGATGGCGGTCGCGAACGACGCCGCCGATACCCGCGCGGCAATACCAGCGCGTCCGCATACCATCACCGCTTGCGCACCCCGCCCACACGACACATCGGCTAGACGCCGCGAAACACCGGCGCGCGCCGCTCCGCGAACGCGCGCAGCCCTTCGTCGAAATCGCCTCCCTCGCAAGCCTGCCGGCGCAACTCGGCAATCCGTTCGAACGCATCGGCCGGCAACGGTCGCGCGTCCTGCAGCACGCGCAATTGCTCCTTCACCGCGTACACCGCGAGCGGCGCCTTCGCGGCGATCGTGCGCGCGACGTCGAGCGCCGCATCGTCGACGCCGCCCGCGTCGGCCAGCCGGTTCACGAGCCCGTGATGCGCGGCGCGCTCGGCATCGAGCGGCTGCGCGCAGAAGAACATCTCCTTCAGCACGTGAATCGGCAGGTTGTCGTAGAAGCGCAGCAGGCCGCTCGTCGAATACGGCAGGCCGATGTTCGCGGGTGTCATCGCGAAACGCGCGTTGCGCGCCGCGACCACCAGGTCGCAGCTCATCACGAGATCGACCGCCCCGCCCCACGCCGAACCCGACACAGCCGCGATCACCGCGCCCGGATAGGTCCGCACGCGCCGCAGCGCCCGTTCGAGCGGCTTGCCGTATGCGAGCGGATCGCGATCGTCGGCCAGTTCGCGCAGGTCGTGCCCCGCGCTCCATACGTCGCCGCTGCCGTCGTTCGACAGGATCACGACGGGCGGCGGACGGTGTTCGGCCAGCGCATCGAGGCGCGCGACGAGCGCATCGAGCAACGGTGCGTCGAGCGCATGGCGTCGCGCCGGATTCGCGAACCGCACGCGCGCGATCCGTTCGCCGACCATGTCGACCGTCACGTTCGACGCGCCTACGTGCTTCATCGTGTCGCTCATTGCACCGCCTCCGCCACCGCTTCCGCCTGGAAGATCGCGCGCTCGGCCAGCAGCGCGTCGATCGCGTCGTCGCCGTAGCCGGCTTCGCGCAGCACGTCGACCGTATGCTCGCCGAGCAGCGGCGGCGCATGGCGCGTGCGCGGCGCCGGCATCTCGTCGCCCATCCCGCCGAGCGGCGTGACGACCTGGCGCAGCGTGCCGAGCGTCGGATGCGCGACCGGCTCGACCAGCCCGCAATGCGCGAGCTGCGGATCGTCGAACACTTCGTCGAGCGTGTTGATCGGCCCGGCCGGCAGCCCGGCGTCGACGAAACGCTGCGTCCATTCGCGCTTGCCGCGCGTGCGCAGCCGGCTTTCGAGCAACGCTTTCAGTTCGTCGCGGTGTGCGACGCGCGCATCGTTGGTCGCGAAGCGCGGATCGCTCGGCAACTGGGGCAGGTCCAGCAACTGGCACAACCGCAGCCACATGTCGGTCGTGATCGGCGCGAGGTTGAGCGGCCCGTCGGCCGTCTCGAACACGCCATACGGCGCGATCACCGCGTGCGCGTTGCCGGTGCGGCACGGCACGTCGCCAAGGCTCAGGTAGCGTTGCCCGTGCACGCTCAACAGCGAAACGAGGCTCTCGAGCAGCGACGTGCCGACATGCTGGCCGCGCCCGGTGCGCTCACGCTCGTAAAGCGCGGCCATCACGCCGGTCGCGACCCACATCCCCGAGCTGAGATCGCCGATCGCGGTGCCCGTGCGGGTGGGCTCGCCGTCGGGAAAACCGGTGAGGCTCATCAATCCCGCATAGCCCTGCGCGATCTGGTCGAAGCCCGGCCAGTCGCGCAATGGGCCGCGCGGGCCGAACGCGGTGACGCTGCCCATCACGAGCCGCGAATCGCGCGCACTCAGCGCGGCATAGCCGAGCCCCATCGCGTCCATCGTGCCCGCCTTGAAATTCTCGATCACGACGTCGGCCTGCGCGATCAGCCGGCGCACGACGTCGAGGCCGGCCGGCTGCCGGAAGTCCACGCAGATGCCGCGCTTGTTGCGGTTGCAGGACAGGTAGTACGTGCTCACGCCGCGATCGAACGGCCCCCATGCGCGGCTCATGTCGCCGTGCGGCCCCGACTCGACCTTGATCACGTCGGCGCCGAGATCGGCGAGCACCATCGAGCAGAACGGCCCCGACAGCGCGCGGCTCAGATCGACGACCCTGATTCCTTGTAATGCCTGCATTCCGGACTCCTGATATTGATGACGAGGTATGGCGTGTTTTCGGACAACGGCGACGTGCCGCTCATTCGGGCAGCGTCTGGTGACGTGTTTCGACCGCGAACGGCAGGATCAGGATGCCGAGCCCGAACACGGCCGCGGTCCATGCGACCGGCACGCCGAGCGATCCGTAGCCGTGTATCGCGGCGCCGAGCAGGAAGTTCACGCCCGCGCCGATGAAGCGGCCGACCGACGCGTTGAACGCGAACGCGGTGGCCCGCACGCGCGTCGGGTACTGCTCGGGCAGCCAGAGCGAGAAAATCGCGAAATTGCCGCCGAAGAAGCCGAGGAACGCGAGCGACACCATGAACGCCGCGAGCCCGTTCGGCTGGTAGAACGCCCAGCCGAACGCGAACACGATCGATGCGGCCATGCCCGCGAAATACACGCCGAGCGCGGTGCGCCGGCCGAGCCGTTCGGACAGCCAGGGCGCAACCAGACAGCCGGCGATCGTCGCACACGACAGGATTGCCGCGCCGATCGATGCAAGCCGCATCGCGCCGATGTGGTCGATGCCCGCACGTGCCGCCAGCGTGCTGACCGCGCTCGCCTCGTACACGGAACCGGCCCACAGCCCGACGATCGCGACGCCGACGAGGCTCGCGCTCGTCAGCGTGCGGCGCAGGAAGGCCGGCGCGAAGATCTCGCGCAGCGGATGGGCGCAACGCGCGTCGGCCACGTCGCCGTCGCGTGCGTCATGCCGGCGCCACTGGCCGGGCTCCTTCACGCGCATCACGGTGAACACCGCGAGCAGCGCGGGCGCGAGCCCGCACAGGAACATCGCGCGCCAGCCGTAGGTCGCGCCGATCGTGTAGTTCAGGCACGCCGCGATGAAGAAGCCGAAGTAGTAGCCCGTCTGCAGGTAGCCGGCGCCCATCTTGCGGCGGTCTTCCGGCCAGCTTTCGGCGACGTAGGTGCCCGCGAGCGCCCATTCGCCGCCGACGCCGATCCCCGCAATCAGCCGGCACGCGGCCAGCGCCCACACGTCGTGCACGAACGCGGCCGCGCCGGTGAACACCGAGTAGATCAGGATGCTCGCGGCGAGCGTGCGCACACGACCGAAGCGGTCGGCGAGCGGCCCCCAGATGAACGACAGCCCCCAGCCGATCAGGAACAGCGCGAACAGGATCGAGCCGTACATCCCGAGATTCGCGGGCGTCGCCGCAATGCCGGATGCCGGCAGCAACTCGGTCAACGCGGGAATCAGCACCAGCGCGTAGATCACCGAATCCACGCCGTCGAGCACCCAGCCCGCATACACGGCCCAGAAGCCCTTGACCTGCTCGCGCGTGAGCGGCGTGCGCCGCGGCTTCGCGCCGGCCGCCGGCGCGTCGATCGCCTTGAACATCTTCGTCTCCTTGCCGGCAGTGCCGGCGCTTGTGCCGCGTCCGGTCCGGGATGGCCGGGCGGCTGGCTCTTTTGTGAGACGAGTATAGAAACAGCATCGATCGGAGAAAAATATGATATTCATCTCGCTCGATCGGATTCGCTTATGGCTCGAATCGGGAGGGGCGGCGATGGACTTGAGACAGTTGCGCTATTTCGTGAAGGTCGTCGAATGCGGCAACGTCACGCATGCGAGCGAGGCGCTGCATGTCGCGCAGCCGGCGGTCAGCCAGCAGATGCGCAATCTCGAACAGGATCTCGGGATGCAACTGCTCGAACGCAGCGTGCGCGGCGTCGCGCCGACCGCCGCCGGCCGCACGCTGTACCAGCACGCGCTCGAGCTGCTGCGCCAGGCCGACGGCACGCGCGAGTTGCTGCGCCGCGACGCCGACACGCCGCAGGGCCGCGTGACGGTCGGGATGCCGTCGAGCACCGCGCGCGTGCTGGCCATCCCGCTCGCCCGCGCGGTGCGCGACCGCTACCCGGGCATCATGCTGGAGCTGATCGAGGCGCCGAGCGCCGATCTCGACACGCTGCTCGAACGCACGCGGCTCGATCTCGCGATCGTCGTCGACGCGGTCGGCACGCGCGGCATCGCGGTCCACCGGCTGCTGACGGAAACGCTGTACCTGATCACGTGGCCCGGGTTCCCGGTGCCGGACGATCCCGTGCCGCTCGACGCGATCGCGCGGATGCCGCTCGTGCTGCCGAGCGCGCCGAACACGATCCGCAACCGCGTCGACTGGGCGATGCGCGAGGCCGGGCTGTCATACGAGATCAGCTTCGAGGCGAGCTCGACCGGGCTGCTGTTCGCGGCCGTGATGGCGCAGCTCGGCGTGACGATCCTGCCGTGGACGGCCGCGCACGTCGAAATCGAGGAGCGCAAGCTCAAGCTGTCGACGGTCGCGCACCGGCTGTTCGCGCGCGACCTGTCGCTGTGCTGGCACGATACGGCGCTCGTCAGCAACGCGGTGCAGAAGGTGAAAGCGGAGATCGTCCGGCTGTTCGACACGCTCGGGCAGCGGCCCGAGTGGGCGGCCGGGCGCCCGAAACGGCATTGACAATGCCCTCGGGCGCCCCTTAAGGTTTCGTTCATCGTAACCATCACCGGTTCAGCTTAAGAGGTTGTCGGCCCGCTCGTGCTCGACACCTCTGCCTTCATCGAAGGCCTGCTGCTTGGCGCCGGACTGTTCACGTCCGTCGGCCCCAAGGACGCTTTCGTCATCAAGCGCTCGATCTCGAGCCCCCATCTGCTTTCCATCGCCGTCGTCTGCGCAGGCAGCGACGCGCTGCTGATCATGCTCGGCGCGCAGGGATTGTCGTCGTTGCTGTCGCGACATCCCGGCGTGGTGTCGGCCGCACTGTGGGCCGGCATCGCGTATCTCGCCGGCTATGGCCTGCTCGCGCTACGCTCGGCGATCCGGCGACGACAGCCCGGGCACGTCGACGGTCCGCGTACGGGCAGCGAACCCACGCGTGCGCGCACGGTGCTCGCGACCGCCGCCGTCTCGCTGCTGAATCCGTATGCGTGGATCGATACCGTGCTGCTGCTCGGTACCGTCATCGTGAGTCACACGCCGGCCGCGCGCGCGCCGTTTGCGATCGGCGCGATGACGGCTTCGCTCGCGTGGTTCCTCATGCTCGCCTATGGCGCGCGCGCGTGCCGCGCATGGTTCGCCCGTACGCTGGCATGGCGCGTGCTCGATTGCTTCGTCGCGGTGATGATGCTCGGCTTCGCGGTGCGTTTCGCGATCGACGCGCTTCAGGCGTCAGCGGCGCGATAACGAGCGAAACACATCGTGCGCGCCCGCATGCAGCTCGAAGCCGATGCCGGGTGCCTGCGGTACCCGCGCGTATCCGGCGTCGACACTCACGCCATCAGCCAGTCCGCTGAACGGACGGAACGCGAACGGATTGACTTCCGCGCCGCCGAGCCCAAGCGCCGCGACGACATGCAGCGAGAACAGGTGTCCGCCGTGCGGCCAGAATGCGTCGCGCCGCCAGCCGCGCGATGCAAAGTGCTCGACGATCTGCAGATAGCCCGGCAGCCCGTAGCCATGCACCGGATCGAACACCAGCACGTCGCGATCGGGGCGCAAACCGCCGTAGCGGTCGAGCAGCTTCGCTTCCGCGAGCGAGAACAGCGCTTCGCCGGCCGCGATCGGCGGTGCGTAGCGCGTGGCGAGATCCGCCTGCAGCGGCAGGTCGAGCGGATCGCAGATGTCCTCGAACCACCAGAGGTCGAACGGCGCGAGCATCGCGGCAGCGGCGTCGACGGTCGTCGCGTCGTACGTGTTCATCGCATCGACCGCGAGATGCGAACTGTCCGCCAATTGCCTTGCGGCCGCTTCGATGCGCCTGCTGTCCTGGCCGAGATCCGCGCCGCCGATCTTGATCTTCGCGTGCGTGTAGCCGAGATCGGCGATGCGGCGCATCTCGTCCGACAGCCGCGCGAGATCGTCATGCGGATAGCGGTAGCCGCCGCCCGCATAGACGCGCACGCGTGATGCCGCCGTGCGTTCAAGTCGGTCAGCGAGAAAGCGATGGAGCGGCAAGTCGGCAATCTTCGCGGCGGCATCCCAGATCGCCATGTCGAGCGTGCCGATTGCGACGCATCGTTCGCCGTGCCCACCCGGCTTTTCGCCGGCCATCATCGCGCGCCATGCGCGGAACGGGTCGAGGTTCGTGCCGGATTCGTCGGCAAGCGTATCTGCAGCGGCCAACAGGCGCGGCGCGAACCGTTCGCGAATCAGGCCGCCCTGCGCGAAACGGCCTACCGATGCGTAGCCGTAGCCCGTCACCGGGTGGCCATCGCGCACGACGTCGGTGGTGACCGCGACGACACTCGTCGTCAGGCCGCCGGACGGGATCGCCGGATCGGCATAGCGGGACACGGGAATCGATCGTTCGTGGATCGCGGTGATGCGCATGGTCGGGGTTCCGAAGGTGACGACCGAGGCGCTGCCGCACGAAATACGCGATGCGGCCGGCACGATGGGCGGACCGCTGCATCATAGGCGCTGTCGCCGCAGGCTGCAGGCGAGCGTCACCGTGGCGGACGATCGTGCCGCAGCAGTTGCGTGAGCGCGGAATTCCGATCCGGAACGCGTTCTATTGAGCCGGAATCATCCGCTTGCCCTCCCGGCTCCGGGAACCGGGAAGGGTTCGGGCGACGCAGGTATGCGTGAAAGGAATCGACCGGCCCGCTCAGGCAAAGACGAAGTACTTGCGCACCGTTTCCACCACTTCCCACGTGCCTTTCATGCCGGGTTCGATCACGAACACGTCGCCGGCCTTCAGGTGCACCGCCTCCTCGCCTTCCGGCGTGATGATGCAGTAGCCGTCGAGGAAGTGGCAGTACTCCCATTTTTCGTAGTTCACCTCGAACTTGCCCGGCGTGCAGATCCAGGTGCCCATGATCTTGCTGCCATCCTTCGAGAGATAGGCGTTCAGGTTCACGGTGTGCGGATCGCCGCCGATGCGCTTCCACTTGGTCGCATCGAGGACCGGGGTCGGGCAGGTTTTGCGCAGAACGGTGATGAAATCGGACATGTCGGCTCCAGACTGACGATCGTATGAGAGGCCTGTCACGTTAGTTCGAAAGCATCGCGGGGACTTGTATGCTTCCGACGCGGACTCGTCTATTTTCGACACGGGCTTGCGAGCAGGCAGATTGCCCCGCTTAGTCGACTCCGCGTTGCGCGGACGGCCGATGCCGGTCGATCCTGGTTGACGACCGTTCCCGGTGGCGCCACCCCACCTCCGTCGAGGGTTGCCGGCTTCGAAGCCACCACCCCAAACAAGCCCACTTGCCACATCTCGGCCAAAGCCTGTAGAATTGCGCGTTCTGCGGGCGTCGTATAATGGCCATTACCTCAGCTTCCCAAGCTGATGACGTGGGTTCGATTCCCATCGCCCGCTCCACTTTCCGGCTGCATCGCAGCCTGCGCATGAGCCGCCTCGTCGAAGGCGGCTTTTTTGTACCATGTGCCGGTTCCCCCGGCGCACTGCTGCGCAACGGGCCCTCGCCCGCAACCGAGCCTTTCTCTGTCACCGATGATGCACGACGATCCGAACGAAGCCGGCCTGCCGCCGCACGACGACGCCATTCCTGACGAAGCCGCCGAAGGCGCCGACGCAGTCAATCCGCTGCACCACCGCCGCATCCGCAGCTTCGTGACGCGCGCCGGCCGCGTATCGACCGGCCAGCGCCGCGCGATGGACGAACTCGGCCCGCGCTTCGTGGTGCCGTATGCGCCGGAGTTGCCCGACTGGAACGCGGTGTTCGGCCGCAGCGCACCGCGCATCCTCGAGATCGGCTTCGGCATGGGCGCATCGACCGCGGAAATCGCCGCGAACCGCCCTGGCGACGACTTCCTCGGCGTCGAGGTGCACGAACCGGGCGTCGGCGCGCTGCTGAAGCTGATCGGCGAGCAGGATCTGTCGAACATCCGCATCATCCAGCACGACGCGGTCGAAGTGCTCGAGCACATGCTCGCGCCGGAAAGCCTCGACGGCGTGCACATCTTCTTCCCCGATCCGTGGCACAAGGCGCGCCACCACAAGCGCCGGCTGATCCAGCCGCCGCTCGTCGCGCATCTTGCGTCGCGCCTGAAGCCCGGCGCGTACATCCACTGCGCGACCGACTGGCAGAACTACGCGGAACAGATGCTCGAAGTGCTCGGCGCGGAGCCGACGCTCGAAAACACGGCCGCCGACTACGCGCCGCGCCCCGACTACCGCCCGGTGACGAAGTTCGAACGGCGCGGGCTGCGGCTCGGCCACGGCGTGTGGGACCTGGTGTTCCGCAAGCGCGCAGGCTGAGCCCTCCCGCCGAGTCGGGCGCACGCCGCCCTGCTCCGGACAAGAAAAAGCCCGACCGGCCTACGCCGATCGGGCTTTTTCTTTTCATGCGAGGCGCGCCGGCCTTCGTGTTCGCGTCACGCCCAGTTCAGCCAGCCGCTGTACCCGACCAGCAGCACGAACAGCCCGAACGCGATCCGGTACCACGCGAACACCGTGAAGTCGTGCGTCGCGACGTAGCGCAGCAGCCAGCGCACGCACACGAACGCGCTGACGAAAGCCGCGACGAGCCCGAGCGCGAACAGGCCGAGCGAATCGACGGTGAACGCCTGCCAGTCCTTGACGGTTTCATAGAGCGTCGCGCCGAAGATGATCGGGATCGCGAGGAAAAACGAGAATTCGGTGGCCACGCGCCGGTCGAGGCCGAACAGCATCCCGCCGATGATCGTCGAGCCCGAGCGCGACATGCCGGGAATCAGCGCAAAACACTGCGCGATGCCGACCTTCAACGCATCGAGCGGCGTCAGCGCATCGACCGACACCACGCGCGGCGGCTCGCTGCGCTCGCGCTGCCGCGCCTCGGCCCACAGAATGATCGCGCCGCCCACGACGAGCGCGAACGCAACGGGGACCGGCGAGAACAGCACGGCCTTGATCTTCTTCTCGAACAGGAGGCCGAGCGCAATGGCGGGAATCGTCGCGATCACGACGTTCAGCGTGAAGCGCCGCGCGTCGGGCCGGCTCGGCAGCCCGGACACGATGGACGCGATCCGTTGCCGGTATTCCCAGCAGACCGCGAGGATCGCGCCGAACTGGATCACGACGTCGAACGTCTTCGCGTGCGAATCGTTGAAATTCAGGAAGCTGCCCGCGACGATCAGGTGACCGGTGCTCGACACCGGCAGGAATTCCGTCAGCCCCTCGACGACGCCGAGGATCAAAGCCTTGCAGATCAGGATCCAGTCCATCCGTGGCCCAACTCCGAAATGGTCGAATGAATGGGCCACTCTTCCGCGCGCGGCCCCCTCCGGCCGAGCGCGGTTCGTCGTCATTTTTCGACGATCACCACGCGTATGCCGTTTGTAAGAATCGTAATTGTACCGGGTTCGTAGTTCACCCCGGCAAATTGCAGTTGTTCGGGCTTGAACGTGTAGATCGGATAGTTGGTCAGCAACTGCGTCGCGAGCAGGCCGGCGGCCGCGCCGACCTGCTGCGCGTACATCTGCGCGTCGCCGTCGAGCGCGAGGCTGTCGACGGCCGGCGACCTCAGCACGACCGAGCGGCTCGGCGCGTCGTAAGCCAGCTGGCCCGACACGGTGAACTTGCCGCTGACGGGCGCGCGCAGGAACGGGCTCACGAAGTGCGCGTCGAGCTGCACGGCCACGCGGTTCTGGTCGGGCAGCAGGTTGACGGCCGGGTTCGCGAGCGACACGTCGACGACCTGCGCGACCGTCTTCTGGTACGGGAACTTGCGCGCGACGGCTTTCTGCACGTCACCGCGCGAAAACGTGTAGTGATCGGGGATGAACGGGAACGTCGACGCGCACGCGGCAAGCGAGAGCGTCACGCCGATGGCGCCGACGGTTGCGGCGAGAAAACGGCGCCGGCCGGGCGCGCAAGATGCGGTCATGCTGAACACTCTCCTGGTTGCGACGGCCGCGTCGCGGCCTCGAGACGCGTGAGCCACGCGAGCGCGTCGCCGCGCGACGCGCCGCACATGTCCGCGGCCGGCTGCAGCCCGGAACAGCACGCGGGCCGCTCGGGGCGGCCGAAGATCCGGCAGCGCAGATCGTCGCCGAGCTGCACGCAGCGCACACCAGCGGGCTTGCCGTCGGGCATGCCAGGAATCGGGCTGGAAATCGACGGCGCGATGCAGCACGCACCGCAGCCCTCGCGGCACGCATGCGGCGGCGGGACGGCTGACGCCGGGCAGACAGGCAATTCGACGGACACTCGGCTCTCTCGAACGAACAACAAAAAACGGTGCGGCAACCGGACGCGGTGCCGGCAGCCCCACCCCGCATTGTGCCATCGCCGGCTGCGACGTTATTACACAATGCAGCCGAATCGCGCGTTTATATACTCGAAAGCATCTAAAAAGCGCGAGATCATCATGCGTTCCGGTTCTGCCGACACATTGTTCCGTCCCGATTTGCTCGCGAAATACGGCGCGAACGGGCCGCGCTATACGTCGTATCCCACCGCGCTGCAGTTCCGCGACGATTTCGACCCGACCGACTATGTCCGCGCGGCAAGCGACCCCGGCGCATCGTCGAGCGAGCTGTCGCTGTACTTCCACATCCCGTTCTGCAACACCGCGTGCTTCTACTGCGGCTGCAACAAGATCGCGACCAACAACCACCGCCGCGCGCGCCCGTATCTCGACCAGCTCAAGCGCGAGATGGCACTGCAGGCCGCGCTGTTCGATCCCGCGCGGCCGGTCACGCAGCTGCACTGGGGCGGCGGCACGCCCACCTTCCTGTCCGACGATGAAACGGCCGAGCTGATGGCGGCCACCCGCGAGCACTTCGCGCTCGCGCCGGACGCCGAAGCCGAGTTCTCGATCGAGATCGACCCGCGTACGGTCACGCCCGCGACGCTCGTCCACCTGCGCAACATCGGCTTCAACCGGCTGAGCCTCGGCGTGCAGGATTTCGATCCGGTCGTGCAGCAGGCGATCAACCGCATCCAGCCGCTGGCGATGACGGCCGACCTGCTCTGCGCCGCGCGCGCGACGGGCTTTCATTCGGTGAGCGTCGACCTGATCTACGGGCTGCCGCACCAGACCGTCTCCGTGTTCGCGCGCACGCTGGAAACGATCATCGAACTCGCCCCCGACCGGCTGTCGGTGTTCGGCTACGCGCACATGCCGCACCTGTTCAAGATGCAGCGGCAGATCGACGACGCGGCGCTGCCGCCGCCGGAAACGCGCATCGCGCTGCTCGGCCTCGCGATCGACATGCTGACGTCGGCCGGTTACGTGTACATCGGGATGGACCACTTCGCGCGGCCGTCCGACGAACTCGTGCGGGCGCAGCGCAGCGGCACGCTGCAGCGCAATTTCCAGGGCTACAGCACGCGCGCGGATACCGATCTCGTCGGGTTCGGCGTGTCGTCGATCGGCAAGGTCGGCGACGTCTACGCGCAGAACGCGAAGGACCTGCCCGCCTACGGCGCCGCGCTCGACGCGGGCCGGCTGCCGATCGCGCGCGGCGTGCGGCTCACGCCCGACGACCGGCTGCGCCGCGACGTGATCACGCAACTGATGTGCAACCTCGACCTGCCGTTCTCGCACGTCGAGGCCGCGCACGGCATCCGCTTCGCCGATCATTTCGCGCGCGAACTCGACGCGCTGCGCCCGTTCGAGCGCGACGGGCTGCTGACGATCGCGGCCGACCGCCTGACGATCCATCCGGCCGGCCGGATGGTCGTGCGCAACATCGCGATGGCATTCGACGCGTATCTCGGCCAGACGCCGCAGCAGCGCTACTCGCGCACGGTCTGAGCCCGACGTGCCCGGCCGGCCGCACGCGGGCGGCCGGTTTGATACAGTGTGGGGCTTACGCTCCGCCAGAATCCGCACGATGCGCACCACCAAAGCGACCCACGCGGTCGAACGCCTGAAGACCCGCTCCGGCAACCCGCAATTCGCGGCCGTCGCGATGGCGGGCGGCCTGTTCTATCTCGTCGACCGCTCCGGCGGCACCGCCGAAAAGCGCTGCGAGCCGCTGCCGCTCGACGAGTTCGTCAAGTTCGTCGACGAATTCGGCCCCAAAAAGCCGCGCAAGGCGAGCAAGCTCGACCTCGCGTTCGAGGCGCAGATCAAGAAGAGCAAGGGGTAAAGGTCTGTTGCAGGCCGCCTGAAGGCTTCGCGGCCGCCCCGTTTGGTACAATCACGAAGTTTCTCTATCCCCGCTGATGGCCGACCAGGCTGCGTGACCACACCATGAATATCGAAAACGCGCGTTTCAACATGATCGAACAACAGATCCGGCCGTGGGACGTGCTGGATCTCGACGTCCTGGGCCTGCTGTCGATCGTCAAGCGTGAAAACTACGTTCAGGCCGAATACCGCGATCTCGCATTCGCCGACCTCGAACTGCCGCTGCCAGGTGGCGGCAAGATGCTGTTCCCGCGCGTCGAAGCGCGCGTGCTGCAGGAGCTGACGGTCAAGAAGCACGAGAACGTGCTCGTGATCGGCGCCGGCTCGGGCTACCTGGCCGCGCTGTTCGCGCACCGGGCGCAGCACGTGACGGCCGTCGAGATCGACCCGACCAACGCGAAGTTCGCGGAAGACAACCTGCGCAACGACGGCGTGACCAACGCGGAAGTCGTGCTCGGCGACGGTTCGCGCGGCTGGGCCGGCAAGGCGCCGTATGACGTGATCTGCGTCGCGGGCGGCCTGCCCGTCGTGCCGCAGGAAATGCTCGAACAGCTGAAGGTCGGTGGCCGCCTCGCGGCATTCGTCGGCGGCCGTCCGGTGATGAAGGCGCAGATCATCACGCGCATCGACGACAAGCAGTACCGCGTCGCCGACGTGTTCGAAACGTACATCGACCACCTCGTCAACGCGATCGAGCCGTCGCGCTTCAAGTTCTGAGCCGCGGAGCCCCCATGCAGATCCTGACGGCCGCGATGCTCGCGGAATGGCTCGGCGACAAGGCGCGCCCCGCGCCGGTCGTGCTCGACGTGCGCGAACCGTGGGAAATCGCGACCGCGCACATCGCCGGCAGCGTGTCGATCCCGATGCAGCAGATTCCCGCGCGCAGCGAGGAGCTCGACGACGAAGCGGAAATCGTCTGCGTGTGCCATCACGGGATGCGCAGCGCGCAGGTCGCGATGTTCCTCGAATCGCGCGGCTTCACGAAGCTGTACAACCTGCAAGGCGGGATCGACGCGTGGTCGCGCGACGTCGATCCGTCCGTGCCGCGTTACTGATCCTGCCCGCGGCGCATCACGCGCCGCCTCGCCGACCGGCGCCCTGCCGCCGGCCGCACTGATTCCCCGAACGGGCACGCATCGCGTGCCCGTTTCTCTTTTCCGCGCCGGTTCATCACTTCGACGGCACTGCGCTGCGCCCGCCCTCCCCGCGTGATGTGAAGTCGTGGTGCACGACGGTTCCCCGATCGCGTTCCGGTCCAGGCACCGGAACGGGGAACCCCGACCGTGCACCATTTGCGCCCGTGAACCTGCACCGCGACGGACCGCGCATGCTGCACGACGCGTCATCCGCACCGTCACGACGCCCCGCACCACCCCGCGCAGGCACGCCGGACGTGCATTCGCACGACTGGCACATGCCTTGCGTTACTCGTTGGCCGACGCCTTCGAGGCGCACGCATATCCAACACGTCAAGGGGAACCCGATGAAACGTCGCAGTCTGTTGAAGTTCGGTTCGATGGCCGGCGCACTCGCGCTCGCGGGCAAGAGCCCGTTCGTACACGCGGCCGACGCGGGCACCGGCCCGATCAAGGTCGGCATCCTGCACTCGCTGTCGGGCACGATGGCGATCTCGGAGACGTCGCTGAAGGATACCGCGCTGATGACGATCGCCGACATCAACAAGAGCGGCGGCGTGATGGGCCGCAAGCTCGAGCCCGTGGTGGTCGATCCCGCGTCGAACTGGCCGCTGTTCGCGGAGAAGGCGCGTCAGCTGCTCACGCAGGACAAGGTCGCGTGCGTGTTCGGCTGCTGGACGTCGGTGTCGCGCAAATCGGTGCTGCCGGTGTTCGAGGAACTGAACGGGCTGCTCTACTACCCGGTGCAGTACGAAGGCGAGGAAATGTCGCGCAACGTGTTCTACACGGGCGCGGCGCCCAACCAGCAGGCGATCCCGGCCGTCGAGTACCTGATGAGCGCGGAAGGCGGCGGTGCGAAGCGCTTCTTCCTGCTCGGTACCGACTACGTGTATCCGCGCACGACCAACAAGATCCTGCGCGCGTTCCTGAAATCGAAGGGCGTGAAGGACGCGGATATTCAGGAGGTCTACACGCCGTTCGGCCATAGCGACTATCAGACCATCGTCGCGAACATCAAGAACTTCTCGCAGGGCGGCAAGACGACCGTGATCTCGACGATCAACGGCGACTCGAACGTGCCGTTCTACAAGGAGCTCGGCAACCAGGGGATCAAGGCGACCGACGTGCCGGTCGTCGCGTTCTCGGTCGGCGAGGAAGAGCTGCGCGGGATCGACACGAAGCCGCTCGTCGGCCACCTCGCCGCGTGGAATTACTTCATGTCGGTGAAGAACCCGACCAACACGAAGTTCAAGGACCAGTTCGCCGCGTGGGTGAAGGCGAACAACCTGCCGGGCGGCGCGAAGCGCGTGACCAACGACCCGATGGAAGCGACCTACGTCGGCATCCACATGTGGAAGCAGGCCGTCGAGAAGGCGAAGAGCACCGACGTCGACAAGGTGCGCGTCGCGATGATCGGCCAGACCGTCGCCGCGCCGTCGGGCTTCACGCTCGCGATGGACGGCAACCATCACCTGCACAAGCCGGTGATGATCGGCGAAATTCGCGGCGACGGGCAGTTCAACGTGGTGTGGAAGACCAAGACCGCGGTGCGCGCGCAACCGTGGAGCCCGTTCATCGCGGGCAACCAGGGCAAGCCGGACATCGTCACGTCGATCCCGGCCTTCCTGCGCCGGCAGCGCGCGGCGCTCGCCTGATGCAGGGCGGTACGTCGCGTATCACGCGCGACGTACCGCTCGCACGCCGATGCCGAACCCGCTGCGCGGGCCGCGCTCGCCGTGATGAACCGCACGCGCCCGCGCATCGCCGCACGCATCCGCTTTCCCACGCCCGACAGGATTTCCCGATGCCTACACGCTTTCGCCGAGCCGCCGTCGCGATCGTCGCGTGCGCCGCCCTCGCGGGCGGGCTGCCGCACGCCGCGTTCGCGCTGACGGCTACCGATACCGCAGCGCTCGCCGGCGACGACTTCGACGCGAAGACGGCCGCGATCGAACGGCTCGCCGCCGACTCCGATCCGCGCGCCGTCGCGGTGCTCAACGCACTGTCGACCGGCGACGCGCTCGCGACCGGTGACGGCCGCCTGCTGATCCAGACCGGCGACACCGCGCACGATGCGCTCACGCAGGCCGCGACGCCGGCCGGCGACGCGCAGCCCGTGATGCTGAACAACCTGCTGCGCACGAAGATCACGGGCGCGCTGTCGGGGCTCGCGCTCGCGTCGCCCGACGTCGCCGCCCGCCGCGACGCGATCGATGCGCTACTGAAATCACCCGATCCGGCGCTCAAGCCGATGATCGACCGCGCGCGTGCAAAGGAAACCGATCCCGCGCTGAAGCGCCGCCTCGACGCGTTGTGGGCGATCGCCGCGCTGCACGATGCCGATCCGGCGAAGCGTCTCGAAGCCGTGCAGGTGGTGGCCGCGCGCCACGATCTCGACATGATCGAACAGCTGCGCCCGCTCGTCGCGAAGAACGCCGACAGCAGCTACGCGGAGCCCGATACACGCGTGCGCGACGCCGCGCAGCAAGGTCTCGACGCACTGCATTCGCTGCAGCGCCGCGGCGAAATTGTCGGCACGCTGTTCGCCGGACTGTCGCTCGGCAGCGTGCTGCTGCTCGCCGCGCTTGGCCTCGCGATCACGTACGGGCTGATCGGCGTGATCAACATGGCGCACGGCGAATTCCTGATGATCGGTGCGTACGCAACCTATGTCGTGCAGACGCTGATCCAGCGCTATGCGCCCGGTGCGTTCGACTGGTATCCGCTCGTCGCGGTGCCGGTGTCGTTCGTGACGGCCGCGCTCGTCGGGATCGTGCTCGAACGGCTCGTGCTGCGGCACCTGTACGGCCGCCCGCTCGAAACGTTGCTCGCCACCTTCGGCGTGAGCCTGATCCTGATCCAGGCGACGCGGATGCTGTTCGGCGCGCAGAACGTACAGGTCGTGAACCCGTCGTGGATGAGCGGCGGCGTGACCGTGATGCAGAACCTGATCCTGCCGTACAACCGGCTCGCGATCCTCGCCTTCGCTCTCGCAGTCGTATTCGTCGCATGGGCCGTGCTGACGAAGACGCGGCTCGGCCTCTTCGTGCGCGCCGTCACGCAGAACCGCCGGATGGCCGCGTGCGTCGGCGTGAAGACCGCGCGCGTCGACGCGTATGCATTCGCGTTCGGCGCGGGCATCGCGGGCCTCGGCGGCTGCGCGCTGTCGCAGATCGGCAACGTGGGCCCCGACCTCGGCCAGAACTACATCATCGATTCGTTCATGGCGGTCGTGCTCGGCGGCGTCGGGCAAATCGCCGGCACCGTGCTCGGCGGCTTCGGGCTCGGCCTCGCGAGCAAGGCGATCGAGCCGTTCTGGGGCGCCGTGCTCGCGAAGATCGCGGTGCTGGTGATGATCGTGCTGTTCATCCAGAAACGTCCGCAGGGCATGTTCGCCCCGAAGGGCCGCAGTGCGGAGGCTTGACGTGACTTCATTCACTCACTCGTTGCCCAACCCGGCCGCCGATGCGCCGACGCCCGCTGCCGCCGCACGCGCGGAAGAGCGCTTCGCACTTGGCCTGCCGCCCCGCCCCGCGCTGCTGTCGCGGCGCGCATGGCTCGCGCTGATCGCGCTGTGCATCGCAATCGGCATCGG
The DNA here is from genome assembly GCF_004343765.1 of Burkholderia sp. SRS-25. Taxonomy (NCBI): domain Bacteria; kingdom Pseudomonadati; phylum Pseudomonadota; class Betaproteobacteria; order Burkholderiales; family Burkholderiaceae; genus Burkholderia; species Burkholderia sp. SRS-25. The sequence goes on from NZ_PTXM01000003.1 coordinate 280,888, forward strand.
CGTGCCGCTCGCCGCGCTCGTCGCGCCCGAGTCGAGCGCGTTCCATCTGTCCGCGTACGCGATGACGCTCACCGGCAAGCTGATGTGCTACGCGATCGCCGCGCTCGCGCTCGATCTCGTCTGGGGCTACTGCGGGATCCTGAGCCTCGGCCACGGGCTGTTCTTCGCGCTCGGCGGCTATGCGATCGGCATGTACCTGATGCGCGAGATCGGCCGCGACGGCAAGTACGGCAGCGACCTGCCCGACTTCATGGTGTTCCTCGACTGGCACCAGTTGCCGTGGTACTGGAGCGGCACGCAGCATCTCGCGTGGGCGCTCGCGCTCGTCGTGCTCGTACCGGCCGTGCTCGCATGGGTGTTCGGCTTCTTCACGTTCCGCTCGCGCGTGAAGGGCGTGTACCTGTCGATCATCACACAGGCCATGACGTTCGCCGCGATGCTGCTGTTCTATCGCAACGAGACAGGCTTCGGCGGCAACAACGGCTTCACCGACTTCAAGCGCATCGCGGGCTTCGCGATCACGTCGCCCGGCACCCGCACGGTGCTGTTGCTGCTGACGTTCGCGACGCTCGTGCTCGCGTTCATCGCCGCGCGCGCGATCGTCACCAGCAAGCTCGGGCGCGTCGTCACCGCGGTGCGCGACGGCGAGACGCGGCTGATGTTCCTCGGCTACAGCCCGCTCGCGTACAAGCTGTTCGTATGGACCGTGTCGGCCGTGCTGTGCGGCATCGCGGGCGCGCTGTACGTGCCGCAGGTCGGCATCATCAACCCCGGCGAGATGTCGCCCGGCAACTCGATCGAGATGGCGATCTGGGTCGCGGTGGGCGGGCGCGGCACGCTGATCGGGCCGATCGTCGGCGCGTTCGCGGTGAACGGCGCGAAGAGCCTGTTTACCGCGTACTTCGCCGAATACTGGCTGTTCTTCCTCGGCCTGATCTTCGTGCTCGTGCCGCTGCTGCTGCCGCGCGGGATCATGGGCCTCGTCGAAACCGTGCTCGCGAAGGGGAAACGCGCATGAACGGAACGGCCCTCTACCAATTCACGCCGCCGCCCGAGGACGAAGGGCTGGCCGTCAGCGGCACCGCGTCGATGGGGCGCGTGGTGCCGCCCGGCATCGACACGTCGCACGGCACGATTCTCTACCTCGAGGATATCGAGGTGAGCTTCGACGGCTTCCGCGCGCTGAAGAAGCTGTCGCTCGCGATCGACGCGGGCGAGCTGCGCTGCGTGATCGGCCCGAACGGCGCAGGCAAGACGACGATGATGGATGTGATCACCGGCAAGACACGCCCCGACGCGGGCAAGGTGTTTCTCGGGCAGACGATCGACCTCGCGCGGATGAACGAGCCCGAGATCGCACGCGCGGGCATCGGCCGCAAGTTCCAGAAGCCGACCGTGTTCGAACAGCATCCGGTGTGGGAGAACCTCGAACTCGCGATGCAGACCGACAAGGGCTGGCTCGCATCGCTGCGCGCGCGGCTCGACCGCACCGCGCAGGCGAAGATCGAGGAGACGCTCGCGCTGATCGGCCTCGAAAGCCAGGCCTTTCGCGCGGCAGGCGAACTGTCGCACGGGCAGAAGCAGCGGCTCGAGATCGGCATGCTGCTGATGCAGCGCCCCGCGCTGCTGCTGCTCGACGAGCCCGCGGCCGGCATGACCGACCACGAGACGATGGAACTCGCCGAGCTGCTGAACACGTTGCGCGGCACCTGTTCGATGATGGTCGTCGAGCACGACATGGAATTCGTCGCGGCGCTCGCGGGCGACACCGGCCGCGTGACGGTGATGGCCGAAGGCGCGGTGCTCGCGCAAGGCACGCTCGACCAGGTCAAGCGCGACGACGCGGTGATCGAGTCTTACCTTGGACGATGATGCGATGCTGAAGATCGATGCACTGAACCAGTACTACGGCGGCAGCCACATCCTGCGCAACGTGAGCCTCGCCGCCGACGACGGCAAGCTCACCGTGCTGCTCGGCCGCAACGGCGTCGGCAAGAGCACGCTGCTGCGCTGCCTGATGGGCGTCGTCGCCGCGAAGAGCGGCAGCGTGTCGTGGCGCGGCACGGCGCTCGGCGCGATGCCGCCGTATGCGCGCGTCGCGGCCGGGCTCGCCTACGTGCCGCAGGGCCGCGACATCTTTCCGCGGCTGACCGTCGAGGAGAACCTGCTCGTCGGCGCGGCGAGCCGCAAGGCGCCGTCGAAGGTGCCCGACCGCATCTACGACCTGTTCCCGGTGCTGAAGGACATGCGCGCGCGACGCGGCGGCGACCTGTCGGGCGGCCAGCAGCAGCAACTCGCGATCGGCCGCGCACTGATGAGCGAACCGCAGTTGCTGATCCTCGACGAGCCGACCGAAGGCATTCAGCCGTCGATCATCCAGGACATCGGCCGCACGCTGCGCCAGCTCGTCGACGAATCGAAGATGACCGTGCTGCTCGTCGAGCAGTATTACGACTTCGCCCAATCGATCGCCGACCGCTACTGGGTAATGAGCCGCGGCGAGATCGTCGCGGGCGGCGACGCGCACGAGATGGAAGCGAACGGCGTGCGCGAGCTGATCGCGGTGTAGCGGGACAGGCGGCTCGGGGCGGCGTCGCTTCCGGCCATCGATCCGGCACCTCGCCGATCAGCGCATGTTGGGTTCACACCGGCGTCAGCGGTACGGTCCGAGACCCGGCGTTGCCACGTCCTGGAACGCGGGTATCGAAGCGTATATTGTTGCGGTAGCATCCTCGTTCTACGCGCTCGCCCCCTGTTTCCCGCCGATGTCCGCCCCAGATTCCCATGCCCCGCTGTCCCGCCCTGCCGCCGCCAAGTCGTGGCGCGGCCGCCTCGAACTCGGCTTCGAGCGGCACGGCGCGCGCACGACGCTCGCGCACCGGCTCCACGACGGCCCGCTGCGCGTGCAGCGGCCGCTGTATCCGGAAGGCGACGCGATCTGCCACGCGGTGATCGTTCACCCGCCGGGCGGCGTCGCGGGCGGCGACCGGCTCGACATCGACATCGCGCTCGGCGACGACACGCACGCGGTGCTGACGACGCCCGGCGCGACCAAGTGGTACAAGTCGAACGGACTGGACGCGACACAGCGCATCGGCATCACGGTCGGCGAGCACGCGAAGCTCGACTGGCTGCCGCAGAACAACCTGTTCTTCGACTCGGCGCATGCTTCGCTCGATTTCACGGTCAAGCTCGGCGCGGGCGCCAGCGCGATCGGCTGGGACGCGTCTCAGCTCGGTCGACAGGCGGCCGGCGAAACCTGGTCGGCGGGCCGCATCGCGTCGACTTCGGCGCTCGTCTATGCCGACGGCCGGCCGCTGTGGACCGAACGCGCGCTGCTCGATGCACACGACCCGCTGCGCGGCGCGCTGCAGGGTCTCGCCGGTTTTCCCGCGTACGGCACGCTGTGGGCCGCCGGCGCCGCGTGCGACGCCGGGCTCGCCGAATCGCTCGCCGCGCGGATGCCGTTCGATGGCACGCTACGCGCGGGCGCGACCTGCGTGACGCCGGGCGTCGTGCTGGTTCGCGCGCTGTCGACGTCGATGGAAGCGCTGCAACGGCACTTCACCGAGTGCTGGCTGCATCTGCGGCCGATCGTGCACGCCGTCGACGCACGGCCGCTGCGCCTCTGGCAAACCTGAGCGCGGCCGCGCCACGCACCGTTTCGGCGCAGCGTCGCGGCGGCCGCTGCACGCTGTCCATGCATTCCGCACCACGATTGCGCATCGCGCTGCGTTTCATGCACATGGCACGCGCCTTGCTCCTTACATAACCGATACACGACGCACGCAAAACAGCGCGGTGCTACGATGAACCGCGCGTTCACCCCGTTGCGCACGCACCGATAAAAATTACGTTTTCCTGAACGTTTTCCTTCATGAAACTGACTCCCCGCGAGAAGGACAAGCTGCTGATCTTCACGGCGGCGCTGCTGGCCGAGCGCCGTCGCGCACGCGGCCTGAAGCTCAATTATCCCGAGGCGGTCGCCTTCATCACCGCCGCGCTGATGGAAGCCGCGCGCGACGGCAAGACGGTCGCCGAAGTGATGCATTACGGCACGACGCTGCTCACGCGCGACGACGTGATGGACGGCGTGCCGGAGATGATCCCCGACATCCAGGTCGAGGCGACCTTCCCCGACGGCACGAAGCTCGTGACCGTCCATCACCCGATTCCGTGAGGCCCCGCATGATCCCCGGCGAAATCCTCACCGACGACGGCGAACACGAACTGAACGCGGGCCGCGCGACGCTGACGCTCGTCGTCGCGAACACCGGCGACCGCCCGGTGCAGGTCGGCTCGCACTACCACTTCTTCGAAGTCAACGACGCGCTGTCGTTCGATCGCGCGGCCGCACGCGGCTTCCGGCTCAACATCGCGGCCGGCACGGCCGTGCGCTTCGAGCCGGGCCAGACACGCACCGTCGAGCTCGTCGAGCTGGCCGGCGAACGCGCCGTCTACGGTTTTCAGGGCAAGGTGATGGGGCCGCTGTAAGCCGCGCCCCGCTCTTCAGGAACAGCAACATGACACTACGCTTGAGCCGCCGCGCGTACGCGGAAATGTTCGGGCCGACGACGGGCGACCGCGTCCGGCTCGCCGATACCGAACTGCTGATCGAGATCGAACGCGACTACACGACCTACGGCGAGGAAGTGAAATTCGGCGGCGGGAAAGTGATCCGCGACGGGATGGGCCAGTCGCAGCGCGTGGCTGCCGACGTGCCCGACACGATCATCACGAACGCGGTGATCCTCGATCACTGGGGCATCGTGAAGGCCGACATTGCGATCAAGCACGGCCGCATCGCCGCGATCGGCAAGGCCGGCAACCCCGACATTCAACCGGGCGTGACGATCGCGATCGGCGCGGCGACCGAAGTGATCGCCGGCGAAGGACTGATCGTGACGGCCGGCGGCATCGACACGCACATCCACTTCATCAGCCCGCAGCAGATCGACGAGGCGCTCGCGTCGGGCGTCACGACGATGCTCGGCGGCGGCACGGGGCCGGCCACCGGCACCAACGCGACGACCTGCACGCCGGGCCCGTGGCACATGGAGCGGATGCTGCAGGCCGCCGACGGCTGGCCGATCAACCTCGGCTTCCTCGGCAAGGGCAATGCGAGCCTGCCGCAGCCGCTCGTCGAGCAGATCGCGGCCGGCGCGATCGGGCTGAAGCTGCACGAGGACTGGGGCACGACGCCCGCGGCGATCGACAACTGTCTGTCCGTCGCCGACGACACCGACACGCAGGTCGCGATCCACACCGATACGCTGAACGAAGGCGGCTTCGTCGAATCGACGGTCGCCGCGTTCAAGGGCCGCACGATCCACACGTACCACACCGAAGGCGCGGGCGGCGGCCATGCGCCGGACATCCTGAAGGTGTGCGGCGAGATGAACGTGCTGCCGTCGTCGACCAACCCGACGCGTCCGTACACGATCAACACGCTCGACGAGCACCTCGACATGCTGATGGTGTGCCATCACCTCGATCCGTCGATCGCCGAGGATCTCGCGTTCGCCGAATCGCGCATTCGCCGGGAGACGATCGCGGCCGAGGACATCCTGCACGATCTCGGCGCGCTGTCGATGCTGTCGTCCGATTCGCAGGCGATGGGCCGCGTCGGCGAAGTGATCATCCGCACCTGGCAGACCGCGCACAAGATGAAGGTGCAGCGCGGCGCACTGCCGGAAGACAGCACGCGCAACGACAACTTCCGCGCGAAGCGCTACGTCGCGAAGTACACGATCAACCCGGCGCTCACGCACGGCATCGCGCATGAAGTCGGCTCGATCGAGCCGGGCAAGTGGGCCGACCTCGTGCTGTGGGAACCCGCGTTCTTCGGGATCAAGCCGTCGATGATCCTGAAGGGCGGGATGATCGCGATGGCGCAGATGGGCGACCCGAACGCGTCGATCCCGACGCCGCAGCCGGTCCACTATCGCGAGATGTTCGCCACCCGCGGCGGTGCGCTCGCGCGCACGTCGCTGACCTTCGTGTCGCAGATGGCCGCCGATGCGGGCATCGCGGAACGCTACGGGCTCGCAAAGCGGATTGTGCCGGTGCGCAACTGCCGCAACGTGACGAAGGCCGACATGATCCACAACGCGTGGCGCCCGTCGATCAGCGTCGACCCCGAAACGTACGACGTGATCGCCGACGGCCAGTTGCTCACCTGCGAACCGGCCACGGTGCTGCCGATGGCGCAGCGCTATTTCCTGTTCTGATCCGATTGCCGGTTTTCGATTCATGCGCACCCTCGACAAACGCATTGCCCCGAACGTGAAACTCGCCGCGTCGCTCGTCGCGCGCGCGCCGACGCTCACGCTCGCCTACGACGCCCGCTGCAAGAGCCGCCTCGCGGCGACGCTCGACACCGGCGAGGACGTCGCGGTCCTGCTGCCGCGCGGCACGATCCTGCGCGACGGCGACGTGCTCGTCGCCGACGACGGCGCACTCGTGCGCATTGCCGCGGCACCCGAGACCGTGCTGCGCGTGAGCGCGGCCGATCCGCTCACGCTGATGCGCGCGGCGTACCACCTCGGCAACCGTCACACGCCAGTCGAGATAGGCGACGGCTACCTGAAGCTCGAAGCCGACCCGGTGCTCGCGGACATGCTGCGCCGCCTCGGCACGCAGGTCGAGGAGACCCTCGCACCGTTCCAGCCGGAAGCCGGCGCGTACGGCGGCGGCCACAAGCACGGGCACGATGCGACGTTCGCCGAGGATTACGCACTCGCGCAGCAGGTGTTCGGCGAGCATCACGGCCATTCGCATTCGCATTCGCACGATCACGATCACGATCACGATCACGATCATCAACATGGTCCCGGCTGCACGCACGGCCACCACGGCCATGACCACCACTGAACTCGTCGCGCTGCTGCACCTCGCGTCGCCGGCGCTGCCGATCGGCGCGTTCAGCTATTCGCAGGGGCTCGAAGCGGCGCTCGACGCGAACCTGATCCACGACGCGGATACCGCGCGCGACTGGATCGCGAGCGGCCTGACCGACGTGCTCGCGCACGGCGAGCTGCCGTTCCTCGCTCACCAGCTCGCGCGCTGGCACGCGCACGACGCGTCGGCGCTCGCCGCCGAGAACGCGTGGTTCATCGCGAGCCGCGAATCGGCGGAACTGCGCCGCGAGACCGAACAGATGGGCTGGTCGCTCGCGCAGCTCTGCGCGTCGCTCGAATGGGGCGATGCCGCGCGCCGCGCGACGCTCGCGGCGATTGCGCCGATCGCGCTGCCCACCGCATTCGCATACGCGGCCACCGCGCACGACGCAAGCGCCGATGCCGTGCTCGCCGCTTATGCATTCGGCTGGGTCGAGAACCAGACGTCCGCCGCGCTGAAGGCCGTGCCGCTCGGCCAGCTCGCCGGGCAACGCATCATCGTCGCGCTGCGCGGTGCGATCGACGCGGCCGTGCGCCGCGCGCTCGCGACGCCGCCCGATGCCGTCAACACGTTCGCGCCGCAGCTCGGCATCCTGTCCGCGCGGCACGAAACCCAGTATTCGCGGTTGTTCCGCTCCTGAACCCGACGCTACCCGCCATGAACGCACCTGCTCCCTCCTCCGCCCGCCGCACGAAGAAACTGCCGCCGCTGCGCGTCGGCATCGGCGGCCCCGTCGGCTCCGGCAAGACCACGCTGCTCGAAATGCTGTGCAAGGCGATGCGCGACAAATACGACCTCGTCGCGATCACCAACGACATCTATACGAAGGAGGACCAGCGGTTGCTGACGGTCGCGGGCGCGCTGCCCGAGGAACGCATCATGGGCGTCGAGACGGGCGGCTGCCCGCACACGGCGATTCGCGAGGACGCGTCGATCAACCTCGAAGCCGTCGACCGGATGCTGTCGCGCTTTCCCGATGCCGACATCGTGTTCATCGAATCGGGCGGCGACAATCTCGCGGCGACCTTCAGCCCCGAGTTGTCGGACCTGACGATCTACGTGATCGACGTCGCGGGCGGCGAGAAGATTCCGCGCAAGGGCGGCCCCGGCATCACGAAGTCCGACCTGCTCGTGATCAACAAGACGGATCTCGCGCCGCTGGTCGGCGCGAACCTCGACGTGATGGCGTCCGACACGAAGAAGATGCGCGGCGAGCGGCCTTACGTGATGACGAACCTGAAGGCGCTCGAAGGCGTCGCGGACGTGATCGCGTTCATCGAGAAGAAGGGTTTGCTGACGGTCTGAGCGGCGCAGCGGCGCCATACGGTGCCGCCGCGCATGCTCCCGGCGGCATGGCGCCGCCTTCGCCTAGTCGTCGGAAGGGTCCTGCGCGTCCTGCAGTGCGCGCACACCGCGTTCGGCGGGCGGTAGCAGCGCCGCGAGCACGTCGACCGTGCGCGCGGTCGCGCCGCGGTGACGCGACGCGAATGCGGCGCCGGCCGCGCCCATGGCGATACGCCGCGCCTTGTCGGCGAACAGCGCATCGAGCACGTGCGCGAGATCGAGCGGATCCTCGACCTGCAGCGCAGCGCCAGCCGCGACCGCGTCGGCGGTCGCCTGCGTGAAGTTGAACACGTGCTTGCCGATCAGCACGGGTACGCCGACCGCGCACGCTTCGATCAGGTTCTGGCCGCCGAGCGGCAACAGGCTGCCGCCGATGAACGCGATGTCGGCCGCCGCGTAATACGCGCCGAGCTCGCCCATCGAATCGCCGAGCAGCACCGTCACGTCATCCGGCAGCGGCTCGGCAGCCGGCCGGCCAGACGCGAGCGCGGCCTTGTCTGCCGCCCACACCGAGCGTCGCACGCACTTGAGCCCGCTGCGCTCGACGAGCGCCTCGACCTCGGCGAAACGCTGCGGATGACGCGGCACGAGCACCAGCAGCGCGCCTGGCGTGCGCATGGCCGCGAAGGCCTGCAGCACCAGCGCCTCCTCGTTCTCGCGCGTGCTCGCGGCCACCCATACGGGCCGCGTGCCGATCGCCTCGCGCCACGCATGGCCGCGCGCCGCGAGTTCCGGCGGCGTCGTCATGTCGAACTTCAGGTTGCCGAGCACGGTCACGTTGCGCGCACCGAGCGACGTCAGCCGCTCCGCATCGGCCGGGCTCTGCGCGAGCACGCACGAGAAGCCGCCGAACACGTCGTGCGTCGCCGCGCCGAACTTCGATGCACGCCGGAACGAACGCGCGGACATGCGCGCATTGGTCAGCACCAGCGGCACGTCCGCACGGTGGCACTCGTCGATCAGCGTCGGCCACACTTCGGTTTCCATCACGAGGCCGAGCGTCGGCCGCCACGCGCGCAGGAAACGCCGCACCGCGCCGGGCATGTCGTACGGCAAGTAGCAGCGCAGCACGCGATCGCCGAAGATCTGTTCGCCGGTCGCACGGCCGCTCGGCGTCATGTGCGTGAGCAGGATGCGCGCATCGGGTCGGGCGTGCATCAGCGCGTCGATCAGCGGCTGCGCCGCGCGCGTCTCGCCGACCGATACCGCATGCACCCAGATCAGCGGCGCACGGTCGTCGCGCGAGCGGCCCGCCACGTGGCCGAAGCGTTCGCCGATGTGCTCGCGATAGCCGCGCTCCTTGCGCGAGCGCACATAGAGCCGGATGACGGCGATCGGTGCGACGAGCCACCACAGCGCGCGATAGATCACCCTCAGCATGCGGCGACCCTCGTGTTGCAACGGAGAAGTGGCGCGCTCAAACCAGCGACCTGCCCGTCAGGCGTTCGAGGATGCCGAGCGGCGCGCATTCGCGGCGAACCATCGCGTCGACCGGCAGGAAGAAGGTCTGTTCGAGCATGAACTGGCCGGACATCACAGCGTGCGAAGTCTGATCGGAGAAACATATCCACACGCAGCCCGGCGGGAACGGCATCGTCTCCTGCGGGCTCGTCTTCTGGTAGTCGAGATCGGCCTTCATGCTGTCGTGCAGGTTCAGCATCAGGTGGTCGTACGCGCTGCGCGGCGACTTCGTCACGTGCAGCAGGTTCAGCAGCCACGCCGCGCCCGGCAACTGCGGCTTGATGTGCGGCAGGAAGCGCTTCGCGACGTCCTCGAACGGCTCGCCGACGCGCCACACGCGCGGCACGCCGGCCGGGTTCACGTTCGTGAACACGCGCAGGATGCGCTCGCCGTAGTTGGGCCGCGACGGGAACGCGTCGACGTGCAGCCGGCTGTCGTCCTTGCGCCACGACGTCTGGCGCGTCTCGACCTGCATCAGCCGCAGGCTCGTCGGGGCGACGCGCAGCTTGCCGCGGTATTCGGGAAAAAGGCCGTCGACGAGCGTGCCGGCCTGCTGCTGGAAGCGCGCGACGAGCGCGCGCACCGCCGACTGCGTGACGCTGTCGCCGAGCACGCCGGCGAGCGCGCCGCCGTTCGGCGCGAGGCTGATGTTCTTGCGTTTCGGGTCGGCGAGCGCCGGATCGAGCAGCGCTTCCTCGCCGCCTTCGATCGCGAAGCGCAGGTGCGGGAAATACAGCACCTTGCCTTCCTCGACAGCGGCCAGCAGCTGCTCGCGCGGCGCCGACAGGTTGTGTCCGCTCCAGTCGGCGGACGGGACTTCGATGATCTGGGATTCGCTCATGGTCGGTTCGCGTGGGTTCGCGCGTGTGTCAGCGTTACAGGAGACCGAAGTCCGCGAGCGCCGACTTCACCTGCGCGATCGACGGGGGTTGCCCCGCCGTGCCGAGATTGACGACGTTCGGCGACCAGTAGCCGCCGGTGCGCCAGGCCGTCGCGAAATTGTACAGTTCGACCGTCGGACGCTTCAGCGCGGCCGCGATGTGAACCAGACCTGTATCAACCCCGACGGTGGCGGCCGCGCCGTCGATCAGCCCGACCACGGCAGGCAGCGACAGCCGCGGCGGCACGATCGCCGCCGCACCGAATTCCTTCGCCAGCCGCTCGCTGGTCGCGCGCTCCGCGTCGTTGCCCCACGGCAGCACGAGCGACGCGCCGCGCCGCACGAGGGCCTGCCCGAGCTCGATCCATGCGGCGTCCGGCCATTGCTTGTCGGCACGCGACGTCGCATGGACGAACACCACGTACGGCACCGGCAGGTTCAGGCCGAGCGCGGCCACCGCGAGCGCCGCCGCGCGCGTATCGAGGCCGAAGTCGACCGGATCGGCCGGCGTCGGCGCCGGGTCGCCCAGCGCGGCCGCGACGAGTTGCCGCGAGCGCTCGACGACGTGCGTGCGCGGCGCGATCGGCACGCGCTTGCGATAGAAGAAGCGCACGGGCCACTCGTAGCCGGCGCCGTCGGTGCGGTTGCCGAGCCCGACGAGCGGGCCGCGCGCCCAGCTCGCGACCCAGGCCGTCTTGATGAGGCCCTGGCAGTCGATCACGAGGTCGTACTGCTCGGCCGCGAGGCGCTGGCGGAACGCGCGGATCTCGCGCCAGGTCGCGCCCGAGAACGGCTTCTTGCGCCAGCGGCGCAGCGAGAACGGCAGCACGTTGCGCACGCCGTCGACGAGCTTGACCAGGTCGACGAAGCTTTCCTCGACGAGCCAGTCGATCTGCGCATCGGGGTGGCGGCGCCGGATATCGGCGATCACCGGCATGTTGTGCACGACGTCGCCCAGCGACGACACGCGCACGATCAGGATCTTTTGCACGCTGAAAAAACGCCGGCAGGCAGCCGGCGACAGACATAAAGGGGGGATTTTATCCCGGCCGACGGGCCGGACAGACAAAAAGCGGCCGCGCGCCTGGGGCGCGCGCCGCTTTTCGGGGATGGCGCGACGATCGGACTCACCGTCGCGCCGGTGGCGGCCCGCAGGCCGCCGACGCTCAGAACGGCAGCTTGACGTCCGGCTTCGCGGCCGTCAGCACGCGGCGGAAGTCCTCCTGGATGCGCTCGAGCCCTTCCTGCGTCTCCGACTCGAAACGCATCACGACGACCGGCGTCGTGTTCGACGAACGCGCGAGGCCGAAGCCGTCCGGGTACTCGACGCGCAGGCCGTCGATCGTCACGACTTCCTCGGCGCCGTCGAACTTCGCCTCTTTCTGCAGCTTGTCGATCAGGCGGAAGTTCTCGCCTTCGTCGAGCCACAGCTGCAGTTCAGGCGTGCTCATCGCGTCCGGCAGCCCGTTCAGAAGCGCGCTCGGGTCGGCCGTCTTCGCGAGGATCTCGAGCAGGCGCGCGCCCGTGTAGAGACCGTCGTCGAAGCCGTACCAGCGATCCTTGAAGAACACGTGGCCGCTCATTTCGCCGGCGAGCGGCGCCCCCGTCTCGCGCAGCTTCGCCTTCACGAGCGAGTGGCCCGTCTTCCACATCAGCGGCTCGCCGCCCTTCGACTTCACCCATTGCGCGAGGTGGCGCGTGCACTTCACGTCATAGATGATCTGCGCGCCCGGGTTGCGCGACAGCACTTCTTCCGCGAACAGCATCAGCTGGCGGTCCGGATAGATGATCTGGCCGTCCTTCGTGACGACGCCGAGGCGGTCGCCGTCGCCGTCGAACGCGAAGCCGATCTCGGCATCGGTGTCCTTCAGCGCCTGGATCACGTCCTGCAGGTTTTCCGGGTGGGCGGGATCCGGGTGGTGGTTCGGGAACGTACCGTCGATGTCGGTGAAGCGCTCGACGAGCTCGCAGCCGAGCGCCTTGAACAGGCGCGTCGCGAGCGGGCCGGCCACGCCGTTGCCGGCGTCGACGACGAGCTTCATCGGGCGGGCGGGCTTGATGTCGCCGACGATGCGCGCGATGTACTGATCGGCCACGTCGAACTGTTCGTACGAGCCGCTGCCCGTCTCGAAGCGCTCGTCGACGATGCGCCGGTACAGCGCCTGGATCTGCTCGCCGTAGATCGCGGCGCCGCGCAGCACCATCTTGAAGCCGTTGTAGTCGGGCGGGTTGTGGCTGCCCGTGACGACGATGCACGAATCGACACGGCGCTCGCCGCCCTTCAGCGCGAGCGGGACGTTCGCCGCGAAATAGCCGACCGGCGTCGGCACCATGCCGACGTCGACCACGTCTACGCCTGCCGCACGCAGGCCGTCGGCCAGTGCGCCGACGAGGTCCGGACCGGACAGGCGGCCGTCGCGCGCGACGACGACCGCATCGCCGCCCTGCGCGCGCACTTCGCTGCCGAATGCCCGGCCGATCCCGCGCGCGGTGTCGGTGTCGAGCGTCTTGCCGACCACGCCACGAATGTCATATGCCTTGAAGATGGATTGGGAGATCATCGATTCTCTTCTCTCGGTTGCGTGCATGGAAAATTGTCTGGCTTGCCTGGCCGCCTCTCGCCGGTGCCGCGCATGATACATGCGGGCCCGGCACGGCGTGAAACCGCTGGCGCCGAACGGCGGGCGCGACCCCGATCCCACTTATAATCGCGGGTTTTGATGACGCGCATGCCGCCCATTTTAATGCCTAGCCGCCCCGTCGCCGCCAACCTGCAGCCCCCGGGCGCCCTGCCGGCCGCCTCGCGCGCACGCCGCTGCCGCGCATGCTGAAGCGCTTCGGCAACCCGGACGTCGCGAAGGCCGTCGCGAATCTCGTCTGGCTGGGGCTCGAACGGCTCACGCAGATCGGCGTCGCGATCGCGATCAGCGGCCTGCTGGCCCGTTATTTCGGGCCAGATGTGTTCGGCAAATGGCAGTATGCGAATACGCTCCTCCTGGTACTGGCGCCGCTCACCTGGGTGTGCGGCGCTGAAATCCTCGTCCCGACCATCGTCCAGCGCCCGCCCGCCCAGCTCGGCGCGGTGCTCGGCAGCGCATTCGCGCTGCGCATCGCCGTCTCCGTCGCCGCGCTCGTCGCGACCTGGATCGCGATCGCCGCGGGCGCCTTCGATCCGCTGGTCGGCGCGATGCTCGCGGGCCTCGCGGTCACGATGGTGTTCCGCGAGCCATTCGTCGGCGTCATCAACGCGTGGCTGCAGAGCATGACCTACAGCAAGCCGCAGCTCGTCACCAGCATGGTCACCGCGCTGGCGAAGGCGCTGCTCGTCTGGCTGCTGGTCCGCGCGGCCGCGGGCCCCGCCCGCTTCGCGTGGCTGTGGGCGCTCGAGGCCGCCGCAATCGGCTTCGCGCTGCTGCTTTACTACCGGCATCGTAACGGCGGCGCGCTCGGCTGGACGTTCGACAAACCGCTGTTCAGGCACTTTGCAACGGCCGGCACGGTGTTCTGGCTCGGCCTCATCTGCATGTACCTGTTCCTGAAGCTCGACCGCCTGATGCTCGAGCGTCACGTGTCGTTCGCCGATCTCGGCCGCTACTCGGCCGCGCAGCAGCTCAACGAGAACTGGATCACGCTCGCGCTGATGCTCGCGCAGACGATCGCGCCCGCCTTCGTCTACCGCGTGCAGGACGTCGCGCGGCTGCGCCGCAACATCGTCCGGCTGATCGCGATGACGGCCTGCCTGATGACCGCCGGCGCGCTCGTGCTAGACGCCGCCGCTCCGCTGATCGTCGGCAAGGTGTTCGGCCACGGCTACGAGGCGTCGGTCGACATCTTCCGCTGGGCGGTCTGGCTGTCGGTGCCCGCCGGCATCGAGGCGATAGGCAATCTTATCGTTCTCAAATATCAAGCAAAATTCGTGTTGCTGTCGAAATGGCTGCTCGCGCTCGTGATCGCGGCGCTCGTCAACCTGCTCGCGATCCCGCGGCTCGGCCTGTACGGCGCGCTCGTCGGGCTGGCGGCCGGCTACCTGGCCGCCGCCGCCGTCAATTTTTATTACATCCGTTTCAAGCTGCGACCATGACGTCCCCTGATTGCCCGACCCCGCTCGACGACGTGGCCGTGCTGATGCCGGCCTACAACGGGCACGATGACGTCGTTCGGACCCTCGCGTCGTTTCGCGAGGATGCGCCCGTGCACGTGCTGATCGTCGACGACGGCAGCACGCCGCCGATCGTCGCGCCCGACCTGCCAGGCCTCACGATCGACGTGCTGCGCATGCCGCAGAACGGCGGCATCGAGCGGGCGCTCGCGGCCGGCATCGACGCGCTCGCCGCGCGCGGCTTCCGCTATGCGGCACGCATCGACGCGGGCGATCTCGCCGCGCCTCAGCGCCTCGCCAAAGAGCGTGCGTACCTCGGCGCCCATTCGCGCGTGGCCTGTGTCGGCATGTGGACGCAAGTCGTGTCCCGCGCCGGCGAACCGCGCTTCATGCTGACCCCGCCCGCCGATCCGGGCACGCTGCGCCGCACGCGCTTCCTGCGCTCGCCGCTCGTGCATCCGTCGGTGATGCTGCGCATCGACGCCGTGCGTGAAGTGGGGAACTATCGTGCGAAATACCGCGCGGCCGAGGATCTCGATCTTTTTTTACGGTTAATGCAACGCTACGATTGCGCGAACCTGCCGGAACTGGGCCTCTATTACGAATTGAACGAGGGCGGGATCAGTGCGACCAAGCGCCGGCGCCAGCTGGTGTCGACGCTCACGCTGCTGCTGAGCCATTTCAACGCGCTGAACCCTTACGACTGGGCCGGCCTCGCCAAGAACCTGCTGCATTTCGTGACGCCGTACCGGACGTTGCAGCGGATCAAGCAGACGCTGTTCGCCGCGCGGCCGTCCGCGTGACGCCCATTCGGCGTATCCGGCATTTACGACGCTTTATTTATTCTTTTTTTCATGTCCGCCACCTCCCCGCTGCGCATCGCGCTCGTCTGCAACACGGCCTGGGCGATATACACGTATCGCCAAGGGCTGATCCGTGCGCTCGTCGCGCGCGGCGCCGACGTCATCGTGATTGCGCCGCACGACCGCACGGTGCCGTTGCTCGAACAGATGGGCTGCCGCTACGTGGCGCTCGCGGTTGCATCGAAAGGCACGAGCCCGCGCGAGGATCTCGGCACGCTCGCCGCGCTGGTGCGTCACTACCGTGCACTGAAGCCCGATCTCGTGTTCCATTACACGATCAAGCCGAACATCTACGGCTCGGTCGCCGCGTGGCTCGCGCGCGTGCCGTCGATCGCGGTGACGACCGGGCTCGGCTACGTCTTCATCCAGAAGAGCCGCGCGGCAAGTGTCGCGAAGCGCCTGTACCGGTTCGCGTTCCGCTTCCCGCGTGAAGTGTGGTTCCTGAATCGTGACGATCTCGCGACCTTCACCGACGAGCGGCTGCTCGCGCATCCCGAACGCGCACGGCTGCTGCACGGCGAAGGCGTCGATCTCGAACAGTTCGCGCCGGTGCCGCTGCCGGCCGGCGACGCACCCGTCTTCATCCTGATCGGCCGGCTGCTGTGGGACAAGGGCGTGCGCGAATACGTGGAGGCCGCGCGCATCGTGCGCGCGCGCTTCCCGAATGCACGCTTCCAGCTGCTCGGGCCGCTCGGCGTCGATAATCCAAGCGCGATCGGCCGAGCGGATGTCGATGCGTGGGCCGGTGAAGGCGTGATCGAGTATCTCGGCGAGGCGCATGACGTGCGCCCGCATATCGCGGCGGCCGATTGCGTCGTGCTGCCGTCGTACCGCGAAGGCGTGCCGCGCACGCTGATGGAAGCATCGGCGATGGGCCGCCCGATCGTCGCGACCGACGTGCCGGGCTGCCGCGACGTCGTCGCCGACGGTGACACGGGGTTCCTGTGCCGCGTGCGCGACAGCGCGAGCCTCGCGGAACAACTGAATCGCATGATCGCGCTCGGACCGGAAGGCCGGGCAGCGATGGGCGCACGCGGCCGGCAAAAGGTCGCGGCGGAGTTCGACGAGCAACAGGTCGTCGAGCGCTATCGGGAGACCATCCATTCGTTGACCGGATTCACACTCTGAAGGAGCGCATCTGCAATGACTGCTAAAGGCACCATCCTCGTTACCGGCGGCGCGGGCTACATCGGCTCGCACACGGCCGTCGAGCTGCTCGACAACGGCTACGATGTCGTGATCGTCGACAACCTCGTCAACAGCAAGGCCGAATCCGTGCGCCGCATCGAGCGGATCACGGGCAAGACGCCCGCGTTCCATCAGGTCAACGTATGCGACGAAGTCGCGCTCGCCAAGGTATTCGATGCACACCCGATCACCGGCACGATCCATTTCGCGGCGCTCAAGGCCGTCGGTGAATCGGTCGCGAAGCCGCTCGAGTACTACCAGAACAACATCGGCGGCCTGCTCGCCGTGCTCAAGGTCATGCGCGAGCGCAACGTCAGGCAGTTCGTGTTCAGCTCGTCCGCGACCGTATACGGCGTGCCCGAGCGGTCGCCGATCGACGAATCGTTCCCGCTGTCCGCGACGAACCCGTATGGCCAATCGAAGCTGATCGCCGAGCAGATCCTGCGCGATCTCGAAGTCTCGGATCCGACGTGGCGGATCGCGACGCTGCGCTACTTCAACCCGGTCGGCGCGCACGCGAGCGGGCTGATCGGCGAGGACCCGGCCGGCATCCCGAACAACCTGATGCCGTATGTCGCGCAGGTCGCGGTCGGCAAGCTGGAAAAGCTGCGCGTATTCGGCTCCGACTACCCGACGCCGGACGGCACGGGCGTGCGCGACTACATCCACGTCGTCGATCTCGCGAAGGGGCACATCGCCGCGCTCGACGCACTCGCGAAGCGCGACGCGAGCTTCGTCGTGAACCTCGGCACGGGCCAGGGCTACAGCGTGCTGGAAGTCGTGCGTGCTTTCGAAAAGGCGTCGGGCCGCCCGGTGCCGTACGAGCTCGTCGCGCGCCGCCCGGGCGACATCGCCGAGTGCTACGCGAACCCGCAGGCCGCGGCCGACATCATCGGCTGGCGCGCGACGCTCGGCATCGAAGAAATGTGTGCCGACCACTGGCGATGGCAGGAGGGGAACCCGCGCGGTTTTGTATAATCCGCTGTCCATTTTCCGAGCGATCCCATGCTCAGCTTCGCGTCCGGCTTCATCGTCTCCCTGCTCGTCACGCTGTTCATCGTGCGCTACGCGCACCTTCACGAGAAATTCTCGATCGACAGCGACCTGGCCGGCGTGCAGAAATTCCACGTGCGGCCCGTGCCGCGGGTCGGGGGCATCGGGATCCTCGCGGGGGTCGTCGTTGCAGCGCTGATCCTGTCCCGGCGCTATCCGACGATCGCCGGCAGCATTCTCGGCATCGTTGCCTGCGGAATGCCGGCCTTCCTGTCGGGCCTCGTCGAGGACCTGACCAAGCGGGTGTCGCCGCGCGCGCGGCTGCTCTGCACGATGGGCGCGGCCGCCCTCGCGTTCTGGCTGATGAACATTGCAGTCACGCGCATCAGCGTGCCGCCGCTAGACTTCCTGCTCGGCTATGTCGCCATTTCGGCGTTCGTCACCGTGCTCGCGGTCGCGGCGCTCGCGAATGCGGTCAACATCATCGACGGCTTCAACGGGCTCGCGTCGATGGTCAGCTTCATGATGTTCGCGTCGCTCGCGTATGTCGCGTTCCACGTCAACGACCCGGTCGTGATGTCCGCGTCGATCATCATGATGGGCGCGGTGCTCGGCTTCTTCCTGTGGAATTTCCCGGCCGGGCTGATCTTCCTCGGCGACGGCGGCGCCTATTTCATCGGCTTCATGCTCGCGGAGCTCGCGATCATGCTCGTGATGCGCAACCGCGAGGTGTCCGCGTGGTACCCGGTGCTGCTGTTCATGTACCCGATCTTCGAGACCTGCTTCTCGATCTACCGAAAGAAATTCATCCGCGGGATGTCGCCGGGGATTCCGGACGGCGTGCACCTGCACATGCTCGTGTACAAGCGGCTGATGCGCTGGGCCGTGGGGACGAAGCATGCGCATGATCTGACGCGGCGCAATTCGCTCACGTCACCCTATCTGTGGCTGCTGTGCCTCGTCGCGGTAATTCCGGCGACGCTGTTCTGGCGGCATACGGTGCATCTGTTCGTTTTTGTCGTGCTGTTTGCACTGACGTATGTGTGGCTTTATCTCAGCATCGTGCGGTTCAGGGCGCCGCGGTGGATGGTGGTGAGGAAGGCGAAGCGGGGGCACTGAGGGGCGCGCGCAGCCGGCGCGTGCCGGCTCGCACGCCTGCCGATGCCAACGGGCCGCACAACGCAGCCGCGAAGCGGCGAGCGAAATACTAGGCGCCCGCGGTGTTCGTGCTCCAGCTCGGGCGTTGCGTGTAGATCACGACGTTGCCGTCGTCTTGAACGTAAGTGACCGCGCCCGGATTGCCGCCGGTGCGGGAATCCCAGAGCGGCGCGCCCGCCGCGCTGTAGACGACCAGGTTGCCATCCCCCTGCATCACCGCAAAGGCGCCCGAATGACCGAATGTAACGGAATTCCATACGGGAGCGCCCTGGTGGAGCAGCACCAGATTTCCGTCTCCTTGCATCACGAGTACGTTGGCCCCATTGCCGGACGTGAGACTCTGGCCGCTACTGAGGACGACACCGCCCTTCCAGACAGCGGGGCCGGTCGCCGAGACCACATTACCCGGCGTATCGGTCGCTGTAGCAAATGCCGGCACGAACAACCGGTAGATCACCATGTTGCCGTCGTCCTGTACGGAAAGATATTGGCTGCCGGACTGGCCGTAGGTCGCCGAATTCCATAGCGCAGCGCCATTCGCACTGTAGACCACGAAGTTGCCATCGGTCTGGAAGACGGCATACGCGCCGGGGTTTCCATACGTCCCGGTGTTCCATACCGCAGCACCATTCGTCGTGTTGTAAAGCACGAGGTTCCCGTCCTCCTGCATCAGGAGCGCATGGTTCCCGGACGCGGAATACACGGCCTGCCGCGGCTTCAGCGTCGTCCCTTCGCCGATTCCGCCGCTGTAGACGGCGGGCGTCGAATTGCATACCGACGAATACAACATGCTGATGTTCGGCGTACCCCAACCGGTCACGAAGTCCCATCCCGCACCTGCACTGTATGCGCCGTTCGACCCGTAGGTGATATCGCGAAAGACCGATGGAATCGCGACCGGGGCGTTGTACAGCGCGGGCGCCGCAAAACCGAGATTCGTCGCGCAGGCGCCGGACAGCATGCGGGCCCAGGTCGCGGCAAACAGCGGCGCGGACAGGCTCGTCCCGCCCACTATCTCGAGTTGTCCGCCCACGACGACTGCTTCGCCGCTGTTCGGATCGGCGTCGAACGCGATGTCCGGCATGCCGCGAAAAGCGCGGCCCTTGAGCGCCGGAACATTCGACTGCCACGATGGAATCGGCTCGATGCCGCTGATGCCGCCCCCACTGGAATCCCAAGCCGTCTCGCCTGCGTAGCTGCCGTTCCCGTTCGTATAGAGCGTCGTTCCTCCAACAGCCACGACATACGGCGACGTCGCGGGATATTGCACCGATGTGCCGCTACATCCGTACGCCACGCTGCCTGAATCGCCGGAACTGACCGAGAACGTCTGCCCCTGCGCGAAGGCGAGCTCGAATAACGTGTCGATGACCGCCGTCGGCGCCCAGGTCTCGCAACCGCCGATCGACATGTTGATGACCCGAGCCGTGTTGTCGGTCACGGCGCGATTGATTGCAAGCGCCATATCGCTCCAGGAAAACGACCGCGCAACGTAGAAATTGAGTTGCTTGAGGCCGCCGGACATCCCGACGATGGTCTGGCTGTCGAGCGCCCATTCCAGGTTTGCGCTCGTGTCCGCGCTAGACAGCCCGGCATGGATCACGGAAACGGGTACGGCGGGCAGATGGTTATTGCTTTCGAACGTCGCCAAGTCGATGACGGGCTGCGTCACGTCTCCTTCGGCAATGATGCCGACTATGGTGTTCGCCGCCGTCGGAGCGCTGCCTGCGGAATAGATGCGCGGAAAATCGGTCGGATTGTGACTCACCGTGACTGCGGAAGTCGTGGGCGATCCGTTTGCGGTCGGCGCAACGACTGTATTGGAAGCGCGCACGAAATTCGGGCGCAGGCGAGTCGCGGTATCGAGCCCGAGAATCCCTCGAACGACCCCGCCGATCGCATTGGGCACCGTCTCCGGGGCGGTGTTGATATGCGTGGTGGTACCGTCCGCCATCGCGACCGGTACGAGCGTCGTCTGGAATACATCGGATATCACGCCGGCCGGCGCATCGGCTTCGACGATCATGTTGTTGCCGGCCACCTTGATGTTCGTGAAGCCCTTACTTGCCAAGTAAGTGTTCACGGTCGCGACCTGGCCTGCGGTGGGTGCGTATTGTGCAGCGATCTGCGCAGAGGTCAGCACGGTCCCGAAACTCGCGCTTCCGGGCGTTCGCGCTTGCTGCAGAAAACGGTTCAGCCCGGCTTCGTCATTCAGCTTGAGCACCAGCGCGACATGAACCGGCGCCGTTACGCTCATCGGCGCCGCACTCACCACGTTGCCCGTCGCTCGCAGCGCCGACAGTCTGCCGGCCTGCGCCGTAGCCACGGCCGAACCTGCGTCGTCGCCACCGCAGCCTGCGAGCGCGAGCACCATGAGTGCTGCGCAGATTCCCCTGACAAATTGTGCCGTTTTCATCGGATTGGTATGGACCGTAGGGCTCGTATTGGGTCTTTCGCCTCTTTTCTTTACGGCAATCGCACGGCTACCTTGAGGAAAACATAGGAAGGAATCGGCATGTAGTCAAACGAATACAACTGCGCGGATGCGGGGAAAACAGAAAGGACGCGTACGCATGATCCGGCGGTCCGGCATTCGGTGTACGGGGCGTCGTTTGGCTTCGCACAACGGCGCAGCGGGTGCGAATTCGGCTCGATCGTGCACTCAAAAAACGCGGAGGCGAATCTGGTCGCACACGAGCGGGACGATCTCGACCGCGTCACCCAGGTCGATAACGGGATCGAGCCGCTGTGGCCCGCCCTCGACGCTGGCTTGTGGCACCCGCCTTTTTTGTCGATAAACCGACACCCCGACATAGCCGCCTGTCTGGATCGATACGCCCCGCCGGCCGCCGTGTACTTGTCGCAAGTCATCGTGAAGCAATCGCCTGCCCAGGGCGATTATCGATAGATCGTCTCCAATTAGATCGTGTTCGACTATTTCACCACTTCCAGATTTAAAAACGAATCGCGTAACGACGAAAAGCCGCTCGCGATCATGCATATCCCGAAAACGGCAGGCACATCAGTCATCACCGGCATATCGCAATCCTTGAAAACGAATGACGAAGTTCGAGGAATCGATCGACTACTGCTTGGCACGTTCGATCGAATTTCGGAGTTCGATGCTGAGGTTGCGCAGACGATCCATCTTGATGAAAGGACGATGCCCGAATCGAAGCTGATCATGGGTCATTTCTCTTACAGCACTTTGACGAATCGATACCCTCACGCCCAATTACTGACTTTCCTTCGTGAGCCGTTATCCCGCCCTTTGTCTCATTGGGTGTACTGGCGATGTATGTCGGACGAGTATCTCGTGCGTTGGGGAAGTTGGCGGGATTGCATCGAACTTTCGCGCGGCACGCTCAAGGCGTTCCTGACGGATCCGCGCATCGCGTGCCAGACGGATAACCTGGCCACTCGCATGCTGTTGTGGCCGGACGAACGTATCGGCAACGATTCGTTCATCGCCCCGGATCAGGACGCCAGATTGCTGAAAGACGCACTGAGTCGTCTCAACTCAGTTGCTTACAGCGACATTATCGAGAACCCACAGTTTCATCAGAACTTGAGCCGATGGTTCAAGACCGATCTGCCGATGATGCATCTTAATTCGACTGCGCGTGTGCCGGAAAATCTGCGCATCCGCCTCGACAAGGAACTCGATCAGGAGACGCTGTCGTTGCTGGATGACCGATGCCGGCTGGATGTGAAACTCTGGTCCCTGCTGGCGATACGCCGATTTCCCAAGGGCGTGAAGATCCCGTCGCTCCAGCGACAAATCGCCATGCGAGCAATTGCCCGTTACGGGGCACTGCTCGCGCCGTAACGCCGGGTTGCATCGCGTGTTCGATGCATTGCGCGCTTTTATCCAGGCGTGATTCCCAAACCGATACGGTCGCCGGGCGCGCCTGCAAGTGCGCGCGTCCGCTATCCTCGCACCGCCGACTTCGAGCGGAACAACGCTGATACGGTTTGAAGGGCGGGACTTGCGGCAGTCTGATATTCCGGCACCCATCGCCGCAGATCGCGCCGCACCTCGTCGTCGCTCAGCACGCGGTTCTGCATCAGCCACGGCAGCAGTTCATCGAGCAGATGATCCGGCACTTCCCGTGCGCGCGCTATCCGCAGCTTCGGATGCGGCGTGCGGGTCGTCGTTTCGTCATCCGCGAGCAGTTCCTCGTAAAGCTTCTCGCCCGGCCGCAGCCCCGTGAATTCGATCCGGATCTGCCCTTCCGACAACCCGTACAGGCGAATCAGATCACGTGCGAGATCGACGATCTTTACCGGCTCGCCCATGTCGAGAATGAAGATTTCGCCGCCGTGCCCCATGCTCGATGCCTGCAGCACGAGTTGCGATGCTTCGGGGATCGTCATGAAAAATCGCGTGATCTCGGGGTGCGTGACCGTCACCGGCCCCCCCTTCGCGATCTGTTGCTGGAACTTCGGAATCACGCTGCCTGCACTGCCGAGCACGTTGCCGAAGCGCACGGTCTCGAACTGCGTGCCGCCGCTCGTCTGCTGCAGCGCCTGGCAGGCCATCTCGGCGAGGCGCTTGCTCGCGCCCATCACGTTGGTCGGATTGACCGCCTTGTCGGTCGAGATCAGCACGAAATGACGCACCCCGTGACGAATCGCCGCGCGCCCGACACGATACGTACCGAGCACGTTATTGCGCAGCGCCTGCCACGCGTTGTGCTCTTCCATCAGCGGCACATGCTTGTACGCTGCCGCATGGAACACGATGTGCGGCGCATGGCGCGACATCACCTGGTCGAGCAGCAGCGAATCCTTCGCGTCGCCGATGATCGGCACAACCGGCTGGTCGGGGAAGCGCTCACGCAACTCTTCCGTCAGTCTATACATCGCGTATTCGGACAGATCGAACGCGACGAGTTGCGCCGGCGCAAACCGAAGAATCTGCCGGCATAGTTCCGATCCGATCGAGCCGCCCGCGCCCGTCACCATCACGACGCGGCCGCGCAGCAGCGCCTCGACGTGCGGCGTATCAATCGTCACCGCGTCACGACCGAGCAGATCCTCGAGATCGATATTGCGCACCTGCGACAGGAACCCCTGCCCCGGCATCAGCGCGGTCAGCGACGGCAGCACCATCGCTTTCACACCGGCGCGCACGCACAGTGTCGCCACCCTGCGCTGTGTCTCGACCGATGCCGACGGAATCGCGATGATCGCGTATTCGACCTTCAGCGCCTCGGTCCAGTGCTTCAGGTCGTTGAACGAGCCGAGCACCTTGTAGCCGTAGATCTCGCGCCCCTGCTTGGTGACGTCGTCGTCGAGCAGACCCACCAGCCGCCATTCGCCCGAACGCGACAGCTCGCGCGCGAGGCTCGCGCCCGCGGTACCTGCGCCGAGCACCAGCACCGGCTTGCCCTGCCCGACCAGCCCGCCGTACAGGTAGAACTCCTTCGTTGCACGGTACAGCGCGCGCGCGCCGCCCATCGCGAGAAACAGCATCAGCGGCGACACGAGCAACACCGAGCGCGGAAGGATCGGCGACGGCTGGAACATCACGGCCCCGATCATCACGATCACGCCCCCGCCCACGACCGCCTTCGAAATGCGCATCAGGTCGGGCAGGCTCGCAAATACCCACAGCCCACGGTACAGGCCGAACAGGTGGAACATCAGCGCGTAGACCGGCAGCACCCAGACGAGCGCCATCAGCGCGCCGCTCAGGAAATCAGGCGGAACACTGCCATTGAAACGAATGAGATAAGCGAACAACCACGACGCGACAACCGCCGTCAGGTCGAACAGGAAAGCACTCTGTGACAGCCACGATGCTTTGGATCGCAACATTGGCGGGAAACCTCATGAATTGTTTTCGGCGGCCGCCTGAAACCAGCGCCAGCGCATATCGATCGACCATCCGATGCATGCCAGGACGGCGTACCACGCGAAGAACGACAGCCATTGCTGCCATTCCGGGCGGCCCTTTGCCCACACGGCGACGATTATGCCTGCGAGCATGATGAGGTACCAATAAAGAGCGGTCCGGCCGTGACCTACGCCCGAGCGGACCATCCGTTGATAATAGTGCTCCCGGTGTGCTTGCCAGAACTTTTCGCCGCGTAACAGACGTCTCAAAAGTGTTACAGATGCGTCCGCAATAAAGGGCGCAAACACCAGCGCCGGAAACCAGATGGGCCAGACATCCGTGCGCCAGCCCCAATAGCCGAGCGCCCCGGCGAGGAAACCCAGCGGAATCGAGCCTGCATCGCCGAGAAACAGCCGCGCCGGATGGAAGTTGAGTAGCAGAAAGCCGAACGCCGCGCCCGCGACCGCCGCGCCGGTCAAAGCGAGGTCGGGAGACGGATGCGCGCCGGTCAGTGCGGCGACCGCGTACGCGCCGAAACCGAACAGCGCCATACCGCCCGCAAGGCCATCCGCGCCGTCCATGAAGTTGTACAGGTTCGTGAGCCACACCATCACGAAACCGACGCCGACGAGCAACCACCACGGCGCATCGGTCGGATAGACCGCGATCAGCGCGACGACGCACGCCAAGTGCACGGAGAACCGTACGCGGGCCGGTAGCCCTCGCCGGTCGTCGATCTGCGACATCGCGGCAAGCACGGCGGCGGCAGCTGCGATCAGCCATAGGTGCGGCGCCAACGCGAGCAGCGCGACGATACAAACCGGCACGATGCCCCAGCCGCCGACGCGCGGCGTCGGCAGCGTATGGAGCGAACGGTCGTTCGGGATGTCGGTGGCGAGACGCCACGCGAGGCCAGTCGCGAGCAGCACGCGCAGGATGGCCGTCGATGCGATGGCGGCGGCCAGCGCCACCGCAACGGGCCAAACGGATATCGGGAAAGGCATGTCGACTATCGTTGTGTATCGCGCGAACGATACCATGCGGCGCTCGCTTCGAGGCCCTGGCGAGTCGTATAAGGCGGTTGCCAGCCGAGCACGCGCTTGATCCGGCTCGTGTCGAGCTGCAGGCTGCCGGTCAGCCGGTCGATCGCCGCGCTGTGGCCGGTCAGCTTTCCGAGCGCACGTAGCAACGCAGTCGGAACCGGCAGAAGCCGCGCCGGCTTGCCAAGGGCGTCGCCGACCATACGCAGCAGGCACGTGACGGACGGTGCGTCGTCGTCGGCAACGTGGAAGCATTCGCCGGCCGCGCGCGGGTGGGTCGCGCATTGCAGCATCGCATCGGCGAGATTGTCCACGTAGACGATGCTGCGGCGCGAGGAGACGGAACCGAGCGGCAGCGGCATCCCGCGCGCCACCG
Organism: Burkholderia sp. SRS-25; assembly: GCF_004343765.1. Taxonomy (NCBI): domain Bacteria; kingdom Pseudomonadati; phylum Pseudomonadota; class Betaproteobacteria; order Burkholderiales; family Burkholderiaceae; genus Burkholderia; species Burkholderia sp. SRS-25. Next base: position 307,032 of record NZ_PTXM01000003.1, read on the forward strand.
CGTCCATCATTCGCAGAAAATTGGCCCGGACGGACGGGCCATAGACGAGCGGCGGCCGCACGACGACGACATCGAGCCCGGCCGATGCGCCGAACCGCGCGAGTTGCTGCTCCGCACGCAGCTTCGAGCGGCCGTATGCGTCCTGCGGGTTGGGACGCATGCTTTCGGACAGCGCTGCGCCGCCGTCGCTTTCGCCCACCGCCTTGATGCTGCTCGCGTACACGATCCGACGCACGCCATGCTTGCGCGCGGCTTCGGCGAGGCGCAGCGTGCCCGCGACGTTGGTCGCGTCGAATGCGGCGTCGGGATCGGGCGACTCGTCGCGCATGACGTGCACGCGTGCGGCGAGGTGAATCACGCAATCGGCGGAGAGGTCGGCTGGCCATGCTTCGCCGAGGCCATCGAAATCGGCGCCGCCATGCACCCATTCTCGTACGCCGTCGACGCATCCGCCCGGCCGCCGCACCAGTGCGGTGACAACGTGCCCGGCGGCCAACGCGCGACGGCAAACCGCGCGGCCGACGAACCCGTTCGCGCCGGTAACGACGAGATGCGTCATGGTCGCCTCCGACTCAGCCGACAGACATCGTTACATAACCGTGCGATGCCATTGCCGATGACCGCGCGCGAAATCGGAGCGGCAGGCACGCGCATGACGGCGCCCCGCGCTGCATGGCACGCGGGGCTGCCTGTGCCCAGTGGACGCACGCATACGGGAAGGGGGCCAAAGAAATACACGGCTGGGCTCTCGAAAACGAGGAGAATATCGATCGTGGGCGCCGTCATCGATTCGCACTACCGTGCAGCCGGCCGTGGCAGGGCCGATACGAATCGATGCGCGGCCTCTGATTCGAACATAAATGCTGCATCGCTTATGTGACCGCGATCGCCCTCCCCGGTCACGACATCGTGAAAGAAAACGGCCACGGCCGGCGTCGGGGTCCATCGGGCGTGCGATATTGTAACCGTGCCGGCTCGCGGCCTCCAAGCCGGGCGCGTCTGGGCCGCGACAACCTCGGGCCCGACGGCGATCAAGCCAGCAACGCGTTCACCTTTTCGACGAGCGGCGCAATCATTCGCTCCCACCCATGCTCACGTTCGACGAAGGTTCGGGCTTGCGCCGCCATCTCTACCGACTCGGCCTCGTTGGCGACGAGTTGCTCGATGCACTCGACGAATTCCTCCGGCGTATCGGCGATCAACAGTTCCCGCCCCCCTTCCGCGCCCAAGCCCTCATGGCCCAGCGACGTGGTAACGACGGGTAGCCCGAGCGCCATGTATTCGAGAATCTTGTTCTGCACGCCCGCGCCGATGCGCATCGGACATACGCCGATTGCGCCGTCGGAAGCAGCTTGCGCAACCGACTCGACCCGGCCGGTCACTTCGACGCCGTCGTATGCGCGAAATCGTTCGGCGAGCGCAGGTACGATCGACCCCACGATCCGGAAACGATAGTCGGCACGCTTGCGCAGCAACGGCAATACGGCCTCGGCGAAAAAGTGACACATGTCCTGGTTCTGGACCGTGCGCATGTCGCCAATGAAAATCACGATCCGGCTCGCCATGCTGCGCGGCGTGTACGGCAGGCCCGACAGGTCGACACCGTTCGAGCACACCATCACGTTCTTGCCCGACGCGCCGGGAAACAGGTAGTCGCGATCAGTCCTGGAAACCAGCACCGAAAGATCGAAGTCGTCGACGATCGTGCGCTCGTAGTCGAGCAGGCGCTTTGCCTCGATACCGAACACGCGCGACTTCAGCCCTCGTGCGTTCTTCAACTGCTTCACGCGACTGTAGTTGAGAGAGATCGCGTCGGTCATTTCGAGGATGCGCGGCTTGTCCGACTTGCGTACATATTCGGCACAACGCACGAGATGCACGAATACGCCATCGTGCAACGGCAGCAATCTAGCCACCGCCGCCGCAAACGCGTGGCTCCGGTAGTACGCGACCTGCAACGGCGTGCGCGTCGACAATGCGAGCAGCGTATTGACGTACGACCGACGACGCGAAAGGAAAACCCGTTCGACGCGGTCGAACACGCCGTCGTCCGGCAACTCGGCGTGCATTTCTTCGTCGGTCTCGCACATGCTCAACAGCGTCAGCGAGTAATGGCGGGACAGCACGCGACAAAGATGGTATATCCGCAGCTTGTCGCCGCCGATCACCGGGTATGGAAACCGCGGCGTCAGCACCAGCAGTTTCTTCTTGTTCTGGCTCATGACAGGCGGGCCCAGAAATCCTGAATCGATGGACGAACGGCAGACGCCGAAAAGGTGCGCGCGCGGTCCATGCCGGCACCGACCGCCACGTCGAATCGCGCGCTGTCGCCCCATACGTTGCGGATCTGTTCGGCCATCTCCTCGACCGAATGAGGATCGAACTGCAGGCCGCACTCGCCGACGATCTCGGGCATCGACGTCGTATTGCTGCATGCGACCGGCGTACCGGACGCCATCGCCTCCAGCAATGGAATCCCGAACCCTTCGAACAACGACGCAAAGACGAACGCGCGGGCGTGGCGGTATTGCTGCCGCAGATCCTCTCGCGACACGTAGCCCAGCAGTTCGACGACGCCCCCGAGCCCAAGCGCATCCGCTCGCCCGAGAAAGTGCGCGTGATGGTCGGACTTGATCCCCGCGATCCTGAGCCGTGCGTCATCGCCCAGCGCGGGCCTCGCGATCGCGAAAGCCTGCAGCAAACGGTCAACGTTCTTGCTGGGCACTTCTCCCGCCACCGTGAACAGATAGGATTCGCGGGCGGATCGACTGACCGGCGGCGCGAACCAGTCATCCGAAATCGTGCACGGAATGACAGGGACGTCCGCCTCGCGCAACCCGAACCGCTCCATCAACTCTCGCTGCGTGAAGCGCGAGATGGTGAGCACGGCGTCGGCCCGGCGGACGAGCCGGGGCACGACTTGACGACGGTAGACTCGCCCGACAGTCTGATACAACGATCGCGCCGGCGGCAGCACATGCCACGGCTTCATGTAGATCAGGTCATGGACAACCGCGATCACCCGCGTATTGCCCGTGGACCGCAGCGGCCCCGTGTTATACGGGCATAGCAGATAGTCGAGCTTGTGCTCACGACACAAGCGCGGCAACTCGACCTGCTCCCACCACGGGAAGAAACCGCGACCATCACTGACGAACGGCCACTCGTCGGCACTCACGCCGCTCGGCGCCAGACCCAGCACCGACGCGCTGACCGGTTCCACCAGTTGCCGGGCGAATCGCCCCATGCCGCGGTAGTTGCCCACCATCCAGGTGATATCCACCCCCAACTTCACGTGCTGCTCCTCTTCCGTGCCGACTCACAAGCGACGCGAACGCGGCCACCGAACGCGGAGAGTCGTACGATCCGGCAGCACGATGTCGATACCTCGTCGCACCCTGCACGTTCGACAAATTGCCGACGCGCGCCCGCCGAGACGGCGTACGCGCCACGCGAGGGCGGCGCGACCATGCCGAGACCAACGCTCACCCACGCCCCGCTTCGAACATCCAGCGCAACGTGCTCTCCAGCGGAATGTCGTCGAGCGTCCCGATAGCAGCCTGCAACCGCGCACCATTCCCCTGCAGCCGGCGCACTTCGTTCGCACGGACGAATGCGGGATTGACCTGGACGTCGATCGTATAGCCGGCGATCTGCTCCATCATCGCGATCACCGCCTTCAGCGACACCGCACGACCCGAACAAACGTTGAACACGCCGCCAGCCGGTGCCTGTTCCAGAAGGCGCCGATAGGCATCCACCACGCGCCGCACGTCGGAAAAATCCCGCTCGACATCGATATTACCGAGTTCGATCACACGCTCGCCGCGCTGGAAATGACTGACTATCTTCGGCAGCAGAAACTGCGGTGACTGCCCGACGCCCGTGTAGTTGAACGGACGCGCAACGACGATCGGCAGCTTGTCTTGCCACAGGCGCGCCAGGTATTCCATCGCCAACTTGCTTACCGCGTAATCGTTCGCGGGATTCGGCTCGACCGATTCGTCGATGATCTCGACCGCAGCGTTGCCATAGATATTGGCGCTGCTCGCCAGCAGAATCGCCCGCGGACGATTCGCCAGATTCGCGAGCGCTTCCAGCAGGTTCCGCGAGCCGACCACATTGGTGCGATAGATCGCGTCCGCATCACCGTGCGCGACGAACGAGACCGCGGCAAGATGCGCGACCACGTCCGGCTGCACGTCCGCGACGACCTTTGCCAGCGCCGCCCGGTCGCACAGATCGACCCGGTACATGCCCGCGCCGCTCGCCTCGGAGCCGTGCGTCGTGCCGAATACTCGATAGCCGGCCGCCTGCAACGACTTCGCGAGATAGTCGCCGGTAAAGCCGCCGAGCCCCGTCACCAGGGCGCGCGGGGTATCAGAACGAGAAGCCGCGTTCATTTCGGCGCAAATCCGCGTCAACCATCATCGCGCACAGCTGCTCGAGCGTCGTCTCCGGTGCCCAGCCGAGCTTCTGCTTGGCCTTCTCCGGATTACCGATCAGCAGATCGACTTCGGCCGGCCGATGGAACTTCGGATTCACGCGAACCAGCGTCTTGCCGGTGGCGACATCAATACCGACTTCCTGCTCGTCGCTGCCCTTGAATTCGAGGTCGACACCCGTCGCCTTGAACGCCATGCTCACGAAATCGCGCACGGTCTCGGTACGGTTCGTGGCCAGCACGTACGTATCCGGCTCGTCGGCCTGCAGCATGCGCCACATACCCTCGACGTACTCCTTCGCGAAGCCCCAGTCGCGCTTTGCATCCATGTTGCCCAGTTCGAGTACGTCGAGCTGGCCGAGCTTGATCTTCGCGACGGAGTCGGTGATCTTGCGCGTGACAAATTCGCGGCCGCGCAGCGGCGACTCGTGGTTGAACAGGATCCCGCTGCAGCCGAAGATATCGTAGCTTTCGCGATAGTTGACCGTAATCCAGTGCGCATACAGCTTCGCCACGCCATACGGGCTGCGCGGATAGAACGGCGTCGATTCGATCTGCGGGATCGCCTGCACCTTGCCGAACATTTCGGACGTGCTCGCTTGGTAGAAGCGGATCTTCGGATTGACGATGCGGATCGCCTCGAGCAGGTTCAGCGGCCCAATGCCAGTGATCTCGGCCGTTGTGACCGGCTGGTCGAAGGACACGCCGACGAAGCTCTGCGCGGCGAGGTTATACACCTCCGTTGCCCCGGTCGTCTGAAGCAGGCGAATGCTCGCCGACAGATCGGTCAGATCGTATTCGACCAGATGCAGGTTCGGATGCTTGGCGATGCCGAGTTCCTCGATACGCCAGAAGTTCACCGAGCTGGTGCGGCGGTAGGTGCCGTAGACCGTGTAGCCCTTATCGAGCAGCAACTCGGCCAGATAAGCACCGTCTTGTCCGGTGATGCCAGTGATGATGGAAGTTTTCTTAGACATAATGACCCTACTTTAAGAATACGCTTCATCGCGCATGAGAATTTTTGCCAATTGACGAGCACTCTGCGCCCAGGTCAGGAACGGCATACCGCGAGACGAAGGCTCCTGCTGCTGGGCCCGGAGCTCCAGCCATGCGTCGATCTCGGTCGCCAGTTCGCGTCCGTCTTGCGCGGAAAAATAGAATGCATGCTCGCCCGCCACTTCGCGAAACACCGGCAGATCGCGCGCAATGATCGCCAATCCATGTTGCGCGGCTTCGATCAGCGGCAAACCAAAGCCTTCACCATAGGACGCCGCAATCAGACACGAGCTTGCCCCATAGATTTTCTCCAAATAGACGTCCGAGGCATTTTCCAGCCAGAACAACCGGCGCCCCTGCTCCGTGTGTGCCCGCAGGCGGGAGACCAGGTCCTCCACCATCCAGCCCTGTCGCCCCACGACGACCAGATTGACGTTCCGATTGTCGCGCCACAGCTGCTCGAACGCATCCAGTACCTGAGCATGCCCCTTGCGGGGTTCCAGCGTCCCCACCATCAGGAATGTCGGGGCATTGCGCAGGTGTTGAAGCACCTTGCTTCCGTCTCGCGGGATTTCCGAAGACGTCGCGAAATTTTCGATGTCCGCCCCGAGATGGAACCAGTCGATCTCGAACGAGCGTGCGCGATCCGGCGCGTGCGTTGCCAGCCATGACGACAAATCCGCCGCCACGGCCTGCGAAATGCACAGCGCGCCGTCGTTCTCCGCCACGACATCGAGCCACCCCGTAAACCCGTCGGCCGCGCCAGGAACGAAGTACTGCGGGAGCAGCACGCAGAGCAGATCGTAGACGACAAACTTGACCTGCACACCCTGCAATCGCATGGTTTGATAAAACGCCCGATGCGCTGGCACGATCCGCGGTTGCAGATCCAGGCCGACGAATACGTCTCCTGCCGCATAGTCGATCGGCTCGTCCTGCAGCCAGCCGTCCTCGAAGCCCATCAGCCGCGCGGTAAAGTGACGTGCATACCGGTAGGAGTCCGTCGTCGTGGCATAAACCGGCTCGACTCGAAAGCCGTCAGGAGGCGAATCCAGCCATTCCTTCAGCAGATTGCGCACGACGCGCTGGATCCCGCTTCTGGCATCCACCTGCACGAGTTCGGAGATGTCGACCAACAATTGCCGCTTGTTGTTGCGCGGAACAAAGCTCCTCGCCGCGCTCAGCGCCCAGGTGCGCAACTGGTCGTCGCTGGCCGGGCCAGCGCGAAGCGCGATGGCGCGAGACAATACGACCGGATTCGCATTCGCATGGAGATAGAACCGCTCGACAGCATCGCGATACTGTTGCGCACAAACGTCGGGCGCATGGGCGGTGACGATGATGTCCCGCGCGCGCGCGCCCATCCGTTGCCGGCGTGCCGGATCCGAGCGCAGCGTTTCCAGCGCCTCGACCAGTTGCTCGTCGGAAAACTCGTCCGGCAACATCCATACCGCCTCGCGATCCAGGTCTGCCATGCTTCCGTTGGCATTGACGATCGTCGCCTTGCCGTAATTCATACAGTCCAGCACCGTCCCGGACGTCTCGCCGCGAGACAGCGTACGCAACTGGACGCCGACATCGACTGCCGCCAGATACCGCCGGAACATCTGCGCATCGGCCCAACCGGTTATGCGGACCCGATCGCCCATTTGCCGAATGGTGCGCGCGAGTTTCTCGCCATACTCGGTCGGCTGTTTTTCCCCGACGAAGATCAGATGACAGGCCCGATCGCGCGCGAGGGTCGATCGGCCCCACGCATCAAGCAGCCGGTGATTCAACTTGGACGGCCCGAGGCCGCCGAACGCGCACACCACGAAGTCGTCCTTGCCGATCCCCAGCGCGTCCCGGGCGTCCTCGCCATGCGACGCGATACGCGCATCGCGCATGTGAGGAATGACGGTCCAGTCTGCCACGTCCCCGCCGTACCAGTGACGGGCCAGCCGCAGTGAATTGGGAGAATGGACGATCACGCCGAGGCTCTTCTGAACCACGCTCAAGCTGCACGGATACTCCCAGACCGCGTCCGCAATATCCGCGCTCAGATGTCGTGCCCGCAGGCCGACGTACCCGTGCGCGTCATATAGCGCCTTGGACCAGGCGTCGGAACGGTTCCCGTGAATGGCCATGTGCGCAAGCACGCCCGACAGAAAGAAATCGTGCAGAACAACGACTCCCGGCACGGCTTCCAGCAGCGAAAACATGTACTCGTGGAATGACGAGTTGCCGAAATGATAGAGCACCCGGTCGTACGAAGCCGCATGCTTGCGCAGCCACGCCGGCGTCTTGACCGAGACGGGCGCGAACTGGTCGAGCCGCATTTCCCGCGCTGCTTGCGCATCGACGATGACGTCGATATCGTAAAAGCGCGCCAGTTCCGGCAGCAATTCGGCGCTGTAGTCGGCGATCCCGGTGCGGGCCGGCGGCATCGGCGACACGTAGGCCAATTTGGGACGCTTCGAGCGGGCTTCCGGCTCGCGCGTTTCGGCGAGCCAAGCCTCATGCCGCCGCTCGATTGCATCGAGCGCGCACCGCCCGCTGCGGTCCCACGAGAACTTGCCCGCCTGACGCGTCCCGTGTTCGATCAGTGCCTGACGATAGCCCTCGTCCGTCAGACCGCGCTGCATGTGCTGCGCAATCGCGTCGTCGGACTTGGGATCGAACAGCGCTTCCTCCCAGCCAATCACCTCGGGAACGCTCGACGTATTCGCGCCGATGACGGGCGCGCCGCAACGCATCGCCTCCAGCACCGGCAAACCGAAACCTTCATGCCACGAAGGAAAGACGAACAAGCGGCACAGATTGTAAAGCGCCAGCAAATCCTCGTCGGGCACAAAGCCCGTGCACACGACATCGGCCGCGTCCAGGCCGACTTGCCGGGCGAGGCGCGTCAATGCATCACGGCTAGCCGGTTGAATCGAGCAAACGATCGCCAACTGGTGCGACTTCCTCAACTCGGACGGCAACAATGCGAACGCGCGGATCATGCCTTCGACGTTCTTGCGGTGATCGATCCCCCCCGTATAGAGCACGAACGGTTTCGTCAGCCCATATTTGCTTCGCAGCGCAGCTTCGCGCTCGGCGGCAATCTGCTCGGGGCGGAACCATGCGTCGACATCGGCGGACATGTTGACCGACCACTCGGGCGAGAGATCGAGATGTTCGATCCCTTCCGAGCGAGACGATTCGGAAATGGCCAACCACAGATCCGCGCGTCGAAGATGTTCGATTTTCTCGAGGTACCAATTCTTGAAAAGAGGATTCTCCAGATAAGGCTTGGCATAGAGGTATGGAATCAGGTCGTACAGCGTGACCGCGACCGGAACGTTCGTCTGAAGCGCGTGAATGCTGGTAATCGAATCATCGCCGAAGCCTTCGAAGTAGCTGGCGATATAAATGAAGTCCGGCTTCAGGCTCGTCAGAAAGGCTTCATAGGTCAATTCGCTGGCGTGGCGGCGCCACCCATTGGCTTTATCCGCATGCGCGACGGGCGCCGCTGCATACCAGACGTGAATGTTCCCCGCCGGGAGCAATGCCTCGAACTGCTGGCGCAGGACCCGTGCAGACTCGTCGAACGCGCCATTCAGCGCCAGTACGATTTCGTGGTCGCCGCGATTCCGGATCATCGCCTTGACGATGGACTCGGTGTAACGGCCCACGCCGCGATTGCGCGAATTGAGGCTCTGCGCCCCTTGCATGTCTACAACGATACGCATTATTCAGTATCCCCATGGTCCGGCGCGAACGCTGACTTGAGTGCCATGTATGCTTCGCGCGCGCGGGGTGTCAAACCGTCATCATCGATCGGCTTTCTCTGCATCGACTGCGCAGGCGCCCCCACGATGATCCGAACGAGCCTCTGCTTCACGCCAGGCATCGCGCCCAGCGCTTGCACCGCCCATCGTCGCAAACGGGGGCTGCGATTGACGTACGCGACGCTTCGGAACAGCACGCGCCGCATACCGGATTTGCACGTTGCTTTTGCTCCATGAGCGAACGTGACGGCGCTCCGCATGGGCGCAGTGACACGCCATGACGTGCTGCCATAGACCGCCTGCAATCGCTCGGTGGCGTGCTGCGCGTCGTCCCGGACCCGCCTCAGTTCGCCGGTCACTTGCCCCAGGTCGCCCCGGACACGCCCCAAGTCACTGCGGATCTGCACGAGTTCATCAAGGGCCCGCATCAGTTCACGGCGGGTGCCGTCCACTTCTTCGCGAGTCGAGTCCAGTTCGCCATGAAGGCGCCCGATTTCGCCCCGGGTCTGCTGAATCTGTTCAGCGGCATGCTCATGCGGCCGGGCCGCCCCTGCCTCGAAACGCGCAGCAAGTTCGACCAGCGACAGCCCGTAATCGGCATCGAACGCTTCGTCGAAAAGTGCCGCGTCGGCTTCACCGCAGGATTTTTGGGCAACAATGGCGTAATCCGGACTTACACCACCGAGCACATCCATAAGATGGGCTCGCACACCCTCTTCCTGCAACTCAGGGGACTCCTGCAGTCGAATTCGCTTGACTCTGGCAAATCCGGCATGCTCGCCCACGAAACTCAGGAGTTCCGAAGGAATCGGTCGAACGTGGCTGGGATCCAGATAGAAATTGCAGCCCGCGACGACGATATTTTCCGGGTTCGGCGTCTCGAGAATCAATAGACCGCCCGGCTTCAGTACGCGCAACGCTTCGCTGACGATCCGTCGAACTTGCTCAAACGGCACATGCTCGACAACGTGAAACGCTGAAACGAGCACGTGACTATTGGCGTCGAGCGCAGCAAGATACTCGATAGCATCGCCCTGGAATACCGACAGACCGCGCTCCCGACATGCTTCCAGCATATCGCCATCGAGGTCCACGCCGATCGCGGCGAACCCCGACTCGCCCATCACCTCCAGCCATTCACCGCGACCGCAACCCAAATCGAACGCTTTCCCGCCCGGATAGAGCCTCGCAAGGGGCGCAACAAACGGCCGGTATTTCGCCAGCCGACTTTTGATCAGTTCCCTTGGGCCTCGATGCTGATCTTCAAACGCGCGATAAAAGCTATCCACTACGACAAACTCCTCACCATCGTCCAGCAGCCAGGCCACATCGACGAAATTATCCACCACCGGCAAGTAGAACCGCGAGAAGCGCGGCTCCTGGATCAGGTTGACGTCATGGGTGAACGCGTTCCGGGCGCAGCCCAGCGCTTTCACGCATGTGCTCCACGGCAACTTGCCCGCATCAAAGTTGGCGATATGTCGACATCAGGCCTGCGGCGCGCCTGCGCCGCGAGCAGGCCATCGCTGGTCAAGAACGGCACAGCCACGCCAAGCCGGGATTCCGTACCTGGACTGGCATTCCCGCTTGGCGCTTCACGCCATGAGCCCCGCTAGATCCGAAGGACTGGCGTCATTCCCGGCATCAAGCCCGGCCGTATACGTCTTCGAAGCGAACGATGTCATCTTCGCCGAGATATTCGCCGCTCTGCACTTCGATCATCACGAGGTCCAGCACACCAGGATTCTCGAGGCGGTGCTTGTGACCGGCGGGAATGTAGGTGGATTCGTTGGTACGAATGAAAATTTCCTGATCGCCGTTGACGACCTTGGCCATCCCGCACACGACGATCCAGTGCTCGCTGCGATGATGGTGCATCTGCAAACTGAGGCTCGCACCCGGCTTGACTTCAATGCGCTTGATCTTGAAGCGCGGGCCTTCCTCCAGCACCGTATACGTGCCCCACGGGCGACTCACCGTGCGATGCAGTTTGTATGCATCGTGATTCTGCTTCTTCAGGCGGGCTACCACCTGCTTCACGTCCTGCGCGCGATCGGGATTCGCGACCAGCAAAGCGTCCGGCGTATCGATGATCATCAGATCGGCGACGCCAACCGCCGCCACGACACGATCCTGACTCTGCACATAGGTGTTCCGGCTATCGACGAAGATCGCCTCGCCGACGGCCCGGTTGCTGTCCTGGTCCGGCACGGTCAGGTCGCGCACGGCGCCCCACGAGCCGATATCGCTCCAACCGAAACTGGACGGCACGACCACAACCTTCGACGAACGCTCCATCACCGCATAATCGATCGAGATGTCGGGCATTTTCTGGAACGACTCGGCGGGAATCTCGAGCATCTGCGCCGAAGCCTTGTCCGACTGCAGCGACGCCCAACATTCATCGGCGGCCGTCGCAACGTCCGGGGCGTGACGAGCCATCTCGTCGAGAATCACACCGGCCTTGAAACAGAACATGCCCGAGTTCCACAGGTAGTTGCCGGCTGCGACATATTCGGCCGCCTTCACTGCGTCAGGTTTCTCGACGAAGCGCAGCGCCACGCGGCCGTCCCCGACCCGATCCCCCGCCTCGATGTAGCCAAAACCCGTGTCCGGCCCCGTCGGCACGATGCCGAACGTGACCAGTTTGTCCTGCTTCGCAAGTTCGATCGCGCTCGCGACCGCAGCCGAGAAACCCTGCTGATCCTGCACCAGATGATCGGCTGCGAGCACCAACATCAGCGCGTCGCGCCCGTACTTATCCGCAACGTGATGCGCCGCCATCGCCACGGCGGGCGCAGTGTTGCGACCGGTCGGCTCAAGCATGAATACGCCGGACTGCTGATTGCCGAGCGCGGCATAGCCGAACTCGTCCTTGCTCATGAAGTAGTAGTCGCGGTTCGTGACCGTCAACAGTTCTCCGCGCTCGGATTCCCCGTCATTGCCGATCGCTGCTGCCGCCCGGCGATAGGTTTTCACGAGCAAACTTTCACCATCCGCAAGCTTCATGAACGGTTTGGGATGCCCTTCGCGGGAAACTGGCCACAGTCGGGTGCCAGCACCACCGGACAGGATGACGGGGATTAACATCGCATTCACTCCAGAAATTTAGTATCCATTGGCAAGGTCAGGCCTTCGCCATTTGCATCAATACACCGCCGGCATCGGTGTCAGCCGGGTCGCATCGGACCGGGCCGAAAGCGGAATTATAGCCGGCGAACCACCTTCCCCGGAAACGGCAGGAGCGCCCGGGACAGCCGCCGGGGAAGGCCGGGACATTCCCGGGCGCCCCGCAACGCGGCGCGGACCGCGCCGTGACCCGTCATTCGCTCAAGCACAGGTGCAGTGCATCGCGCCAATCCGGCATCTGCAAGCCGAATGCCGCCGTCAGCTTCCCGTGTGCCATTCGCGAGTTGGCCGGCCGCCTTGCGGCCGTCGGATAGTCATCCGAGGAAATCGGCACCACTCTCGGCGCGCGCGAAGCCATCGCGATAGCGAATATCGCTTCGGCAAAGCCGCACCAGGAGGTCGCTCCGGCAGAAGTGAAGTGGTAGATACCGGACCGGCGCGCCCACCAGTCGGCGTCAACCGACCCCGCGCCCTGGGCGACGATGTGCGATGTCGCGGCGGCGATCGTCCTGGCCCAGGTCGGCGCGCCGATCTGATCCGCAACGACCCGCAACTCGGGGCGCTCGGCACCCAGCCTCAGCATCGTCAGCAGGAAGTTGCTGCCGCGCCGGCCATACACCCAGCTCGTTCGCAAGATCAAATGCGCACATCCGGTCGCCGCGATCGCGTGTTCGCCCTCGAGCTTCGTCGCTCCGTATGCATTCAGCGGATTCGTCGCGTCGGTTTCTACATACGCGCCCGCTTTCGAACCGTCGAACACATAATCGGTCGAGTAGTGAATCAGCGCGCCGCCGCTACGCGCCGCCTCCTCGGCAAATACGCGCGGCACGTCGACATTCAGGCGTCGCGCGAGCTCGACTTCGTTCTCTGCCTTGTCCACCGCCGTATAAGCGGCCGGATTCACAATCAGGGTCGGCTTCAAGTCCCTGACGAAAGCGCGCACGCGATCGAGATCGGTAAGATCGAGCGTCGACCGGTCACACGGCACCACTCGGCCGAGCCCCTGAAGCGATCGCAACAATTCGAAACCAACCTGGCCGCTTACCCCGGTCACGAGAATCGTCGACGGCTGCCTCATATCCCGCCTCAAACGTAGACCTCGGCTTCGCTGAGTCGTGCGCCCGCGGCATCCTTGGACGCCAGCAATGGTTCCACATCGACTGGCCATTCGATCCCGATCTCCGGATCGTTCCATACGATGCAGCGCTCGTGCTCGGGATACCAGTAATCGGTCGTCTTGTACAGGAACTGCGCAGCGTCGGAGAGCACGACGAAACCGTGCGCAAAACCGGGCGGAATCCATACCTGCCGATGGTTCTCGGCCGACAGCACGACGCCGACCCACTTGCCGAAATTCGGCGAGTGCTTGCGGATGTCGACCGCAACGTCAAATACCTCGCCTTCCACGACGCGCACAAGCTTTCCCTGCGCGTGCCGAATCTGGTAATGGAGGCCGCGCAGCACCCCTTTGGTCGAGCGTGAATGATTGTCCTGAAGGAATTCGACGTCCGCCGCCACGTGTTCCGCGAAGTCGCGCGCGTTGAAGCTTTCATAGAAATGGCCACGCGCATCGCCGAACACCTTCGGCTCGATGATCTTGACTTCCGGCAGCGCCGTTGCCGTTACTTGAATTGCCATGCGACCTGATCCAAAAGAACGTGTTCGAGATAGCGCCCGTAGCCGTTCTTCGCGAGCGGCACGGCAAGCTTGCGCAACTGATCCGCGTCGATCCACTGCCTGCGATAGGCGATCTCCTCGGGACAGGCGACAACGAGCCCCTGGCGCTTCTGCAACGTCGCAATGAATGTAGCCGCATCGATCAACGAATCGTGCGTGCCGGTATCGAGCCATGCATAGCCGCGCCCCATGATCTCGACGTCGAGCTTGCCGTCGGCGAGATAGCGCGAATTCACGTCGGTGATCTCGAGTTCGCCACGTGCGGATGGCTTGATATCGGCGGCAATGTCGCACACCTGATTGTCGTAGAAGTACAGGCCTGTCACCGCATAATTGGAGCGCGGCTCGGCCGGCTTTTCCTCGATCGACAGCGCGTGGAACTGCTTGTCGAACTCCACGACGCCATAACGCTCGGGATCCTGAACGTGATACGCGAACACGGTCGCGCCCGATTCCTTCGCGTCCGCATGCTCCAGTTTTTTCGCCAGATCGTGCCCGTAGAAGATGTTGTCACCGAGAATCAGCGCGGACGGATCGTTGCCGATGAACTCCCTGCCGATGATGAACGCCTGCGCGAGCCCGTCCGGTGACGGCTGTACCGCGTAGCGGATATTCATCCCCCACTGGCTGCCATCGCCGAGCATCGCCTCGAAGCGTGGCGTATCCTGCGGCGTCGAAATGATGAGTACGTCGCGGATCCCGGCCACCATCAGCGTGGACAGCGGATAGTAGATCATCGGTTTGTCGTAGACCGGCAGGAGCTGCTTCGATACGACGTGCGTGATCGGATACAGTCGCGTACCGGAACCGCCCGCGAGAATGATGCCTTTACGTGCCATCGACCATGCCCTCAAGTGCGTTGCGCGTAATTCGTCTCGACCCACTTGCGATATTCGCCCGACACGACGTCGTCAACCCAAGCCTGATTGTCGAGATACCAGCGCACGGTCTTCGCGAGCCCCGTCTCGAACGTCTCCACCGGCTTCCACCCCAGTTCGCGTTCAAGCTTGTGCGCGTCGATCGCGTAGCGGCGGTCGTGGCCGGGACGATCCGCCACGTAGGTGATCTGATCACGATAGGAGCCCGCCCCCTTCGGACGCGCGCTGTCGAGCAGGTCGCACAGCGTATGCACGACGTCGAGATTCTTCTTCTCGTTCCAGCCGCCGACGTTGTACGTCTCGCCCGGTACGCCGCGCGCAAGTATCTCCCGGATAGCGCTGCAATGATCGCCGACGTACAGCCAGTCGCGCACGTTCTGGCCGTCGCCGTAGATCGGCAGCGGCTTGCCCGCGAGCGCGTTCGCAATCATCAGCGGAATCAGCTTCTCGGGGAACTGATAGGGGCCATAGTTGTTCGAGCAGTTCGTCGTCAGCGTCGGGAGGCCGTACGTATGATGATACGCACGCACCAGGTGATCGGAGCCGGCCTTTGTCGCCGAGTACGGGCTGTTCGGCGCATATGGTGTCGTTTCGGAGAATTGCGGATCGGCCGGGGACAGCGAGCCGAATACCTCGTCGGTCGACACGTGCAGGAAGCGGAATTCGGCCTTGTCGGCATCACTCAGCCCGCTCCAGTGCGTGCGCGCCGCATCGAGCAGCGTGAACGTGCCGACGACATTGGTCTGCACGAAATCGGCGGGGCCATGGATTGAACGATCAACATGGCTTTCGGCGGCGAAGTGCACGACCGCACGCGGCTTGTGTTCGGCAAACAGTCCGTCAAGCGCGGCGCGATCGCAAATATCGACGCGCGCAAACACGTGCCTCGGATCATCAATCAGCGACTGCAGCGTGCGCAGATTGCCCGCATAGGTCAGCTTGTCGACATTGAGCACGGGTTCGTCGTTGTGGCGCAGCCAGTCGAGAACGAAGTTGGCGCCGATAAAACCCGCACCGCCCGTCACCAGGATCATGAGACTCCCTCTAGAAAAGTGCGGCACGCCCGGTCGGGCGCTCGTCGCATGACATATCACGGGTGGCAATGCCCGAGCCACGTCAGGCCGGGATTTTAACCGGTCATCATGATCGTCAATGTCACGAAGTGCTAATTTTTGCGAGAAAAAGCAATTATAGGAATCTGCGCCAAGCAAGACCCATGCCCGCAACAAATTGATACAAACCTCATCGTAAAATATCAACCGGCTGAAGCGGAGTCAGGATCGCGCCCGATAGAGCGTGGTCTGTTCTACCGCCTCACCACCGCGTCTCTTACCCGCTCACTCGGCACGAACTGCGATGCAGGAAAGAGTCTGGCGACCTAGAGCGTTCCGGCACTGAGCGTATAAGCCGCGATCGTGTCCGGCCCGCACCCCCTATAATTGTCGCGCCTCCTATGAGCCGCCGCACTTGCCGCTGGAAATGCGTCCAGGTCGCTGTCGACGACTGGTGCTTGCTCACGTCCTTGATCGGCCCTCACCAGTATGCCGGGGGCCGGCGCCAGGACCGCCGCCCGACTCCTGACCGCGGTTGCCCACAAAGTCTTCAGCCGCCCATCGGCCTAAGTCGACCTTGCTCCCCGTTGCCCGACGCTTAGGCTCGTCGATCCGCGGCGAGCATCCGCCCGGACGCGGCAACAAGGTGCCAAGCGCACCTTGCTCCCAGCCGCCTTCTCGGCACTGCGAGACCGCGTCTCGCGAGCTGACCACGCCCACAAGATCCAACAGGGTAACCATCACAATCAAGCGCTCATCGCGCTCTCGTTACGAAACACGACCGTTCAGCAAGCGTCACCTGCTAAAGTCGCTCCATCCAGTTTCGATAGGCCGATGCACGCGTCAGAAAGTATGGCCGAATCGCGTAGCCCAAGGTATCAAAAACTCTTCGATGCCTTCGGTAGATACGAATGGCGTCTTGCGGGACAATCAAACGCCGCCAAAGCCCGGGGCTTCCCTGCCATCCGTGCCGGTTCGGCGTCGCACGCATCTTCTCGAGACTGAGGTGCGCCAGCCAGGGAACGACGTCCTGTGCACTGCCCCCTAATGTAGCGATCTGACTGCCAAGCACCTCTTCAGGGTTCGCAACAGCATCTTCGTATCGAAGACGAAGCACATCGGGATCGTTCCACCACTGATAGGTGATCGAAAGCAGATCTTCGGCACCCATGCTGAGAGCGTACTCAAGAAACTCGGCCGAAGACGGGCTGGCGCTCGCCAGCTCCGCAGGCAATTTCACATTCCCTTCAAGCCATCGGCTCGTTCCCGGTTCGTATCGAATGTAGTGCAGTGCCGATACAAGAACATCGAGTGGATGTCTTGCTACCGTCAATATCCGAAATTGATTCGCGCGAAGCCAAGCTTGAAAGTTCGGCTCGCGATACCAATGGATCTGAAGGAAACACCTCGGCGGCAAAACAGCCGGAGCATCGAGATAATTGTGAACTGCGATCTCCTGCATGGACAGTGCGCCAGCGAGCGTTGATCTGATCCATGAATTACCGCTCCGCGGGGAACTCACCACCGCGATACGCAAAATTTCGCTAGATGGGCAATCGTGAGCGTTGGTGGACAAACTATCTCCTGTAACTCGCATATACACTCCAGACAACGAAAGGTCTCATGCAGTCGCCCCAATCGGCGATGTACCTTCCCCACCCGATTCTGCCGCACGACGGAGCAATGACAGCGGAAGTCATGGCTTTAGTCCCGAAAGTTGCGTCGCGCCGATCCCCACGCTTGTATCGCTGGCTCGTGTTGGAATCACACGTCTGGCAGCATCCGCCGATGGGCCGTACCGATTCGATTGACCGGCGACACACTTACGGTTTTTCGTCAGCCCCAGCGCGCTCCACGCTTCGCATGCCTTGCGGCGCAAAACGTGAAGCAGGCATTCAGTGACGCGCAGCCTCGGCCTCTTCAGCGGAACAAAAAACGAGTTCAATGTCCGGATTCATGTACGACACTGCTGTCGAAACGTTGCTCACAATGTGGAGAAGCACATTGCAATGTGCCATGGTCATCGCATCGCGAATGACTTCCCAAGCCATCCTGATATTCCAGTTATCAGGATTTGCAGCGACCAAGTGCTGCACCTGAAAGCCTTCTGCACGACGCTCCTCTGCCCCCAACTGGTCGTAGCGCGCGTCTTCAGCCTCCGTTGTTCGACGGACATCCTCATAGCAAAAGACCTTGTCGCCAAATTCTCCCTTGAAGACATTGATTACTCGATCCTGATCCGTCGCAAGAAATACCGCCCAGCCTGGCGAATCCTCTTCGAATCCGCGAGCATCGAGCTGGTGCCTGATCCCATCTATATATGATTGGATGTGTGCAATTTTTCCGCCTGGCTGCTCAATCACGTGACTCGGATGCTTGACGTGCGCCGCTATCATAAATTTCCCGGCAAAGTTCGCCCGGAATTCATCCAATTCGCGCTGAAATGGAGCGCGCAAATGCACATGATCCTTGAACGCCTTGTTGTATTGTGAGCGGATACGAGAAAATTGGCCGCTCTTATACAATTTATACGCATGGACATAAGTAAGCTGCGGCTCACGTTCGTGATTGAACACTGCAACAGGCGGACGCCCCTTGGCGTACAAGAAGCTCTCGTCGTCCATATCTGCGTCGCTGAGGCCATAGAGCGGTTCGAACAGCTTGGACCACACATTTCCCTCGCTCGGGCGCCCATAGCAGAAGCTCATGAATTGAGCCGTACCTAAGCGCTTGATCATGCGATCCACGTTCCAGTCCGGCAAGACCATATGACACCGCTTGTCACGCTGGTCCCATACCAAATGGCTCATGAATGCATTGAAGACCGAGAAGAAGCCGCCGTCATGAGACTGCACAACGGTACGATCAATACTAGGAAGTGATGCAGAACGATGTCCCAGAAGGCGCTCCACGGTCGCTGGCAATTCGGCCGGCAATCGGGTGAAGCGTGAACCGCATTGCCGAGGCCGAAATGACCGAAGCTTGGTATCGATCAACTCACCGTAATTCAGCTCCAGATTAGTAAAACTGAACTCGGCAGCGAGTTGGCGTCGCACGTGCACCGTCGTCGCGCTTATGCCGGACGAAACGTATTCAAAAGCGTCCGTGAGCGCCGTGCCGATGTCGTCGATGTCCGCGGCAAATTGCCGACCGACGACAAGGTTATCGATTTCCGGATAGCGCGCCGGCATCGCAACGGTAGCCGGTATAGCAAAGACGCCAGGCGTCGAAATTAGATCGTTATGCCCCCCGACAGCCGTTATTGCGAGTACTTTTCCCAATGCCAGAGCTTCTCGCGGCCCAATGGAATATCCTTCACCGCGAGAGCAATTCACGAAGACATCACAATCCTCGATCAGTGCATTTTTCTCTTGCTCAGTCAGGGGAGCACAACTGATGACAATATTCGTGGCTTTTCTAGAGTCGACCAGATTCTTGACTCGCTCAAAGCTTGAACCGATAGCTAGATTCGAATGTATCGTGAGCTCCACGTCCTGTCGATCACCGAAAGCACGAATGAACCCCTCAACAAGAGCCTCGACACCTTTACGCGCATGAAATGCTGCAATCGAACAGAATTTGATCTTGCCATTCGACGAAGCTCGATAGGGGCGACTCAACAGCCCTTCAATGTCCAAGGCGAGTGGCAGTGTACCCACCGCTATCTCGACACCCGACCTCCGAGCCACACCCTCCAAGTGATGGCTCATGAAGAGCGCAAAATCGAAGTGCTCGTTAAGCACTTTGACCCATTGAGACGGTAGTTCATCGGAATCGTAAGCGATATGAGCAAATCGCAATGCACCCGGCGGAACCAGGGTGTAATTCAAATCATATGCACCGTTCCATAGCACGTCCGCATAGAAGACAACCTTCGCCTGCGATAGATCGGTGCAAACAGGAATCACCGTCCCGTTCGGCAGTACGATTTCGCGCTCAGTGCGGAAATGCGGCTCGGTCGGAAAAATGGAAACATCATAAAATCGGCTCAACATCTCACACGCCGCGTAAGTCACAGCGCCGATTCCAGTGCCGAAAGTACAGCGACCAATGATGCAAATCGAATTCGATACCAAAATTTGCTCCATTAATACTAGGATCGGCGTTGCATCATGCGCTTTATACATCGCAGCGGACCGGTCAATTTCCACGATGTACTCTGAAGTACCGCGTGTAGTGCGGCCGACACACGCTCCTCTTGCAAGCGGAGCGTACCGACCATGTGCTCAAGCTCGTCGACCTTCCCGTGCAAGCGTCCACTTTCCTGGTTCACCCAAGCAACATGTCTGGCTGACTCGTCGACCCTTTCCTGCAAGCGCACTCTTTCCTGGCTCAGCCAAGCAGCATGCCTGGATGATTCGAACAGTTCCTGGTAGGCGGCGTCGCGCTCGGCGCTGAGCGCTTGTCCGGACTTCTCATTCTCGGTCAACCGGACGCGCAACTCGGCCAATTGGATCCGATGGTTCTCAAGATCTCCCTCGCTTGTCGCAAGCCGCGCCTTGAGTTGATCGATCCCGTCGGGCGAGATTTCGGGACTGTTCATGACGCAATCTTGGCTTGCGTCTTCCAAAACAACTTGCGACGCCTGCTCGCCTTGCGCCTGATTAGTCATGTTGTGATATGCATCGTTCAACCGTACCTCTAATTCTTCTCGTGCGCCCTTTTCCAAAAGCCATCCCGCATGAGCCTCCTGAAACTGCCGCTGCGATTCAGCGAGTTGCCGCTCCAAATCCATCGCACGCCGGATCATGTCGGACTCAGATGCCCGAATGAATCCATCAAACCAGTTTGGCGGAACCATAAAGGCGTGCTTCAATTCATCCATCTTTTCTGCCGACACATAGAAGCGATTCAGGCCATCGAAATAGACGAAATGATATTTTGCTTCCAGCAAAAGGACTTCCCAGCCTTCATGGGACGGAATTTGGGAGTTCGGTTCCGTAGCCTCGACCAGGATGATCCAGGGACGAAAGGTACTGAAATCGGCACTCGCCAGCACCTCTCTTTCGTTTCCCTCCACATCGATTTTGAGAAAATGGACTGGCTTCTCGCCGACATATGTCTCGCATATATCGCGCAATGTCGTGACCGCCACCGTTACCTGGCTGATGTCCCAGTTCGCGTCCTTATACCCTTCGGCGAGCTTTGGAATCCCCGTCGAAATCCCGTTACCGCCATCCACTGCGAAATACCGGGCGACCGTCTGCCTGTTCTCCACGGCGACTTGTAGATTGACGTCTTGAGGTCGCGCCTGGGTCAGTCTCTCGAAGGGCCCCGGCATCGGCTCGATGTTGATGCCACGCCAGCCACGCTCGTAGAACGCTGCCGTTACCGAATCTGCATATGGTTCGGCAGCGCCGACATCTATGTAGAATCCGCGATCGACTTTAGCGAGCGCGCGCCGGAGCATCACATCTTCATAGTTCTGCGCGTACGATACAAATTTCATCGATCAAACAACTCGAATGACCACACGTTAGAGAGATAGTGTGCAGCCTCTTTACGCGCAAACACACCAGGGGCAATACCATGCAATTACTTTCTGGCAATCTCAACATTCTTGCAATACCAGTCGTAAGTAATCGCCAACGCTTCGTCGAATGAGAATCGTGGCTTGAATCCCAACGCCGTCAGACGCGAGATGTCGTAAGCGCGCAGCTTCTGGCCATCCGGCTTTGTCGCATCCCACTCCACGTTGCCGCTGAAGCCCGAAATCTGGCAAAGCGTATCGACCGTATGCCGAATCGTGTACGATTGACCGGTCGCCAGATTGATTGCGCCGGTGTGATTTTCGGCGATAAGACGAAGCGCGTATGCCGCGTCGCCGCTGAAGAGAAAGTCCCGTTCTGCTTTCCCGGACCCCCAGACGGAAATGGGCTGCCCTAGAACAGATGCACGATAGAACTTCGATATAAGAGATGGAACGACATGTCCGAATTTCTCGTCGAATTTGTCGTGCGGGCCAAAGAGATTGGTGGATACACAAAATGCGTAGTCCATCCCATATTGATCTTTGTAGGCCTCCAGTTGCGCAAGCATACCGCGCTTGCTGTGTGCGTACGGAGCTTCGGAGTGATGCGGCGCCCCAACCCAGATTTCTTCCTCCGACATCGGGAGACGCACCTGATCAGAGTAAATGGCTGTCGAGCCCATTGCGACAAACTTCTTACACCCTGTCTGACGCGCAGCCTCGACTACGTTGGTGTTGATCCGAACGTTGTCCAGATACGCAATACCCCGATTGGACATATTCCCCATGATGCCGTACACCCGAGCCGCCATATGGAAAACGATAGTCGGGCGCAATTCATTGAACATTACTTCAGTCGCGTTTTGATCTCGAAGATCAACGTCACTGCTCGTGATTGCGACGACGTTCGAGTACCCTGAGTCTGCCAATTCCTGCTTTAATGCGTGACCGATCACTCCACCGGCACCCGTGATCAAGACTCGCTCTTGAGATTCCGCCATTCCTAAACTCTCCAAATTTTAACCATTCGCTTTCCCGCCAAACACTTCGCGACCGCGATCGAGTTCAACGTTGGAAGAGCACATGGCGTTTCAAACGATACAAGCCGCAGCAATTATACAGAACAGGGCCTACCGACTACCCTGATCCTCGGAAGAAGACGACAGCAAGGGCGATGGCCCGTGGATTCCGCAACGCAATCGCCCGACGCGCGGCGACTGGACCAGCAAAAGGGAAATCGTCACACTCCAAAGACAGATGCAAGCTGCAGCCGGGACCGTCGACCATGAGCATAGCCCACCCTTGCACATGCCTGAAATTTATGGTAAGACACTCGCCCGCCTTTTCCGGTTGTCCTCACGACCGCACCGTGGACGCGTAATGATAAAACTCCACCAATTACGTCCACAAGTTTCAACAGCCTCTGTCGCGCTCGAACAGGCACGATTCCACGTCGATAAAGGTGGCGGTCACCCTCAGATCGCCGTCACGTCCCTAAAACCACCCATTCGCGACGATACGGCAGGAGTACTCGGTCGGAACGCAGCCGCGGCGGGATGCCGGGTCGGGCGCCCTCGATGGCCGCATGGTCAGCGCGCGGGCGCTCGTCGCGGAACACACGCATCCGCGTCTCGCCCGCGCGCGATTCGACATGCGCAACTTGACAGAATTGTCCGATTCGTTATCGACGGTAACGATTTCATGGTGCGGATATTGCGTCTTCGCCCGCCGAATAGAAGAGACGTGAATCCGAAGCACATTCGAAATACCGGTCGTGACGAACGTCAGACACGTCGATCCTGTCTTCGTCAGAGTAAATAAGGCGCACCTGCGGCTCTGCCGCAATCGCGTTCGCGATGATTGCGCGACAACATTGTCACGCACCGCCGTCTTGCGGATGACGTACATCGAATGGCTGAACTGCACTGATTTGATCGGTCCACGCATGCTGTCGGGCGAACGATGGCCGATTGTGTCGCTGGCACCACTCCGCGATTCGGTGGCACAAGTATCGGTCGCATGCTCTCGGCAGGATCGGCAACTGTCCAAGAAATACGAGCCGCGCACCGCCGCCATCAAGTTGCCGTGTGACGCAGACGTCGCTATCAGCAACGTAGGGAAATGATGCGGAAGAGGCTGAACGAGGTAATCAGGCACCGCAATCCATCAACGATCACGCGCCGAAAACACGCTGCGCACGCAACGATCACGCCGTCGCCCTCAGCATATCGCGCGTCGGCGACGGCCCCGGCACCGCCGTGCGGATGGTTTGCGCAGGCGGCGCGCCGTCGCAACCTATGATCTTGTGCGCACTCCCGAAGTGAATCGCTCAGATATCGAGCAATTCGCCGCTCTGAACGCAGACGTCGGACAGCATGACCGGCCTTACACGATAAGACGCAAGCAGCCGATTGACTCGGCACAGGGTCGGCTCGTCACCGGACATCGCTTCGCCGTGCTGCAAATCCAGCACGCGATCACGCACGCTCCGTGGCCGGTCGACGCGTTCAGCCTGTCGTCGCCTCGTACTCCGACACAACTTCTTCCGTCGGCCCGAAAGCGCGTACACGGCCACGCTCCATCCAAAGCACCTTGTTGCACACCTTGCGGATTTCCGAGTTCGAGTGCATCGCGAGCACGACGATTTCCGCACGGCTGTGCAGGTCCGCCAGTCGCGCTTCAGCCTTGTGCATGAACGATGCGTCGCCGACTCCCATCACTTCGTCGAGCAACAGGATTTCGGCATCGACCGCCGTCGACACTGCAAACGCGAGCCGCACCTTCATCCCGCTGGAGTACGTACGAATCGGCAAGTCCAGATAATCGCCAAGCTCGCAGAACTCCGCGATTTCGCCCTGCTTCGAGCGAATCTCTGCATCGGACATGCCGAGCAATAGCCCTCTGAGCCGAATGTTCTGCATGCCGGTCGAGTTCTCGTCCATGCCGAGGCCGATATCGAGGAGCGGCACCACTTTTCCTTCACGCAACAACTGGCCCGACGACGGCGGATAGATGCCCGCCATCGCACGAAGCAATGTCGATTTCCCCGCGCCGTTGTGTCCGATCAGACCAACGCGATCGCCGCGCTCAAAACGAAAACTCACATCGTCGAGCGCCCGCACGACGATCACGCCGTCGTTGCCCTCGGCGATTCTGTTGCGACGCCCCATGTTGAGCACTTGCTTCTTGAGCGAGCGCCCCTGCACGTCGAAAATCGGCAAATCGAGCGTTACGCTCTGCAATTCGATAAACGCCATATCGTCTCTCTCAGACCCAGTACGGAATGCGCTTCAGATAACGCCCCGTCATCAACATTGCGACAGGCCATCCAATCGCGGCCATGCCGACCGTCACACCCCACGTCAATTCACTGGGCATATGCCCGATCAGCGGGCCACGCACGAGGTCGATCAGATACGCGAGCGGGTTCCACTCGACAATGAAGGAGAAGCGATTAAGCGCATCGGGGCGAAAAATGATCGGAGTCACGTAGAACGCAACCTGAAGCAATGCGCTCACAATCTGAGGCAGGTCGCGAAAGCGCGCCGACAGCAAGCCCACCACCATCGCGATCCATGTGGCGTTCAGCACATACACCAGCACCGCCGGAATGAATACCGGCAACGTCTCCCAACTCTTCACGCCGTAGATGGCCAGCAGCACGATGACGATCACGAAGTTGTGGGCTAGGACGATCAAGTTTCGCCACACGACCTGCAGGATATAGATCAGTTTCGGCGTGGCCATTTGCCGGATATAGGGCGCGCTGTTGATGTACGCGACGCTGCCTTCCACGATGGTCGTCGAGAATAAACCCCACAGCACGATGCTGGCAGCAAGAAACGGCAGATACTCGTTGATTTTCTGGCCGAACAACGTGCCGTAAACGACACCCAACGACGTGATCATCACGCCCATGCTGATCGTGAGCCAGAACGGCCCCAGGCGCGAACGCGCATAGCGTTGCCGAATTTCAAGCCAGCCGAGCAAGGTCCACAACCGCCACGCCGTGATGCTTTTCTTTAGGTCCGCAAGTGAAAGGGTCAGCATGCAAGCTTTCAAAAATGAAGGAATTGGGGCGCCACACAGAATCGTCGACTATGTCAGCGCGCCCTGGCACGGAAACGAGTCGATGCCCGGCCCACTACGACAGCAGTCAAACGGGTCGGGCATGACCACACGAATCGGATTATTTGGCGTCCCTGTGGGTACAAGACAAGCACGCCGCGAACGTTGCCATGCGGCATATCGCGAGGGGCAAACAACTATCCGAGCCGCCTCAGGCCCGGCATTTTACCCGGTCGCCATGCCCGCCAGAGTCATCTGATGGTAATTTTCGCGCGGGAACGGCAAATTATAAGAAGCCCCAGGACGCAAAAGCCACGCTGCTAACAACTTGAAACAGCGATGGCAACCCGTCCTCGAGGCCAAAAACACGGGCGTGGTGAACTGATTGGTGTCGGATGAAAATTTGCGCGTAGCCTTCGGGGACGAACTTTTGCTACCGTACGCTTGACCCCGAACGCGCACGAACCCATGCCCCATACCCCCATCGCCATCGGCGACATCCAAGGCTGCCATTCAGCTTTCCAGTCTTTGCTCGACAAGCTTTCAGCCCCCGCCGACACGCCGCTGTGGATCGCCGGCGACGTCGTCAACCGCGGACCGGACTCCCTCGCCGCGCTGCGTGCGGTCGTCGACCTCGGCCCGCGCGCGACCGTCGTGCTCGGCAATCACGACCTCCACCTGCTCGCGGTCTCCGCCGGCCTGCGCACCGAACGCCCGGGCGACACGATCGGCGAGATCCTCGACGCGCCCGACGCCGAAGCACTGCTCGACTGGGTGCGCCACCGCCCGTTCGTGCACTTCGAACACGGCATGCTGCTCGTCCACGCAGGCATGTTGCCTCAATGGGACGCCACGCTCGCGCTCGAACTCGCGGACGAGCTGCAGCGCGCGCTGCGTGCCCCCGACTGGCGCGACACGCTGCAAGGCCTGTACGGCAACGAGCCGAATCAATGGAACCCCAACCTGAAAAAACGCGACCGGATGCGCGTCGCATTCAACGCGTTCACACGTCTGCGCTTCTGCACGCCCGATGGCGTGATGGAATTCAAGGCGAACGGCGGGCCCGACAGCGCGCCGCCCGGCTACCTGCCGTGGTTCGACGTGCCGGGCCGCCGCACCGAGAACGTGACGGTCGTATTCGGCCATTGGGCCGCGCTCGGCCTGATGGTGTGCGAGAACGTCGTCGCGCTCGATTCCGGATGCGTATGGGGAAACCAGTTGTCGGCCGTGCAGCTCACGGCCGATCCGGCGCAGCGCACGGTCACGCAGGTGCAGTGCGAAGCGTGCCGCTCGCCGGGCGGCGAGTGACGGCACGCCGGTTCGCGTGACCTGCCGGCGGCGCGTCAGCCCTCGCGCCCAGGCACCGGCTCCTCGGCCGCCGCATCGCCCGCCGCACCAGCGCCGAGCTCGGTCGCCGGATACGCATGCTTTTGCAACTCCGCGAGCGACTCGGCCGTCGGCTTGCCGACCTGCGCCTGCATCGCCGCCAGCGCGGCCGCGATCGCATCACGCGCCGCCGCGGACGTCGCGCGCCGGTCGCCGCCCGGCGCGATCGGGTCGCACACGTACAGGTGCGCGACGAGCGGGCCGCCGCGCAACACCATGTCGAGCGACGTACCCAGCGCCAGTTCGCCCGTATAGGCCGGCGCGACCGACTGCCGCCCCTGCGCATCCTCGTACATCAGGCAGATCGGCTGCACCGCGGCGCCGGCCGACACCGCTGCCTGGAACAGGTTCGCATGAAACGGCAGCAGATCCTGGCCGTCGGACGTGGTCCCTTCCGGAAACACGCACATCACCCCGCCGTTGCGCAGCCGCTCGGCCATCTCGTGCATGACCCGCATCGCCTCGGTGCGCTTCTCGCGCTGCAGGAACACGGTGTCGAGCTTCTCGGCGAGCCAGCCGACCACCGGCCACTGCCGCACCTCCGCCTTCGACACGAACGGCGTCGGCCGCCACGCGTTGACGGTGTAGATGTCGAGCCACGACACGTGGTTGCCGACGACGAGCGCCCCCGCGTCGAGCCGCGCCGCGTCGTTGTGGACGACGACGCGCATCCCGCAGATCCGCAGCATCTTGAGCGACCAGCGGCGCGTGAGCTCGGCACGGCGCGCGGGCGTGACGTGAGAGAAACGCAGCGCGACGATCGCCATGCCGCGCAACAGGTGAAAGACGAGACGCAGCTTCCGAATGGCAATCATGGCGAGGGTCCGGCGTGGTTCAGTGGCGCTCGAACGCGACCTGCCCGCCCACGAGCGTCGCGCGCACGGTGGCCGGCAGTTCGTAGCCGAGGAACGGCGAGTTGTGGCCCTGGCTCTTCAGCGCACGCGGCTCGACGCGCCAGTGCGCGCGCGGATCGAACACGCACAGGTCAGCCGTGGCGCCTTCGCCAAGACGGCCTGCCGGCAGCTTCAGCACGTCGGCCGGCGCGGACGTGATGCGCCGCAGCGCCTGCGCGAGCGGCGTGCGCGTCTCGTCCGCCCACTTCAGCGTCAGCGACAGCAGCAGCTCGAGCCCCGTCGCGCCGGGCGTCGCTTCGCCGAACGGCAGCAGCTTCTCGTCGTCGTCGACGGGCGTGTGATCGGAGCAGATCGCGTCGATCGTGCCGTCGGCGAGCGCCGCGCGGATCGCTTCGCGGTCGCGCTCGCTGCGCAGCGGCGGATCGAGCCGGAACTGCGAATCGAAATAGCCGATGTCGACGTCGATCAGGTGCACGTGATTGACACCGACGTCACAGGTCACGGGCAGCCCCTCGGCCTTCGCCTCGCGCACGAGCGCGAGGCCGGCGGCGGACGACAACCGCGCGAGATGCACGCGCGCGCCCGTCACGCGCATCAGTTCGAAAATCGTGTGCAGCGCGATCGTCTCGGCCGCGACCGGCACGCCGGACAGCCCGAGCCGCGACGCCAGCGCACCGCTCGCGGCGACACCGCCGCGGCCGATGAACGCGTCTTGCGGACGCAGCCACGTGGTGTAGTCGTAAGTGCTCGCGTACTGCAGCGCGCGCAGCAGCACCTGCGTGTCACGTACCGGCACGTTGGCATGCGTGAAGCCGACGCAACCGGACTCGGTCAGCGCGACCATCTCGGTGATCACCTCACCCTTGAGGCCGACCGTCAGCGCGCCGAGCGGATGCACGTTCGCCTGGTGCAGATTGCGCGCGCGGAACTTGAGCATCTCGACGAGGCCCGGCTCGTCGAGCACGGGGTCGGTATCCGGCGGACACACGAGGGTCGTGACACCGCCCGCCACGGCCGCAGCCATCTCGGACGCGAGCGTCGCCTTGTGCTCGTAGCCGGGCTCGCGCAACCGCGCACACAGGTCGACGAGGCCCGGCGCGACGAGCAGGCCCGCCGCGTCGATCGTGTTGTCCGCGTTGAAACCGGCCGGCGCCGCCGTGCCGAGCGCGGCGATCTTGCCGTCCGCGACGAATACGTCGGCCTGCCGCTCGGTGCCGGCGACGGGGTCGATCAGCGTGCCGCCTTTGATATGAATCTTCATGCGCTGTCTGTGAATTCGTTGAATGCGTTGAATGCCTGATGAAGGATGCGCGAAACGGGCTCAGTCGCTGTTGCCGGCGACGATGCCCATCACCGCCATCCGCACGGCGATGCCGAAGGTGACCTGGTTGAGGATCACCGACTGCGGGCCATCGGCGACCTGCGAATCGATCTCGACGCCGCGGTTCATCGGCCCCGGGTGCATCACGATCGCGTCGGGCGCGGCGAGCGCGAGGCGCTCGGGCGTCAGGCCCCACGTCTTGAAGTACTCCTGCGCGGACGGCAGCAGCGCGCCGCTCATCCGCTCGTTCTGCAGGCGCAGCATGATGATCACGTCGACGCCCTTCAGCCCTTCGTCGAGGTTGTGGAACACCTTCACGCCCATCTGCTCGAGGCCGCCGGGCAGCAGCGTGCGCGGGCCGATCGCGCGCACTTCCGGCACGCCGAGCGTGGTGAGTGCATGGATGTCGGAGCGCGCGACGCGCGAATGCAGGATGTCGCCGACGATCGCCACGCGCAGCTTCGTGAAGTCGCGCTTGTAGTGACGGATCGTGTACATGTCGAGCAGGCCCTGCGTCGGGTGCGCATGACGGCCGTCGCCGGCGTTGATCACGTGCACGTGCGGCGCGCAGTGCTCGGCGATCAGGTACGGCGCGCCGCTCGATGCGTGGCGCACGACGAACAGGTCGGCATGCATCGCCGACAGGTTGTTGATCGTGTCGAGCAGCGATTCGCCCTTGCTCGTCGACGACGCGTTGATGTTCAGGTTCAGCACGTCGGCCGACAGGCGCGTCGCGGCGATCTCGAAGGTCGTGCGCGTGCGCGTCGAGTTCTCGAAGAACAGGTTGAACACGGACTTTCCGCGCAGCAGCGGCACCTTCTTCACTTCACGGTCCGTCACGCTGACGAACTGCTCGGCCGTATCGAGGATGTGGTTGACGATCGAGCGAGGCAGGCCCTCGATCGACAGCAGGTGCTTCAGCTCGCCGTTTTTCGTGAGCTGCGGGTTGCCCTTCAGGAAGCCGTAGCGGAACCGGTCGGGGCTCGCGGCCGCAGCGGGATTGCCGGTGCGGCCAGTGGTGTCGGTGGTCATGGTGTGCGTGATTCCAACTATGCAAACGGGCCGCGGTGCAAACCAGCGGCCCGGGATACGGTTCGCGTGTCGTTCAGGCGCCGTGCACCTCGACGCGCAGCGTGAACTGCGCATCGTCGCGTGCGAGCACGAGCGTCGCACCGGCCGGCACGTCGAGCGCGCCGCCCGTGAAACGCGCGGCGACCGGCAGCTCGCGGCCGCCGCGATCGGCGAGCACCGCGAGCTCGACCGCGGCCGGACGGCCGTAGTCGAACAGCTCGTTGAGTGCCGCGCGCACGGTGCGCCCGGTAAACAGCACGTCGTCGACGAGCACGATGCGCGCGCCGTCGATCTCGAACGGCAGAGACGTCGGGCTGGCCTGGCTGTGCAGCCCCTTCTTCGCGTAATCGTCGCGGTGCAGCGCGACGTTCACGACACCGAACGCCGGCGCGCCGAGATCGCGCGCGAGGCGCTCGGCAAGCCATGCGCCGCCGCTGTGAATGCCGGCGAGCCGCGGACCGCCCGGTTCGGCGAAAGCCGTGCCGTACGCGGCGCGGATCTGGTCGAGCAGGACGCGGTAAAGCGCCTCGGCGTCAATGGTGCTCATGGTCGGACAATTGATCGAGATACTGTTGAAGGATGACGCGCGCGGCCTCGGCATCGAGCATGTCGGCCCGGGCGCGGCCGCGCACGTTGCGCTCGCGCAGCCCGGCCTCGGCCTCGACCGACGAATAGCGCTCGTCGACCCACGTGACGGGCAGCCCGAAGCGGCCGTTCAACTGGTTGCCGAAGCGCTTCGCCTGCTGCGTCATGTCGTGCGGCGTGCCGTCCGGATGCATCGGCAGGCCGACGACGAGCGCGTCCGGCCGCCATTCGGCCAGCAGGTCACCAACCGCCTTGAAACGGTGTTCGCGGTTCAGGTTCTGGATCACGACGAGCGCACGGGCCGAGCGCGTCAGCGCGTTGCCGACCGCGACGCCGATACGTTTTTCGCCGTAGTCGAACGCGAGGAGCGTCGCATCGCGCGCGCTCGCGCCACTCATGCGTGCCCTGCTTCGCCGGACAGCATCGACGAGCTGACGCCGAGCAGGCCGAGCGCGGCTTCGAAGCGCT
This sequence comes from Burkholderia sp. SRS-25, assembly GCF_004343765.1. Lineage (NCBI taxonomy): Bacteria > Pseudomonadati > Pseudomonadota > Betaproteobacteria > Burkholderiales > Burkholderiaceae > Burkholderia > Burkholderia sp. SRS-25. The sequence continues at coordinate 338,183 of NZ_PTXM01000003.1, forward strand.
CTTCGGCCGGCGTGTCGAACACGATGCGCGGATCGGCGGCGACCGTCAGCCAGCCGTTGCGGGAAATTTCTTCCTCGAGCTGCCCGGCACCCCAGCCGGCATGGCCGAGCGTCAGCAGGAAGCGCTTCGGGCCGGTGCCCGTCGCGACCGCCTCGAGCACGTCCTTCGACGTGGTCATCTCCAGCCCGCCCTCGACGGACATCGACGAATTGTAGCTCGCGCCCTCCACCGGCTCGTGCAGCACGAAACCGCGCTCGGTCTGCACCGGGCCGCCGAAGTACACCGGGATGTGCAGCAGCGGCTCGATGTCGAGCTTCAGGTCGATGCGGTTGAACAGCGATTCGAGGTCGATGTCGGTAGGACGATTGATGACGAGGCCGAGCGCACCGCGCTCGCTGTGATCGCAAAGATAGACCACCGTTCCCGAGAACGTCGGATCGGCCATGTTCGGCATGGCGATCAGGAACTGGTTGGTGAGATTGATGCGATCGGAAGGCTTTGACATGGTTTGAATTTTAGCAAAGACGCCGCGGCCTGACCGGGCCGCGATCAACAAGCAACGCCGCACCGCGCTGGCAACGGCGCGCACGGATCACACGGCACTCTAACACGCGCGCGGGCGCTGTCGGCAGCGTGTTGCGGGCCCGCGCGGCAAGGGTCGCCGGCGCGTGTTCGTCCCCTTGTTCGTCAGGCCCGGCCGAGCGCCGCGCCGAGCGCGCCGGACGCCGCCGTGAGGTCCGGCGGCGCAACGCCGGCTGCAATCTTCAGCAGCGCCGCGCGCAGCATGTCGGATGCGTGGCCGTGCGCATCGAGGCCGCCGTCGGCGAGCGGCACGCCGTGCGCCGCACGCCGCCACGCGAGGCCGAGCGTGTCCGCCAGGAGCGCCGCGTGTCCGAGCCCGAGCGCGCACGCGGCCGTGCCGACCCGGTACGCGGCGCCGGACGCATGCCATGCGGCCCCCGCGCCGGCTCTCGCCGGATCGGCAGCAAGGTCGGCCATCGACGCGTCGGCCGTCTGCAGGAAATCCTCATAGGCATGCGCGTTGACCGTCACGACGCCGAGTGCGCGAGTCGGCGCGGCGGCAACCGCGTCGTGCTCGGCCCGGGCGGCATCGGCTTCCCACAGCGCTTCGGACGCGGGCGTGCCGGCGACGTGCCAGTCGACCGTCAGCCCGTAGTCGTGCAGCACGTCGACGAGCGCGACATCCTCGGCCGCGGCGCCGAACAGCGCGAAATCGCGCCACAGCAGCGCCACCGTCTCGCGCACGAGGTCGGGCGGCGCACTGCGCCGGCCCTGCGCGTGCTCGCCGAGCAGCAGGTTCGTCCGCGCGAGAAATCGCTTCAGTTCGGGCGCGCCGCTGGCACGCAGCGCGCGCACGCATGCGGCCGCGAGCCGCCAGAAATCGTATGGATCGTCGCCGGCGAGCGCGGCCAGCATCGCATCGAGTTCGTCGAGTGCCGCATCGGGCGCGCCGTGCTCCGCGCGCAACACGCCAAGCAACGCCTGTTCGTAGCGGGCACGAATCCGGGCCGCGAACGCGTCGGGCAGCGAACGCAGCGTGGCTGGCGGCACCGCGCGGCCGACGAGCGCGAGCGCGTCGAGCGGCGCATGCGCGCGCAGGTCGGCGGCGCTTTGCGCACGCAAGGCACTGAAATGTTCGAAGAGAACGGGCGAGCAGGCGAGCTCGCGCAGGTTATGGCGTGCGACTGCCGCGCGGAAATCGCGCAGCGCGGCACGCCAGCCGGCCGAAGTCGGCTCGGTGGCGACGAGCGGCACGGCGGCCGACAACTGCCCCGCGAAACGCGCGGCCGGCAGCCAGCCGGCTTCCGCGAGCACGGCCGCCGCAGCGGACAGCGGTGCGGCCGCGTCGTCGCGATGCTCGAAAGCGTCGGCGGCCGCCGCAAGCCATGCGTCGGCCGCGCGCACGGCCCCGCCGCGCGGGTTGGGCAGTGCGTCAGGGTGGGAAACGTTCGCCGGTTCGGGCCTCATGGACACGCGCGCCTGTCATCGTCAAGTCGCTCGCGCAAGCCCCGGCGCGCGAGCGCCGGGCCGATGCGAGGCCTGAGCCGTGTGTCCGTGGGCCAAGGGTCCGGTCAGATCTGGACCATCTCGAAGTCTTCCTTGCGGGCGCCGCATTCAGGACACGTCCAATTGATCGGGACGTCTTCCCAGCGCGTGCCCGGGGCAATGCCCTCTTCCGGCAGCCCGGCTTCTTCGTCGTAAATCCAGCCACAAATCAGGCACATCCAGCTCTTGTATTCCATCTTAAGCCGCGTCGGGAAAGTCGGTAAATTCGGGAGCCATGATGGTACCGTGTCGGGGCCGGACTGCCTAGCAATCGCGCTGGAGTAACGCGACTACGTTGCGCTGCGCTAAAAAATCCGTCGTGCGGGCCGGATTCCGCCGCATAATGGCTGAAAAGTGCGGCCTGCCGGGCAACACAGGGCCGAAAACGCCCATTTCGCCTCGCCGTCCGCATGCCCGTCGCTTTCCCGTTTTTCTCTTGCCCCATTTTTACATGTCCAGCAACGCCCCTCCGATCGTCCTCACCTTTGGCCTGTCCGACCCCACCGGCGGCTCTGGCATTCAAGCCGATCTGTTGACCCTGGCGAGCATGGGCTGTCATGGCGTGTCCGTCATGACGGGCTACACCGTGCGCGACTCGGCCGCCTGCGACGAAGTGACCGGCCTCGATCCCGACGTGGTCGCCGCCCAGGCGCGCATGCTGCTCGAAGACATGCCGGTTGCGGCGTTCAAGATCGGCGCGGCAACGCGCGCGGAAGTCGTGAGCGCAATCGCCGAGGTCGTCGCCGACTACGACGGCGTGCCGCTCGTGCTCGCGCCCGACTTCACGCTCGACGACGAGCACGTGCTCGCAGCCGACGACCTGCGCGAGTCGATCGCCGACCTGCTGGCGCCGCAAACCACGCTGCTGGTCGCCGACTACGCGACGCTGATCGCGCTCGCGCAGCCGGACGGCGACGCCGAGGCGCCGAATCTCGACGCGGCCGTCTCGCACCTGCTGTCGCAAGGTTGCGAATACATCCTGTCGTCCGAGACGGGCTCGCACCGGCTCGTCAACACGCTGTACGGTGAGGAAGGCCAACTCCGCGAGGACATGTGGGATCGCTCGCCGCACCGGCTGATGGGCATCACCGACACGCTGGGCGCGGCCATCGCGGCGCTGCTCGCGAACGGCCAGGAGCCGCCCGAAGCGGTTCGCGAAGCGCAGGAATACCTGTACCAGGCTGTGCGTGACGCGTTCCGGCCCGGCATGGGTGCGTACCTGCCCGACCGGTTCTTCTGGGCGCGCAGCAACGAAGACTCGGATACGCCGCCGGCCGTCAAGGCCGACCCGGCGCCGAGGACGTCGCACCGGCATTGAGGTGGATGCGGGGGCATCCCCCGCCGTCGCAGCTGCCGCGCCGCTTTGGGCGCGACATCTTCGACCGCTCCGCGCACGCATTGAAATTCGCGCGCACATAAAAAAGACCCGCATCGCTGCGGGTCTTTTCTTTTGGCTGGAGCACGCATCGCTGCGCGCTCCGGACATCATCGACCGAAGTCGATTACATGTCCATGCCCATGCCGCCCATGCCGCCCGGCATGCCGCCCGGCATCGGTGCGTCTTCCTTCGGCAGTTCAGCAACAGCTGCGTCCGTCGTCAGCAGCAGGCCTGCAACCGAAGCTGCGTTCTGCAGTGCGGTACGCGTGACCTTGGTCGGGTCGACGACACCGGCTTCGACCATGTCGACGTACTCGCCCGTCGCTGCGTTGTAGCCGTAGTTGCCCTGGCCTGCAGCAACTGCCGCCACCACGACGCTGGCTTCTTCGCCGCCGTTCGTGACGATCTGGCGCAGCGGCTCTTCCATTGCGCGCAGCACGATCTTGATGCCGGCGTTTTGATCGGCGTTAGCGCCGGTCAGGCCTGCGATCGCGGTGCGAGCGCGGATCAGCGCAACGCCGCCACCTGCCACGATGCCTTCTTCCACAGCTGCGCGCGTTGCATGCAGTGCGTCTTCGACACGTGCCTTCTTTTCCTTCATTTCGACTTCGGTCGCAGCGCCGACCTTGATCACGGCAACACCGCCGGCCAGCTTGGCCACGCGCTCTTGCAGCTTTTCACGGTCGTAGTCCGACGTCGCTTCTTCGATTTGCGCGCGCACTTGCTTCACGCGTGCTTCGATGTTCACGGCTTCGCCTGCGCCGTCGATGATCGTCGTGTTTTCCTTGCCCACTTCGATGCGCTTCGCCTGGCCCAGTTCTGCCAGCGTTGCCTTCTCGAGCGTCAGGCCGGTTTCTTCCGCGATCACCTGGCCGCCGGTCAGGATCGCGATGTCTTCCAGCATCGCCTTGCGACGATCGCCGAAGCCCGGTGCCTTGACCGCAACGGTCTTCAGGATGCCGCGGATGTTGTTGACGACCAGCGTTGCGAGCGCTTCGCCTTCGATGTCTTCAGCGATGATCAGCAGCGGACGGCCAGCCTTCGCGACTTGCTCGAGTACCGGCAGCAGATCACGGATGTTCGACACCTTCTTGTCGTGCAGCAGCACGAACGGGTTGTCGAGGACGGCGACTTGCTTTTCCGGATTGTTGATGAAGTACGGCGACAGGTAGCCGCGGTCGAATTGCATACCTTCGACGACGTCGAGTTCGTCGGCCAGCGACTTGCCGTCTTCGACGGTGATGACGCCTTCCTTGCCGACCTTGTCCATCGCTTCAGCGATGCGATCGCCGATCGACGTGTCGCTGTTCGCCGAGATCGAGCCGACCTGTGCGATTTCCTTGTTCGTCGTGCACGGCTTGCTGATCTTCTTCAGCTCTTCGACAGCCGCTGCGACTGCCTTGTCGATGCCGCGCTTCAGGTCCATCGGGTTCATGCCCGATGCGACGTACTTCATGCCTTCGCGAACGATCGATTGCGCGAGGACGGTTGCCGTCGTCGTGCCGTCGCCTGCGTTGTCGCTGGTCTTGGAAGCGACTTCCTTGACCATTTGCGCGCCCATGTTCTGGAGCTTGTCCTTCAGCTCGATTTCCTTCGCGACCGACACACCGTCCTTGGTGACCGTCGGGCCGCCGAAGCTGCGCTCGAGCACCACGTTGCGGCCCTTCGGACCCAGCGTGACCTTGACTGCGTTGGCGAGAATGTTCACGCCTTCGACCATCTTCGAACGGGCGGAATCGCCGAATACGACGTCTTTAGCTGCCATCTTCTAACTCCTTGAATTCTTGGGAATATGTACCGTCAGTGGACGCTTACTTCGCGTTGACCACGGCCATGATGTCTTCTTCGCGCATGACCAGCAGTTCGCTGCCGTCGACCTTCACGGTCTGGCCTGCGTACTTGCCGAACAGGACGCGATCGCCGACCTTCACGTCGAGCGCGATCGGGGCGCCCTTGTCGTCGCGCTTGCCCGGGCCGACGGCCAGGACTTCGCCCTGGTCCGGCTTTTCAGCAGCGGCGTCGGGGATCACGATGCCCGAGGCGGTCTTGGTTTCCTGATCCAGGCGCTTGACGATCACGCGATCGTGCAAAGGACGAAGGTTCATATTCACTCCTCTCTTGACTGAGATTGAAGAACGCTTAGGGAATCTGCCCGGCTTATCGCCCGGCAGAGAATTGTTAGCACTCTCGTGCAGCGAGTGCTAATTATATGGACGGGTTTTGACAAATTCAAGAAGGGGGATGAGCGGTTTTTTTCGGGTGTCCGAGATCCACTCAACGTTGAACTTTGTTCGCTTAAGTTGGAACTCCCCGGGGGTAGAGGTGCGGGACACCTTCCACCTATTTCTCCATTAAAACAATGAAGTAGCGCACCTCGAAGGTCACACACCCAACGAACCGAGTGGATCCGATCGCTACCCCAGCGGGTGATGAAGTAGCCGCTGCATCGCTACCTTTGAGCTCGCCTGGGGAAATCCCGACCTCTGTCGAGGCGAGGGATTACCACTATCCAAGCGGAGAACGTAGCCAGTCAATGACGCTCCATAAACTCTTGTTCGAACCCTATTAATTGGCAAATTGTTTCGGTTCAGCCGGCCGGATGGCACTGCAGGCCGGCCGACGCCCCGATTGAGAATCACGGGTCAGATACTCAAAGCCTCTGCCTCTACCCGTGAGCTAGGTTCGCTCGGCCTTTGGCCACAAACGAGTACCCTCACCTGCGAAGCCACGTATCCGACTCACCTCTGCGATGCGCTTAACTGCATCTTCATCAATCGTCACATATCCAATCGGGACGTGAACCGATGGGCTCAATGGGACCATTACCGAAACGACCGCCAGCGCTTCGGCCACAAGCAGAATTTCGAGGGCAAGCGGGGCCGTTCCCGCAGGCGCGTGAACACCTCGATCGAAGATCCGCTGGAAGGGATAGGCCTCCCTAGCACTAACCGCCGCCGGAGACACCAAAGCGGTGACCAGCGCACCCCCTTTGGTGCGCGCCCGTACTGTCGAGCGAAGTGCGTCCAGCGTGGATGGAAGATCCTCGGTGGCCCCCCATCGAGATCCGCCAGGACGTAACCACCATAGTTCTGAGCGTCCGTCTTCGCCGACGTCAAGCCTTGCCTCGTCGAGCAGCTTCGCGATAGCTTTTCGATTCCTTTCAACGTACGGGTAACCGACGAGCGGCGCGGCAACCTCAGCGGATCTGAGTTCATGGGCATACCAACCCGCCAAATCGAATGTCGCGTCCTCACGTGTCCAGCGAGTTAAATAGTCTTTGCCGATCAGCCGTGCGAACTCGTTCGAGGACACCTGACTCGGGGCTGCCTGGTCCCGCGTGGTTAGTTCCGCAGTCATCGCCTCCGTCAGTCGTCTTGTACGCCCCCCACGGTCGTAGTCGTCTAGTTGCAGACGAACCTCCAGCTTCGGCACCGGCTCGAGAGTGAGAACCTCACTGCCTCCAATTTGGACAAAGCTGTAACGCCCAGGATGAACATCAAGTACGGAATAGAGATTCCACTCATCCGCGTTCTTGTCGCCGCGCGCGATGCGCAAATATTCTCGGAAGTGGTCATGGAACGCTGCGCCAGCCTCGCTCTCGTCCAGCGTCTGTCGCGCTTGAAGAGAAATGAGGTGCGGGACATTCCGTAAGCCACGACCACCTACCATATGCTTGGTGACGAGGTCGAACCATACATCGGCATGCATAGGCTCTGTGACCGTGATCGTGGGGGCTGACTCATCCGACGTTCGGAACAGCTCCTTCGCGGAAGCGTGTAGCGTCAGAGCTTCACCTTCCACCACCACGAGGCCCCGAGATTGCAGGTCAGAGATGACAATACCAAGGTCTCTTCCTTCAAACCCGAAGAAGCGCGCGAGCCGGGAGGCTGTGATGGTCCGAACCGTGTGAAGGGTGCGAAGAACAAACTCATCGACCATCGGAAGTCGCCGCTCTCGCGTTCGCTCTGCCGCAATGACGAACTGTCTACACGGCAGATTGAAGCCGAAGGTATTCGTTTGGAAAGACTCAATGGCCGCCATGTTCATGTCAGCTCCTGGACAGACAGAACCGTGGAGGACGAAGCGTATTCCCGCATGTACTCGAGAACCATTCGCATTGGCGATCGTGCAGGCACATGCTCGCCCCACATCTTGCAGTCTCCCACAACGACGAGTCGTTCCTTGGCGCGTGAGGCCGCAACGTTGCATCGGTTGGCGTTGCCTACGTGGCCGGTCGCACCGCTTTGGTTGCTACGAACCAGCGAGAGAATGACAATCGCGTTTTCCTTGCCTTGGTAAGAGTCCACGGTGTCGATGCGTACTAGTCGCCTGAATCTGGGATCGAAGGGTCTGCGCGACCATGCGGACTCGAGTTGGCGCTTCTGACCGCTGTACATGCAGATAACGCCGATCGGTGTTTCATCATCCAGCCGCCCTAAAGCATCGATCAGTGTCTTGTCCGCTGAGAGACGCTCCAACACTGCCATCACAGCGTCCACCTCGGCAGGGTTGTGGTATGTCGTGTCACCGTCGCGCTGCACTTCTTCATGCCCCTGCTGCCACTGAGTATTGACCCAAACCATTGGAGTGGAGAGCCATGGCACTTCAATGTCCGATGGCTTCAAAGTAGGTTCGCGATCCTTGGACGTGTCGAGTCGGATGTCGTGCGCTTCGTAGAAACATCGCGACACCATCGCGCAGATAGCCGGATCCATACGGTATTGCTCGGTGAGCCGAACCCCGATTTCTAATCCGTAGTCAGAGGTGAAAGCACGCTCAAAGTCGCTTCTGGTCAGCTCCTCTGGCTGTACGTCTGCACGGTATGACCGCAGATCATCCAACATCTCTCTGTCTAACATAGGCCGCAACTGCAGGTGGTCCCCGACGAGGAGGACGCGTCGCGCCATTTGAATGGGTACGGCCAGCTCCCCTGGGGTACACCGCGCGGCCTCGTCGACGATTACCCAGTCGAAGACCTGCGAATCGATCCTGATACGGGTCTGGCCAACCCCAACGCAAGTTGCCGCCACAACGCTCCGCGTTTTCGCAAGAAACTCTTCGAAGTTTCTCCCGGGCGATCCCAGAGAATGCAGCCAATCGTTGGTGAGCTTCAATGCGTTGCTCGCTGCGGTGACATCGGCGGGCGACACCTGAGGGTGCTTCGTGACAAGGTTAGCGACAAGCTGCTCGTACTCTTGCAGCGCTTGATTGACATCCGGCTCCCGCCCCTCAAATGCCTTGAAGGCAGAGCGAAAGGCCTCCTCCACACGCGATCGCTGCACCCGGTTGCGCTCTCGGTCGATGGCCAGTTGAGCCTCATCGTCCTTGAGAGTTTCCTGGACGTTCACGCATCGGCGTGCCAAAGTGCCAACCTGCTTGTCGAGGTCGAACAGGTCAGATGAATAGGCTCGGTCAACTCCGAGGGTCGCTGAAAGTTGGCTAAATCGGAACTTAGCGGCAGTTTCGAACTTCACTCGATAACGCTCACGCAATTCCACCGAGTGGTACGGCCGTATCCGCTCCGTGATGCCCTTCGATCCGATGCGCAGAAGGCTGGGTCGCGTACCGCGGTCTTTATGCAATCGCAGTAATGAATCAACTGCGTTGTTGACAGCCTCATGGGACTGGCTAGCGATTAGGATGCGCTGACATCCTCCGCGGGTGAGAAGCCAGTGGACGAACGAAGCGATGAATCGAGTCTTACCCGTCCCTGGCGGACCCTGCAGCAGCCCCACGGGGCCCACCGCGAGAAGTTGACGAAAGGCCAGTTGCTGGCCGCCATTGAGACGATAGGAGTTGAGTTCATCGTCCTCGATTCGTACATCAAATGACGTTGGATTGAGTTGCTTCTTGGGGTCGAAATAGTCGATCAGGTTCGAGATGACCGATCGGTAGTCCAGAATACGGCGAACGGCTCGCGCCCGTCGGTCCATCGACGTCTGCTCCCGCCGTCCGGCGAGCCTGAGCCGGTCGCCCTCAGAGATACGGCCGCGATTACAAACGATGCCAATCGCCGCCGGCAGTGCGCTAGCCGTAAGATCGACGTGCCCAATCCGACGATTGCCTGCATAGACTTCGATGACGTCTTCCTCATCGAAATCAAAGTCCTTACCTAAGTTTTCGTAGGTGCACACCAACGCCTGGTCGCGTTGAGACAGAATTTCCGTGATGGCGATCTCGACGCGTGCATCCTCCTCGAGCTCTACGAGCTTCTTCCAATGCCATGCGACATCGAAGTGCAGAGGGCGTGCCGACGGTAGAGATTCCCGTGGCGATAGAGCGAAGCGCTCATTTCCACATAGGTAGACGTAAAGCACGTCGAACCCAGCCTCGGTGCCATGCTCAACCGTTATGCGGAACGGCAAATCATCGTATCCCGACGTCGACTCGTAGGCGAGAGTCGTGAAGTAAGTTGGCCTGAACCAATGGCTTGTCAGACGGCTTCCGTCCCCGGACAGTATCAGCTGGGCACCTGCCGTCGTAAGTACGAAAGTAGTAACGCCGCTATCCTCGACTTTACGGCGCACGTAGATTCTGTCCGCGTTGCCGAAGTTGTGGTTCGGTGAGGACGAGCGCAGTACAAACTCGCGCACGGCCGGTGCGCACGCTGCGGCCGCAGCCTTGGCGAGCAGCGAACTAGCAAGTTGCAACGACTCTATCACCGGCTTATCAAGCTCGGTCATGAGCTCTATAAGTAGACCCTTTGCCTGCTCGCCGGGATCGAGTTCCAGCAGCATGCATGTCACCTTTAAGGCTGCGTACCGGTCGATGGCCGCCTGATTCAAGTGTTCCCAATTCGTGGGACACATCGAGGGCGTACGGACCGTGCCGTCTCCCGTTGGTGACACATCGAAGGGGTCGATCAGAGAAACCGAACCTGCGTCCACGTCAATCAGCACGTTGGCCGGCGATATGTCACCGTGCTCGCAACCGAGCTCATGCAATGCCGAGACCGAACGTAGGAACTCTGAGGCCAGAGGCAGCGATGCGTTTTCTGGAAGTTCCGTTACGGCCGCTAGCGGAGTACCTTCGCAACGCTCGTAGGCGACAAACAAGCCGACGGGAGAGAGGCCATACGCGATGAACTTCGGGAGCCCCTTAACAGAAGCGCTTCGCAATAAATCCACACTTTGCAGGAGCCGGAGAAGCGCACAGTCGCTTGCCAAAGAGCGATTTCTGACCAAAGACATCCAGACCTTGACCATGAGAGTCTGGCCATCCTTCTCATGAGGATAGGTCTGTTTAAGCCCGATGGTTGTCCCCGCAGACGTAGGTGGCCAAGCAGTAAATGGGACAACATTTGATTCAAATCGGTCGAGAAGTGCTGCATCGAAACCATCCGGTGTGCGGTCCTCGACAAGCGCCGAAAAGGTATCCGCAAGCTCAATCGCATCGAGAAACCGCCGCGCGGGGTCCGCCGCCATGCCGCGACGAAACCAATCGGCGAGATTTGAAACTTCCGGCGGCAAAGACGCGACGACGCATTCGGGGTCGCCGTCTGATGGCGCAGTTCCGAGGAGGATGTGCGCCGCCAGGTAAGTGCAAGAGTACACGTCCCTTTGACGGCCGGTGCTCACGGTATCCGTCGCGTCCTCCGGAAGGAAAGGCGCGTAGCCACGGAGGTCCTTGAGCCAATCCATGACTGAATTTTTGTCCGGCAACTGGCACGACATGAAGCCCGTCAGCGCAAGGTCGCTGTGGCCTCCCATCCAGACTGCTCTTGGGCCAATGTCGCGATGTGTCACGTTATCGCGATGCAGGTGGGCGACGATATTGAGCAAGCTCGAGACGATGACCAAACGGTCCTGTATGCTCAGATTGTCGCGTTGCTGAACAAGGTATCGGTCCAGCGGATTCCACCCAGATCCCAGATGGCGCACCTCGAAGTGATCCGTCGAAATTTCGTCGTCAGGTGCAACTGCCTCCTTGAGAACATGATTTCGAGTGATGAGATCGCTCCGAACGTCTTCGAGGTACCCGAACACGTTGGTCTCTCGCAACGCCACCAGCTTGCGCATTTCGCCGCTGTTGAGCCCGACGGGAAGACGATCAAAAGACCATGTCCTCACCATCCCCTTGATGCGCGGCTCACTTTTCCGATGCGAAAAGTGGTCATGCCATACTCCACGCGGGTGCACGAAGACGTCCTTCTCCGTAACGGCGTAGCCCGACCAGTCCATTTCCGAGCGCTGGAATAGTCTGGGGTTGTTGAACACCTTTTCGAATTCGGCCTCGAACTGATAGGCCTTCTTTAGCTGGATCTTGCCCTTGGGAATGTACTCGTACCGCTTGGACGGGTCGCCTATCAGGCATGCCTCTGCCAGCGTCAAGGTCCGTGCGGCCTCTTGAGGCGGCAGGTTCGAAGCGCCAGCAGTGCCGGTGAACACGACCCGGGCCTCAACAGTGAAGACGCCTGCCAGAGAGCTTGCCCCCTTGATCACAGACCTGAGCTTCTTTGCCTTTTCCTCGCTGGCAATCACAGCCGATCTCTTGCGGGGCGCCTTGTTGAGAAACCAGCGGTCTCCTTTGGAGGTCAGCGTGCCATTCCAGTCCTTGATCTCAAGCAGAAGAATCTGGTCGTCAGTTACCACGACGGCATCGATTTCCATCGGATCCTGGTTGCGGGGGAAGCAATTGAGCGAAACGTAAAGGAGCCACTCTGACGGGAACGCTCTTGACAGTGCATCGACGCCCTTGATCTCGCGCGGCATGATGCCGGCACTATTGAGATATCTCACCCGACAAACCATTTTTATCCCCCGTCTCGCACAAAACCGTTCTTTTAAGGCAGATTGCAACTGGCAGATGACTCTATCGTGTTAGCACCCACGTAATCGCTGGCGACACGCCCTCTATCAGATACTTAGTATGCAATAAACATGACCGATGTATGCGCACGAAAGGACTGATTTTTCCGGGACACTCACGCGCTCCAAGATTCTGGAACGATACGGCACGTTGTGGCATATTTACACTCAACTATTCCTTCGAGTCCGCTCTCGCGAGCTTGTGCCCTTTCAGCATTGGACATACCGGCCACAGCGGGTCGAGAACGATCACATGGTCGCGTGCGCGGGTCACCCCGACCCGTAAGACTTTCCTGCTCTTGGGATAGGGCGGCTCATCACCCCTCCATATGAATGACGAATCGACGCCCGCATCGGTTCGGCGAGCCTCTCTGACAACAATCACACCGTCGAACTGCTTTCCCTTGGCCTTGTGGATATTCATCACGAGCAGGCCGGTTGGAGGTTCCGCGCCATCGACGATTTGCTCCTGCGCTAACGCCAAATCCAAAGCCGCGCGTGCATTCGTGTAGGCCCCGTCACGCAGCCACTCGGCCGCTAAGCCGGCCGAGATCCGACTGCCTCGTTGAAACGCTACCAGAAAGTCGAGCTGGCTCGCCACACTCTCCAGCTCTGCTTGCCCGCTGTTGCGAAGCGCGTGTTTGACATAGATCCAGTCCTTCGATGGATCGCCTGAGAAGCCATTCGTTCGGAGGTCTTCGAACAGTTTTCGGATGGCCTTTGCGAGGTTCACCGTCAGCGCTTTGCCCGATCGAATCTTTCTCGCCTGCTCAAGAAGCTTGTTGACCGCCGTGTGGCCCTTCCCAGTGGAGCGCTTTGCTGCGGCCATCATTTCAAGGCACGTAGCCAGGTCGGCCTCGGTGTTTGCCGCGGCTTTAGGCTCGAGCAAAAACGCCGCAATTCGGGCGGAAAGAAGGGCCTGCGCCTCGTCGAAGAGAAGCTTATGCTTTACGGGCTTGCCTTCGTTCGAACCTAGAGCGTTGAGCGCATTAGACATCTTCAACGCGCTTCGATTGTTCGGCACAAGAATCGCGATGGTTTCAATGGGCCTATCCGTCGTGGTCTTAATTGACTGAATCACTTCGCGGAGCGCCCTTCGCAGCAGGTGATTCCAATTGGGTGGAGGATTTTCGGGACGGTATCGAAGTGTTGAAACTCCCTTATAGGGTGCACCTCGAACAACCCCGTTCAGGATGTCGTTGCCAAAAGTCAGAATCTCCGAATCCGGGCTGCGGTGATTCTGTGACCCAAGGTCCACTTCCATTGGTTGTAGAGCCTCGCGGATGGCGTCGATTCGTTCGGGGCCTACGCCTGGGAGGAAGTCGAATATCTGTTGATCGAGGTCGGCTAGGCAAATGATCTGCGTGTAAGGCGCCAGCATGTCCACGCACCGCCAAGCATGCGGGCCGGTGTCTTGAGCCTCGTCAACTATGATGATTGGATAGCGTTGTCCGATCGACCTCAACAGGTACGAACTCGTTGCCAACAACTCAGCCGCTTTGGGGGCGAATAGTTCAAACGCGATCCGCCCTTCTTGCATGAACAGCCGTTCGCGCTCAAGTACCCATTGTGCCCAGCCTTCGTCCTCTTCGTCGATCCCTCCGCTGAGGGCCTTTTCGTCCTGCGGCAGCAGAATCGATAGCTTGCGAGGCGCACCGAGAAGGTAAGCGTGAGTTTTGAGGATTTCCCAGAAGAACGAATGGAAGGTCTGGATCGAGAGTTTGTTTCGCTCGTCCTTGTCCACCTCCAGCTTGGCGGCATCGACGATGCGCGAGACAGCGGCGCGTGAAAAGCTCAGGAATAGGGCCGACTGCCCCGGCGCCATCCCTTCCTTGATCCGCTTGACCGCCTTGCGTAGTGCAATGGTCGTTTTGCCGCTGCCGGGACCGCCAAGCACCAGGGCGTGCCCGTCGCACGCCAACACGGCTTCCCGAAGCTGGCAGATTTGCTCCATGCTCAGGTGAACAATTCCGGCTTTGCGGGACCAGCTTCGTCGCCAATCGGAGGCGGAGGCGGGAACAGAGCGAACACGGAATTCAGAAAGCTAACGACCGTGGGAGGCAACTCGCCGAATTCGCACTCCTCGAACAGCCGCGCAGCCCAGCCGGCGCCCTTGTTGCTCGCGAGCGCCTTCTTGGCCGTCACACGCACCTCATCGTCGCTCGGGCGCTCGACCGAGATGCCCACCTTTCCCGCTTCTCCACTGGCCTTGATCGCCGAAAGAAAGCTCCACAACCTGTCAGCAGGCATCTCTGTAGCTACTAGGTCTTCGAAGCCTTTGTGAGCATGCTCGCAATTAATCTCGAAGACCTCTGCGTAGCTCGCTTTTTGTTCCTCCGGCCGCACAGCCTTGTGATCGTAGAAAGCAATGGTTTTGAGCCCCAACGCTTTAAAGAACTTGCCAAACTTCGGGCCATTACCATCGCCGTCAGAGTTGAAAAACGCGGCGCCGGCAATATCCAGAGGTTGCAGCTCGGGATTTTGCTCTTCCATGCGCCTGGCAGCGACTGGCAACGCATGCAACTCAGTCAAACCTTCGACGACGATTGCCGCCTTGCCGAGCATGCACTCTGACAGGCCCCACCGTGCATAGCGCTTGAATTCGTTATCCTTGAGTCCCGTAGCCTCTGAGACTTTCCTCGAGCTGACCTCGCCCGCGTTGCGCGAAAGAAGCATGGTCTGAGTCGGCTCGAATCGCTCGATTACAAACGGCGAGTGCGAGGTCACAAACGTCTGGGTGGTCTTGGTAAGCAAGTAGTTGGCGATGCGTCGCTGTGTGTGCGGCGATACCGCTATCTCCGGTTCCTCCATAGCGAAGATCACTGTATCTGGCTTGAGGTCAGCGATAAACGAAAGCAATGCGAGCACTAGGGTATTGATTGTTCCGGTGCCCGCATGTGCGAAAGGGACATGGCCTTGATCGGCTGATATCGCCAAGAAAAACGACATCGTCTTACGCAGGTGCTCGCGCGTAAGCTCGGAAACATGAAGTCGGGTCGCATTGCCCGGCGCCTCGAGCGCGATATAGCGAGAAAGCCGCCGCTCAATCGATCGCAACACCGGAGCGATTTCCCCTGCGTCGGCCTCAATGTCGAGTCCACGCAAGCTTTCAATGGTCCGCTCCCAAAGCCGCGTTCTCACCCCTTTCGCCCTCAGAATGATATCGAGCAACGAGCCTCGTTCGAGGCTGAGAGCGCGCGACCCGGTGCGTAGGGTTCGCAGGTATAGAAAGCCGAAAAGTCGTTTGATTGGCCTCGGAACCGGCGTTAACGCTCCTGGCTCCGCGTCCGGGCTATGTGAGAAGAACGTGCGCACCTCGAACTCGTCCTCGTCCGGGTCGTATCTACCCACGGTTTCCAACCGCAGGCATGGCACTGCGGTAGGAGGGTTAGCTACTGCCACTTCCCCACGACCCAGCAGGCGCTGATCCTCCACATGCCAAAACTCAATGTGGCCGCCGCACTTCGCATCAACCTCAGCACTCAGGTCAACCAAGACGGTCTCGATCCGTAGGGGAAGGGGCACGCTCTCAGCCCCCATCTCACCAACTGGAGCTAGGTAACTCGCATTGTAGAAGTCGAACTCGTCAATCGCGGGAAAGCGGTTGAGACGGTCTGGCCCGAGCACAAGATCCAACGCTTCGCAAATGGTGCTCTTGCCGACATTGTTTGGCCCCACCATCAGCGTGTGCCCGTCGAACAGTAGATTCGCGGACTTGATGCCTCGAAAGTTTGAGATAGACAACCGCACAATTTTCATTCGTCATCCCCGATCCGAGATTGCACGTTTGGCGCCCAGCTATGACATTCCCGAACGCGCGGTCCGCAGACAGCCATAGGCTCCCTGTCAGATGATGCGAATGATCCGTATGCAGGTCGACTGCGTCGCTGTCCCGCTCAATGACGAGCGGAGCCGGATCTCTTTGCGTTCGCTCCACGGCGGAAATTTGATGCTATACCCCGCAAATCATTGCCACCACATCAACCAGAGAAAAATCGCCTAAAAATCAAGCGGAACACTCCAAAAAGTATAGCGGTTGTTATACAACGGGCCGTCATTGCCGGCTCATTTTCTCTTGAAATGAGAAAACTTTTTTTCTACGCTAGATGAAATTCTGGAGCGAGGGCGCAATGACACCATTCGCACTTCAGTTGCGGGCCATACGCGCGGCATATGGCCTAGCGCAGGGCGAATTCGCTGCCCGCATTGGCTACCGTCAAAGCTACGTCTCCGCTATCGAATGTGGCTCCAAGCTTCCGAAGGACATGGAACTGGTCGAGCGAACGATAGCGGCGCTCGGGCTGGATAGAGCCGGCGCGACTGATCTGCGTGAAGCCTTCCGCCGCTCGCAGCGTTACGATTTCCCACCACCTGGCACGCCCGCTTTTGCATACGATGTCTGCGCCAAATTGTCCGACGTCATCCCGAGACTGACACAAGCGGACGCACGGGCGCTATACGAAGTTCTTAGTCTGCTAGACCGCGCTCAACAACCGAAAACCGCCGTGGCGCCGGAACCCGCGCAACGTGCGGCGTAAGGAGATACGCCATGCACAAATAAAAACGCCGCCCAATCCCGGAGGACAAGACGGCGCCGCGAGCATCTTTCGATACACGCCCTAGACAAGCTCAGTATCGGCGTCGCTTGCGACAGTGTCAAGTCCTCTTCAAGCACTTCCCGACGTGGGAGTAGGTATCTCTTTTGCTTGGAGAAAACCATGACCAATGCCAGACGGGTCGTTACACCGTCTCCCTATCGAAGAGTCGGCTTCATCGCCTGCCCGTGGCTCCAGCAGTCACCAATCGAGTACGAAAGCTTGCTTGAGCGAGATTTTGTTCGAGTCGCTTTGCTCGACCTCAGGGTCTCTTCGATTTCACACCAGCCATTTTCAATCGAACTGAGTGGTTCCCGCAGATACACGCCCGACTTTCTGCTGACCGGCAGCAAACTTCGGCTAGTCGTTGAAGTAAAACCCGAAGAGCGTGCCCAAAGCCGAGAAAACGCATGCACTCTGCAGGAAGCAAAGAAAGTCCTTCAAGCAGCAGGGTACGAATTCCTGGTTGCTACCGAAAAAGTCATTCGTGCACACCGGCGACACGATAGGGCGGCCATCCTCCTCCGACACGCCCGAAGTCACCTGCCCCGCCCTTTGGTTGACGAAGCACTTCGCATCGCAGGGCAACACCTCGATGGAATGCCCATAGGGTCACTGGCTTCGACCGCCGGCGTGACGGTCTCAACAATTCTCCATCTGATAGGTCGACGGTGCCTGCGCATAAACCCAATGCTCGACTTCAACCCCTCCCAACCCGTATATCCAATTGGAGGCGAGCATGGCAATCTACACGCTTGAACGCGGTCTTGTGCTTCAAATTGGCGCTGCGCTTTGGGAGGTTCATCGACTCCCTGATGAAAAATCTGTACAGCTTGAGCACCAATCGACGGGTAAGTTTCGGCACGTGAGCCTTGCCAAGCTCACACACCAGATTGCTTCCGGTGACGTGAGAGTAATTCGGTCCAATGCCGGCCAAGCTGCTGCCCCGATACCGTACTCCAAGGACCAGATATTCTGCACGGATTCGCTCAAGGACGCTCACAAGGCCGCCTATCTCCGGGCTTCCGACTACGTCAGAGCATTACGAAAGCTGGGGATCAGCAAGGGCCAGCGCGAGCGAATTTCGAAAGCCATCCTATCGATAGCGGAGCAAATCAACGATAGCAGCCCCCCGAGGCCGTCCACGGTAATGCGGTGGATGCGGCTCTACGAGCGTGCGGGGGAAAGCGCCGCCAGCCTGGTAACACGAAACGCGCATCGGCGGCGGCGCACACGCATTTCGGACGAAGTCCGCGCAATCATTCAAGCACAATTGCGACGCCTGTATTTCGTACGCGACGGACGAACGCTTGCATCAGTCCACGACAATGTTCAAGTAGAGCTGGAGCGGGCCGACGAATCGCTGAATCGGAGGCGCGCGTCAGTCTGTCAACCATCCGCAGGATCGCGTACGAAGTAACCCCATACGATCGCGACCGCGCTCGTCTTGGCCCGGTGCATGCGCGCGCGAAATGGCGTTTCTCAACACACGGCAAGTACGCGACACGCCCACTTGAACGCGTTGAACTCGACCACACGTTGCTCGACCTATGGGTGATAGACGACGACCTTGGCATTCCTCTCGGACGTCCCACCATCACACTTCTCGTGTGCGCCTATAGTGGCTATATCACCGGCTTCTACATTTCGTTCGAAGGCGAGTCCCTCGCTCGTATCCTGCGGGCCATAAAGGTTGCCATTCAGCCGAAAGAATCTCTGGTCGCAGCCGCCGGGCTCACCAACCCATGGCACGCACATGGTCTGTGGGAAACACTCGTTGTCGACAACGCGCGCGCCTGCCACTCAGACCAGTTCAAGCAGATGGGAATTGAGCTCTGTATGGACATCGAATATTGTCCAGTTCGGCAACCGTGGTTCAAGGCCGTAGTTGAACGCCAGATTCTGGAGACCTGTCGCCAACTGCCCGTACCAGGGCGCCCGCAGCGCCCCGGGCGACATCCCGACCCCATTGACCCAAGGAAGTCGGCATGCGTCACGTTCAACGATCTCTGCGCATGCATTCTGAAGTGGGTGGTAGACGTACACCCATTTGCGGTAAATGATCGGAAGGTCGAGCGGCCAATCGACCTCTTTCTGGAGGGCCTTGTCCGTTGCCCCGCCCCCGCATTCGTAGATCAATTTTCGAGTTTGGACATACTTGCGGGGCTGACGAAAACAGCAACCGTGGATCATTCTGGAATCGTCTTCGAATGGCTCCAGTACAGTGGCGAAGATCTTCGCCGGTTGCGGCAAGCAATTGGAACGAAGTTCAAGGCCACATGCAAGATAGAACCCTACGATCTCGGCCACATATTCGTGCAAGATCCGCGCGACAGCACGTGGATTAAGGTACCCGCTAAAGATCGTGAATACGCTCTTGGGCTTACGCTAACTCAGCACCGTTTAATACGAGCAGCTGCCAGAGAACGACTGAGGCTGACCAATGCCGATACAGTATTACGGAATGCAAAACTTCAGCTCCAGGAGCAATGGGCCAACGCGGTTCGCTCCGGCAGAAGACTCAAGATGAACCGTGACTTCGTCGGCTCGCGAAACAAGAACTCGGTCGATGTACTCGACCCGCGATCTAGCGCGGTACCCCATGACCAACCGGACAGGCTAATAGCGGACGAAGACTTGAGCTATTCAAATCGCTCAATTCCAACATTCGACACCTTCCGGCTCGAAGAGACCTGAACCGCTTAGCTATGACGTACAGTGAAAGAGCATTGAATGCGCGTAGGGCACTCCATCAGATCGTCGTCAATCATTCGAGCTTTGTTCAAGCACTCGACGGCATCGGACGGGTCATTCAACTCGGCAACGATCTGGGATCGCCGATCGGCATGTGCCTAATCGCACCCAGTGGATGCGGGAAGTCATTGCTGATCGATCTTCTGATGAGAAACGCTTGCGGCTGGCCGTTTCTGAACACCCAGTCCGTGCTGGTCGCCGCTTTGAAAGAAGCACCGACTGTCGCCCATGTCCAGTCCGAACTGCTCAAGTGCTTCAAATACCCTATCCCAATAAAGGTGTCCGTGAGTACAAATGCAACCGTCAACAACGTTCTCGTCGAGGCTGTCGCTCGAAGAAAAATACAACTCACCGCACTCGACGAATACCAGCATGTATTCCTCTGTGGCAAAGAAGGCGTAAGACGAGCAATCAACGACTGGCTCAAACGTTATATGACGTTGACCGAAAAACCCGTCCTTTTAACCGGCACCGAGGACCTCTCCGCGCTGGCAACGGCCGATCCGCAAATAAGTACCCGGATTTCGGGAACATTCCGCCTCATGCCCTTCAAGCACGACACCGAATGGAAGGGCGTGCTGAAGGCTTATGCAGACAACTGTGACAGCGTCGATCTAGCGCCTCTTCGCAACGATTACTCGCGGGAGCTATATATGGCCAGCCAGGGTGTATTCAGAGCCCTCAAGGGGCTCGTCCTGGAATCGGTGATGATCGCAATTGATGATGGCGCAACTGCGGTCAACAAAGGGCATTTGGCCGCTGCATTTCTTCGAATTTTTGGACCGGCGTCGACTCGAGAGAATCCGTTCCAGTGAACTTCCCGTACGACAACACGCATCCGTATCCTTTTCCGGACGACATATTTCCTGACGAGGACGGTGTGGGCTACGCATTGCGGATGTGCGACGCGAATGCACTGTCCTTTCATCTACTCGCCACAGCGCTGGCATCCCCGGGCCACTGTTACTTGCCGTACAAAGCCACACAAGCACTGGCTTTTATGTTTGGTGGTACTCCCCAGCTCATCGCGCGGGCACTCGTACGACGCCAATTTGAGGACGGGATAACAACCGCTGATTATCTCGACCAGACGTTTTTACGGCCCAAACATCTACGCCAGACGTGCCCCCAGATATGCCCGCTTTGTCTGCACGAAGATCGCCGCGCATTGGCCTCGTGGTCTCTAACCATGATGTGTTGCTGCACGAAACATGAAATCTGCCTTGTCGACCGATGTGCGTGCGGCAGACCAATTTCGTGGCGTCGCCGGAGCTTGCTAGTTTGTGAATGTGGTCAAGAATTCTACGACTCGATTCGCAGCCATCAACCAGCCCTAAAGGGGGCCATTGCCATCTGCAGACAGCTCGAATGCCTTCTTTGTAGTGCGAATTTTCGGCTCCG
Source organism: Burkholderia sp. SRS-25 (assembly GCF_004343765.1). Taxonomy (NCBI): domain Bacteria; kingdom Pseudomonadati; phylum Pseudomonadota; class Betaproteobacteria; order Burkholderiales; family Burkholderiaceae; genus Burkholderia; species Burkholderia sp. SRS-25. The sequence goes on from NZ_PTXM01000003.1 coordinate 359,185, forward strand.
CTCATCCACAGACGGCGCGCTCAGCATCTTCGATGACGTTACTCCGGATGTATTCGTGAGACTCGTGTGGACAATCGGTAGCCTTGATGCCCCTTGCGCCGTGTGCAGGCCACGGAGCCTAAGCTCATTCCCGACGTCACTTGAAGTTATGCGGATAGCAGATAACGCGTATCGGGAAATCCAGACATTGCGAACCGAACGACGGGAGATACGCCGAAGCCACTGGCTCCCGCATCTAAAATCGATTTTTGACGATACCGTCACGCTAGCAGAACACAGACTGATCTTGTCGATTGTCGAGAAGATTTCGTCACGGCCCACGAGCATTCGCAAGCCGCGTCGCGATGCACCCGTACAACTATCTCTATTCGAGGAGTGAGTATGTCGACGACCTCCAACTCTTTATTGCTCGCTCCAGATCCGATCTCAGGGGAGTCACCTTCATCGTGGCTTCAGCGATTGAGCCTAATGCATGCCGTCAGCACTCGGACGCTCCTGCGCTCCATGGGGATTCGGCATGTAGGAGATCCCGATGTCGACCTTACTCCGCACGTGTATTCAACCCTGGTACAGGGAACAAATGTCTCTGAAGCCTGCGTTGATCATCTTGCAGGGATTTATCAGCACGTGAGCGAAAAGCGATACCGCGGCATCCTGTTACGCGACGATCAGCGACAGCCAGCGTACAGGTTCTGTCCACAATGTCTCGCCGGGGACGAAGTTCCTTTCCTGCGAGTTAGCTGGAGGTTTTCCGACTGGAATATCTGCCCGGAACACCACGTTCGAATGTGCTATCGATGCGCTACGTGCCTTTCGCCGTTTCCGGCTCTGCGTCCACCGCGGCGCTTCTACGGACCCGACCTGAGATGCTGCTCGAATTGTGCTGCCGACCTCACTTTGCATCCGGTAAACCACATAGCAGATGAGGAAACCGCAGCCTTAACGAAAACGCAACGGGCTCTTGCAAGCGCCTTCCTGCTTGGCCGCTGCTTCATCAAGGGGAACCCAAACGAACTCCCTCTGCATTACTTAGTAACGCTGATGGGCTTAGGTCACGTTGAAGCACACGGAAGGGGTAACTCGCGAGCGGCACCGAAATTTCGATTTTTCCCCAAAAAACGCGACAGGAGGCATCTTCGTCGATGAAACGGCATCCATTCATTTAGCCGTATCGTGCCCGCGAATGCGGCGTGCCAAAGTTGCCGGATCTCGATGAAATGCAAACGAAATAGAATAGAACGGGTAGCTACGAAATCAAAACATATCAGTATTTCAGCTGCAAAATCTTGTCTGAACCGGATCTCGGTCTGGATAAACGCCGGACGCAAATTCATTGTCTGCCCTGCAAGCGCCCCAATCGTGCAACCGGTTCGTCACTTCGGCTAAAGTCGCGCCGATGCGCAAAATTCTGATGCGCGTGCACCGAGCCAAGGCACGCCGCGGACGGTCGAAGGAGGTTCGTTCTGTTGACAGGCGATGACTTGAGATGCTTATTCCGTTTCGAAATCGTTTGCTACCCGAAGTTTTCAGCCGTTCGTTGAAGACAGTCCCAAGAGGCCGACGAGTTCGTCCAATGTGTTGATGGTCGGCACCGAAATAGATGATTGTCCAGCGCGATCAAGATGGATAGCCCGCATGCCGAACGCGGTAGCTCCCAAGTAGTCGGCAGAAAAAGTGTCGCCAACCATGACGGCCTCACTCGGCGAAACTCCGATTTTCGCGCAGATCACCGAAAAGATGCGAGGGTCGGGTTTCAGACACCCGACCTCAAATGACCACGCGTGCTCTGCGTGGACGGGCAGGATATCCAGCAATCGTTGCGCGTACGGTTCGGCAAGATTCGATACGATCCCAATTTTGATGCCTGCGTCGCGCAGTCTTCCGAGGACCATCATTGCATCTGAAAAAAGACGCATGCTATCGAGTTCTAGGTTCAAATCCGCTTCCAGGGACTCGAGATCTATTGCTGCCGGAGCAAACTCGCCTGCGGCCGCGGAGAGCCCCAAAGGTCGCGTCATTACCGCTTCGAGCATGTTCCTGCGGTTCGAACACAGGCGTGCAAGCTCGGTGAACGGCCGCGTCTTGTAGTGCAGTTCGCATAACGTTCCGAATGCATCGAATACGACCGCTTTCATAGAGCTCTTCACTATTGGCTGCGCCCAGTAGGCGAAACATATTGCGCTGCGGACAGTCGATGTTCGAAGCGCCTCCCGGCAAACGAGGATGCACGATTATTGCTGCAGCTAGCAGCTGACATCACCGACATGAGGCCTCAGAAAGCGTTCCGCGTTCGCCCAACCTCACTGGTCCGGGGACAGATTTGATAATCTGCGCCGGCGTCACCTTTGCAAAGTATAGGTACACGCCCTTCAACAAGCTGCTCTTCCCTCCAAATATTGTCTCGTACCTGATCTGGACTCCCACACTAGAAGCGCTCGCGAAATAGTCGTGTCCGCAAACACATATCCCCGCCTAGTGCCCACGTAGATCGAGAGCAAGCGCTTAGACGGGGCTAAAGAGGCTGCATAAAATGCCGTTATAACGCAGCGAATGGTATATGACATTGGGACTAGTGGACGCCAAGAGTATCAACGTGCACTCAGGGCACGGCAATCTGCTCGACATTCTTCCCTCACAAGTGGAGCGCGAGCAAAGCAGCGATAATCGGGGGCGGCGAAATCATAGCGCAACGAATTGTGAGATTCGTCAAATCCACGGAACGTCTGGATATGAACTGGAGGCATTTCGCCCATGTAATCTACGAGACGCTATCGGTCTGGAAGCGCTTGATCACCTTCTTCCGTGACGACAGTGCGCAGAACGCCGACAGTCCATGCAACGTCTGCGACCTAGCATCCTCGTGACGACCATCATCCCCAGAACAAGGATCGCAGCGCCGCCGAGCCTGCGAACCAATCACACCGGAATCACACCGCATGCGAGCGCGCGCCTTCTTCGACAATATCGATAACCACATCTGGATAGAGCTGGCGAAGGCCCAGAGCTCCCTCCGCGTGTGTGTCGCATGGATCAACTGGGAGAAGCACAGCCACGTCCTGAGCCGCCTCGCATCTCGGGGTGTGAAGGTGGAACTGATGTACAACGCTGACGCCAGCAATTCTAGGTACATGACCGCGCCCCCCGGAATCGCCTGCTTCCCCGTTAGGATGCCGGGTCAGGCAATCATGCACAACAAATTCTGCGTTATCGACGAAGCCGTGGTCATCACGGGCAGCTTCAACTGGTCACGAACGGCGCCCAAGCATTTCGAAAACATCGTCGTCATTGAAAACGATTTCCGGCTAGTCAAGAGCTACCTCCACGAGTTTGAAGACCTAAAGAAGCATTATTTCGATCTTCCGAAGCTACCTTACATCCAATGCGACGAGCCGCGGGGGAATACCGTCTGCCGCAGGAACGCGTTCCATATTGGCATTCTTGGTCGCGAGACGGGTATCTATGCGGAATCCGAGATTTCGCTCTACTCCGTTTGCGAGAATCTGCACGTCCGGCTCATCGGCCGTGAGTTCATGCAGTCACTGCACACCGACATTGGACTGCTCCGCGAAGACCATTACGACGACGACCTCGACTACTCACGTGAAAAAATGCTGCACGACTACGAGATTGAGCGTGACATTGATAGAAAAATGGAAGGCGCTTTCCTAGGGACATTCAACAAATCCGCCCACGCTGTGGGATACGTTGCAATGCTGAATGAGGGCTACAACCTGAAGTACGGCGCGGACCCCGAATGGGCAATTAGCATGCTATGGCGTCATCCCTGCTACCGCAAGACTATTCCAGACGTCTATGAGGATGACCATGGAATCGGCGAGATCTTGCTGGATCGCTGCGGGCGCACCTACTAATGAACGCGAGCATCGGGATCGCGGGCGCACTTCTCATGTGCCAACGCCAGCGCTGGGTTTTCTGTCGCGCGTGTGAGAAAACGGCAATCGGCCGCAACGTATCGGCGCAGGCGAAAGACCAGGAATATGCGCCACGACTATTCTGGGATCGACATCGGCCACAAACGGTCGATGTTCAAAACGGCATGCTTTCCATCGTATTCGCAACCTACATCCGCCGCCTGACCTTCCGCTCGTCGCATACATCTGGCACTTGACAAAGAGCGCATCGTAATCGCATAGTTGACATGCGCTTACAAAATGCGAATACATAGATGAAAAAGCAACTTTTTACCATGCGCCTGAGCGAGTCATTGGCGGCCGCATTGGAATCGATTAAACAACGCCGGCAAGAATCTTCATCCGCCGAAGTCGCGCGCCGTCTGCTGGAACTGGGTGTTGAGGCCGATCGACGTGCGACCGAGACATTTCGCTCCCTGCCAGAGGAGCCCCGGGCAGCATTGCTTGTTCTCCGTGATCGTTACTATCGCGACGATACGCTGACGCGCGAGGAGTGGGAATTCCTCGCGAGAATGGCCCACGGAGCCTATCTGCGCCCAGACCGATCGTTTGTCACAAGATCCCTCCTGGTGGAGATCCTGAATGCTACAAAAGCGTTGCTGAGCGCCAGAACGCACCACCTTGGCACACAGGAGCTTCCATCCGACCGCTACTACCGCTCAAAACTTGACCTGCGCGAGGACGAACCTCTACTCGAGGGCATCGATAGAGTGGCCGCCGGCTTACCCGAATGGCCGGGTGCCACCTACGCGGAATGGCTCACGCGGCCGATCCAAGGCTATTTCAATGGGGAAGAGCCCGCGTTACCCGACGATCTACTGAATCGAGCACTAAAACCTCATCTTTCAACACTGCTTACGCTCGCGATCCGTGCTTTTTGGCGAGCTGAGGGTAAGCCGGTTACTGACGCGAATAACGACTCCCCGACTTTGGGAAACATGAGGCAGCTCAACCCTTTAGAGTTAGACGGCCTCACACTTTCATTCACGGTCATGAATCAGCGCTTAAGCGCAATTCTGGATTTTGGTGATATTTGTCCAATGCTTTTGTCACTGTCCTCGCCACCCATTATCAACGATTTTTTTGATTTGGTTACTGCAGCGACGCGATCTGGAACGCGTCACCCGCAGTATGAAGCCGGACCGCGTCGCATCAGCCTCCCAACTCAACATTACAAAAAATTCGTCCTCTGGGATGGTGATAAGAATTTTCACTTTGAGATCGCCGAGATGGAGCGCATTGCAAATCTCGCGCGCGCTGCAAGGAGTGATCCGAATTTCATCTCTCACGAGAAAGCCACACGCCTTGCGTATGGCGTAATCTAACAGCTCGCAAATCTCCTTCGATCAATAGGATTCAATTAACTTTAATACGTTTAGGTCAGCATTACCCAGAACGCGGCGCCACGGCAGATGAGCAGGGAAGGACACCCCTCCAGTCACCGCACACTTAACCATTTTTTAAATATCATGGCCGACTGCATCTACTGTCAAAAGCCGGGAAAAAAATCACGAGAGCACGTTTTCCCCGATTTTTTGCTTAAGGCGAGCGACGCGCGAGGAATTTTTTATTCGAACTCCGCTGATGGCTATTTCGATTCCGACGCAGTCGTCAGAGATACCTGTATTCCCTGCAATACCGGCCCGTTAAGCCGCCTCGACAGCTACGCAAAGACACTTTACCAAAGATATTTCGCTCGGGTACTGGTCGACGCCCGTACAATCAGATTTGACTTCGATTTGTTACTCAGATGGGTTTTAAAGGTAACCTTTAACGCCCAAAGGGGATTCGGCGGAATCAGTCGGCATCTACTTCATTTGCGTGGCTACATGCTCGGAAAGGAATCTCGGCCCGACAGTCTTCTATTTCTAGGGGTAGCAATGAAACGGTCCTGGGTCGAAGGAAAATGGAAGACGCCTCGCGACCTGCGCGCCTGCGATATACGTATCCCGGAGCTCGATTTAGGAGTAGAGCTATATTTTTGTCACATGCTTGTCATTAAATCATTTTGCTTCATCACCCTTGACCTCATCAACCCTTCAGAAGACGGTAAACGACGAGTAGTTCAATTTCTCGCCAATACCATCGGAGCGAGAGAAATAACTTCAAATTCAACCGAATTCCAGTTTGACGCCGGCATTTCAAAGATAGATCACATCTCTCACAATATTCGCCAAGCAGCACAAAATCCAAAAATGTACCCGGAAAATCGGGAAATTGTCATTGGCGACAAGACGATTCGCCTCACGGGGCTACCCGAAGACCGACCAATCAGAAGGAGCCGCATTGCAGAATCAAAACTGGCACTAACGACGATTGGCATCGAAGGCGGCAAAGATAGTGCGTGTCTGATACTATTCAAATTCCCTGCGTCGCTCCACGAATTCGACAATTCAATTACGGATCAAAATCACAAGACCAGTAAGATATGCTACGCAAGTCTAAAAAGGAGCGATAACAAAACGTACATCACACTGCACGACCCCTTTGAACCCGGAGTCCCTCACGTTAAGGGCTCATCCGGAATCTCACAGTCTACCGACAACTGGAATCGCTTTAAAAATGCCGTTTTAGATCGCGGTTATCTCTTTTTGACGGACCAGCGCATCCTGAAGGACTCAACAATCGTGCTCAATTGTATCGAGGTTATCTCGATTGAATACATCTAGCGCCTTCCTCTGAGATCGCTAGGCGGCTCGTCGCGAAGCATGGCAAACACTCGTTTGACGAGTGGGTTACGCCAGCCCAAAGAGTCGCACGCTGGCCTGCATAGTGGACCTGACGGTTTCAGCAAATGCGGGAGCGGCTAGAATTGGCCGACTACGCGACTACCTCGTGAACTGACGAGCATCACGGCGACCACGCGCCAGAAAGTTCAAAGTTAAATGAACCAAACTCAAGAAAGTTCAAAGATAGATGAATCTCCGGTTCAGACTTGGCTGAGCAGTTCCCCCGGAAAGCCTTGCAGCATCGACATGAGCGGTTCAATCTTGAATGAACCTCGACATCGGGCCCGCGAGGCTCGCTCAACCTTGAGCCTCGCTCACTTGGGCCCGTGCTCGAGTCGTCCTGAATGAGGTAGGAAAATCGACAACATATCCGGCAAAAACAATAACTTAGCAAGACGCACGCCCGTGCCTCGGAGGGAACCAAGAAGATGCCCTGAGCCGCTTCCTCGAGCCGTCGTCACGGATATCCCCCGGCGGCCGGGGTACCTCAGGGAAATCCCGTGCATCAAGGTGCACCCAAGCAAATTAAATGGGGTACGGACACTCCATGACGCTCACGATGTGGGCGCGGCAGCACCCTCGCCCCCCGTGGCCCGGACGAACTTCCCGGAACTTTCACAGCAGCGCGGGCGCCGGACTCTCGGAAACGGCACGCGGCGACACCTGGCCAGGAACCGCAAAATTCTCCACCGCCGAACATTCGTCGACCGCGTCGAGCCGGTAGCCATGCGTATACACCGCACACAGTTGAAGCCCGTTTTCCGGACGGAGCGCCAGTTTTTGTCGAAGCCGGTAGATGTGGGTGTCGAGACTCCGCGACGTTCCATCCAGCGCCCGCCCCCACGCCAGCGTCGACAATGAATCCCGGGAAAGCACGCTCCCGATGTTATTGAACAGGAAATTTGCCAGCGCGAACTCCTTTGCCGTCAAATCAATGATTTTTCCGTGCAGTGCGATGGTGCGCGCAAGCGGATTCAGTACATACGGCCCGACCTCGACCCTGCTATCGAGTCTTTTGTTGGTGCCCTTTCGGCGCAACAGCGCATTGACGCGAGCGGCCAACTCGATCTCGCGAAACGGCTTGCCGATGTACTCGTCGGCGCCTGCATCCAGCGCGGCCGCGACATCTGCTTCAAGCGTTCTCGCAGCCAGGAACAAGACGGCCGGCTCATCTCCGACGTTAGCCCGAATCCAGTGCAATAAATTCAGGCCGTTGGCGTCCGGAATCCGCCAATCGAGCACGATGAGTTCAACCATCTCCCTTTTAAGAAACTGGACGGCTCGCGCGCTATCGCACACCCGGGAAATTTCCCGATTCGCCCCTCGCAGCGCCATTTCAAACGCTGACGCCTGACCCGGATCCCCTTCCACCAACAAGATACTCATAACACCCCCAGCCTTCGTCGACCCGAATGATTTACATCGCACTCCAAATCGATCGCCTGCATACACTTGTACAAACTTGACGTCTTATTTTTAACCGCTGCCGATCGATTGAAATCAATCTCACCTCGACACCAACCTCACAACCCCATCACCACGCAACCTTCGAACCCTGACTAGCTGTCGACGAGCCGGGAGGTTCACCGCGGCGCAACATGGCCCACTCAGGCATGTCACTTAGATGTTACTAACATATCAGTAGAATATCGAATCGCCTGCCGAAGATCAAAGAGGGGTAAACCCGTTCCTTGAACTTGCCCCTTTTACCTCGTGTTGAAAACAGGGGATGACCGGACTAATATGTTAGTGATATTCCTGCAGCGATTACTTACGCACATGAACGGACTAACGGGTAACACCCTTGCCGAACAGGCTCACCAGAATCTCGAAGAACTCATCGTCACGCTCGAGCTTGCGCCCGGCAGCGTCTGGTCCGAGGCATCGCTCGCAGAAAAGCTGAATATGGGGAGAACGCCGGTTCGCGAGGCCGCACAACGATTGGCCGCTTCGCATCTCCTTCAGATCGTTCCGCGACACGGCATCATGATCACCGTCCCAAACATTCACGATCAGTTGCTCGTGCTCGAAACACGTCGTGAACTCGAACGTCTCGTTGCACAACGCGCTGCACGGCGGGCATTGCCCGAGGAGCGCGAGCAGATCCGCGAAATCGCCGAAAAACTCGATGCGGCAGGCGAATCCCGAGACGTCGTTGCCTATTTGCGATGCGTCTATACCGCCAATCAGCTCATCGCGCAGTTTTCTCGGAACCGCTTCGCCGCCGAGGCTATTGCACCGTTACATGCGCTGTCGCGGCGCTTCTATTTCATGCATCACAAGCAGCTGAATGATTTGCCGACAGCAAGCCTACAGCACACGAGAGTCGCGCGTGCAGTCGCTGACGGTGACGAACAGGAAGCCGGACGCGCATCCGACATGATGATGGACTATATCGACGCATTTACACGCGACTGCTTTACGCGTGACTTTGAGCCGCATCGCTCGCGAGCATCGGCCTGATCGTACTTTTCGGCTTCGATTTGCGACATCAACCGAAGGCTGCGCCGCGTGTTTTGATGCGCCACATCGCACATTTGATCGCGCGCCTTCGATGAATTGAGCAAGCACTTAAGCCAGGCAAATGCCGCGCAAGATCGATCGCGCACATGCCCGGATCGGCGCAACATCACTAATTGCCGCGGGGTCGCATGGACACCCCGCCCATGTCGATCCATCCCGCCGAGTGCCAAATCCATTACTCCTCCTGCCGCCATCCCTACCCACCCGGAACCGCGACGCCTCCCCTCACCGCGGAATTCCACGCCTTTCGATCAGTCGATTCATTTGATCCTCTCGTACGGGTTCAGAGATGTAGTATCCCTGGCAATCAATCTGCGCGAATGCTTTCAGCCACTCGAATTGCGCCCTGGTTTCGACACCTTCCACGACGACGTTCTTCTTCAAGCGGACCCCGAGCTCGACGAGCGTTTCGACCATCGCTCTCGATTCAGCATTTTCATGAACGTCACGCATGAACGATCGATCCAGCTTGAGCGTGTCGACTGTCAGACAATGCAATTTGGTCAGCGACCAGCATCCTGACCCAAAATCGTCGATTGCAACACTCACGCCGAGATCCCGGATCGATGCCACGGCAGCGGCAAGTGCGTCGATCGGGCCGGGATCGATGGACTCCGTCAGTTCAATTTGAAAATTCCCGGCACATACACCATAGGAATCCAGAACACGCGATAGTCTTCCTGCCATCTCCGGTCGCGTAACTTCATGAGCGGGCAAATTTACAGACAGAGATAAATCGCGATAACCGAACTCAGCCCACCTGGCAAGCACACGTGAGGACTCCGCGATCACATAGTCGGTAAACCGGCATGTCAGATGCGAATTCTCGACAAGGTCGATGAACGCTGCCGGCATCAACACACCGTGCTCCGGATGATGCCAGCGTATTAAAGACTCGAATCCGGACAGCAATCCGGTCTGAAGGCGAAGCTTGGGTTGATAGGCAAAGAAGAACTCCTTCCGAACCAATCCACGCTCCGCGTCTTCGACAAGATCATTAGTATTGCAACGCACGGCCGTACCATCCACAGCGATCTCCAATGCACGCACTCAAGATTTCGTTGCCTGCTGATACGACCTTGCTCCCGCTCCGGGCTTTCCGTCGGCCGTGCATGAACATGCAATTACTTCCACTGGTACAGCATGCCGGCACCGATCACCTTCTGACCGCCGCTGAAGCCGCCGTTGATCGACGCCTTCAGGTTGTCCGTGATGCGAGCCTGCATGTTGACCGCCATCGCCTTCTGGCCGAGGAAGGTCGACGTACCCACGCCCATCCCGAAGTTGGCATCGCGGTCGAGCTGCGGAATCGATGCCATCGCGCCGACGGCCGCAATACCCTGCTTCGCCATCTGGTCGGTCTGCTGCAGTTGCGAACCCAGCGAGTTGATTTGCGCCTGCTGACCCGACAGTGCCGTCGACAACGTCGATTGCACCGCGTTGAGCTGGTTCACGTTGACCGCATCAGTGCCCTGCGTACCCGGCGCCACGTTGATGACCTGGCGCTGCTGCGTATCGCTGCCGACGGACACCACGTTCTGGCGGCCGCCGTCACTCGAATTCGCGCCTATCGCCACCGAGTTGGAACCGGCAGTGACGGTCGGCCTGTCGGTACCGTTGCCGTTCATGTCGGCAGCAATGCCGGCGGCGTTCCCGGTTTGCGGTGTGTTGTTCATCAATGTGGATAACTGATTCAGCTGGTTGTTGATGTTCGTCACACCGGTCGACAACGATGCCACGCTCGCGTTCGTCGAGTTCAGGCCGGTGGACAGCGCGCTGATGCTGGCCGCCGTCGACGTCGACAATGAGCTGATCGCGGTTGAGGTCGATGTGGCAAGCGCGGTCACGTTGCTGTTGGTCGCATTCAGGCCAGTCGACAGCGTGCTGACGGCGCTGTTTGTCGCGTTGAGCTGGCTGCCGTTGATCGCGTCCGTGCTGGTAGCCGAGACTCGGCCGGCAGCGACGTTCGCGATCTGGCGTTCCGCACCCGGTGAACCGACGCTCAGTACACCCACCGGATTGGCGCCGGCGACCGAGTACGTGACGCCGCCGACCGTGACGCTCGATACACCAACCGCGTTACCCGTAACCGAGTTCGCGCCGAGCGCGATCGAGTTGGCAACGTTCGCGGTGGCGTTCGATCCAAGCGCGAGCGCGTTGGCCGCGCTGGCAGTGGCGCCCGAGCCGTAGGCCTGTGCGCCTATGGCGCTGGCCGTGGCCTGGTTGCCCAGTGCGATCGTGTTGTCCGCAGTGGCCTGGCTCGAATTGCCGACGGCGAGCGCGCTGTTGCCGGTTGCCGTGCTTGCGTTGCCGACGGCAACTGCGCCAGTGCCGGTCGCCGTGTCGTTCGCACCCATCGCGACCGCGCCGGTACCCGTCGCGACACTCGGATCGCCGATCGCGACCGCGCCGTCGCCGCTCGCGGTGTTGCCGGAGCCGATCGACACGGCCTTGCCGCCCGTGGCCGATGCGCTCTGGCCGATCGCGACCGCACCGTCCGACTGCGCGTTCGAACCGTAGCCGACGGCGACGCTGCTTGCGCCCGCGGCAGTTGCGGCTACGCCGGCGGCCAGCGAGTCGATACCCGTCGCGGCGCTGTTCGCGTAGTTCGCCCCTTGCGCACCGCCATCGTTGACGCTGTAGTAGTGCGTTTTCGCGGCTTCGATTGCGGTCGAAGTCGATGTGGACAACGACGTGATCGAACTGCCGGTCGAGCTGAGGCCCGTCGACAGCGAGCCGATGCCGGTCGACGTCGACGTGGACAGCGACAGGATCGTGCTGTTCGTGCTGCTCAGGCCAGTGGAAAGCGACCCGATGCCGGTCGACGTCGACGTGGACAGCGACGTGATCGAGCTGTTGGCCGAGCTCAGGCCGGTCGACAGCGACGTGATGCTCGTCGACGTCGAGGTGGACAGCGAAGTGATCGAACTGGTGGCCGACGATAACCCCGTCGAGGTCGACGTCGACAGTGACGACACCGTGCTGTCCGTCGAGCTCAAGCCCGTCGACAGCGAGCTGATGCCTGTCGACGTCGATGTGGACAGCGACGTGATCGAGCTGGTGGCCGCGGAAAGGCCCGTCGACGTCGAGGTCGACAGCGAGCTGATCGAGCTGTTGGCCGAAGACAAGCCCGTCGACGTCGACGTGGACAACGACGTGATCGAGCTGTTCGCCGACGACAGACCGGTTGACGTTGACGTCGACAGCGACAACACCGTGCTGTCCGTCGAGCTCAGGCCGGTCGACAGCGACGAGATTGAACTGTTCGCCGACGACAGCCCTGTCGAGGTCGAGGTGGACAGCGAGGTGATCGAGCTATTCGCCGACGACAAGCCCGTCGACGTCGACGTCGACAGCGAGGTGATCGAGCTGTTGGCCGATGACAGGCCCGTCGATGTCGACGTGGACAACGACGTGATCGAGCTATTGGCCGAAGACAAGCCCGTCGAGGTCGACGTAGACAGCGAAGTGATCGAGCTATTCGCCGACGACAATCCCGTCGACGTCGAGGTCGACAGCGACGACACCGTACTATCCGTCGAGCTCAGGCCAGTCGACAGAGAGCTCATGCCCGTCGACGTTGAAGTGGACAGCGAGGTGATCGAGCTATTCGCCGACGAGAGGCCCGTCGAGGTCGACGTGGACAGCGAAGTGATCGAGCTGTTCGCCGACGACAAGCCCGTCGAGGTCGAGGTGGACAACGACGTGATCGAGCTATTCGCCGACGAGAGGCCCGTCGACGTCGACGTGGACAGCGACGTAATCGAGCTATTCGCCGAGGACAAGCCCGTCGAGGTCGACGTCGACAGCGAGGTGATCGAGCTGTTCGCCGACGACAGGCCCGTCGACGTTGAGGTCGACAGCGACGACACCGTGCTGTCCGTCGAGCTCAGGCCGGTCGACAGCGAGCTGATACCGGTCGAGGTCGAGGTGGACAGCGACGTAATCGAGCTGTTCGCCGAGGACAAGCCTGTCGACAACGAGGAAATCGAGCTGTTGGCCGAAGACAGGCCCGTCGACGTTGAGGTCGACAGCGAAGTGATCGAGCTATTCGCCGACGACAAACCCGTCGAGGTCGACGTCGACAGTGAGGTGACCGAGCTGTTCGCCGACGACAGGCCCGTCGACAACGAGGAGACGGAGCTGTTGGCCGACGAGAGACCGGTCGAGGTCGAGGTGGACAACGACGTGATCGAGCTGCTGGCGGACGACAAGCCCGTCGACGTCGACGTGGACAGCGACGTGATCGAGCTGCTGACCGACGAGAGACCGGTCGAGGTCGACGTCGACAACGACGTGATCGAGCTAACAGCCGACGACAAGCCCGTCGACGTCGACGTCGACAACGACGTCAATTGAGAAAAGTTCACTGCATCGGTCGGATTCGTACCCGCCGCCAAACTCGTGATCTTGTTGTTGTTCAGCGACGTCGTGTTATTCAGCGTAATCGTCCCGGTCGAACCGGCATTCAGCATTATCCCGCTTGGGCCGTACAGCGTTATCGCGCCCGCGGCATTATTTCCGGTCGCCCCAACCCACATGTAGGCCTTAGTTCCCGATACACCACCGCTAGCACTTGGACTCTCCGCAATGATTACCCCAGTCCCGGTTCCGCAGTTCCCCTCAGATCCGCTCCAAGCGCCGGTTGTCAATGTGGTGTTCGTACCCTGAAGAGACGTTGTGCTGGACGCGGTGCCATTACAATTTCCAATAGCCCCCGCCCATGCCTCATTAGGCAACACTGCCGTCAAGATTCCCGCCACCGCCAGGAATCCCAAGACGCCCTGCCTGAACCGCATCGTCTGCACGCAAGATTCGCTCTGACCAGACGCATGCCCACCTTCCTGCAAGCAGGCGCTCTTGGAAGCCTTACCACGCGCGTGCGTCAACTCGGACGTCGCCACCCACACACCGAGCGCTTCATTCCAGATGCTTCGATAGATCTTGTTCATATTGTTAGGTATCCGATATTACATTATTAGAATTTGACGTCCTGGCCGATCATCGGATCGGCATGCTCGGCGTCAACGGCTCTCTTGGTTCATGGGGTAACGCGTCACTATCTGTATTTCGAGTTCCGCCACACGATCTCAATCTTTATGACGCGGTGGTTTTTACACACTTACAAATCAGGAAAACTTATTAATTAACGTCAAATGGTTTCCGGTCGTTTCGTCAACGCCGTGATCGATCACGATCACGGTTGGACAGTCATCATCCGCCGCGAGCAGATCGCCAATGAAGCGGACGACGTTGAGACATTTGATGTGCTGCGTACATGAGTGGCACGGAGCAATGCGTTCGCGCCGTGGTCTGGAGCGCCAGGAACAATACGTCGGTAGTTCGTGTGGTTCGATTTCTTGACGCAAGCCTCCCGAGAACCAACTGCGCTGAACCTACGACGATCCGCAAAAGCTGGCCTCTGGAGATAGAGCCGGCGAATGGGGCGTCATGCACGGCCCGCTATAGCTTGTCGAGACCGATCTGCTCCACGACAAATACCTGTTGGTCGCGTTCTTTGTGCAACAGCCTGTTGTGTTTGACCATAAAGCCCTCCCAGTTGAGCGCTACGCTCGGCGTATCGAAATGCCTGAACCACAACGAATCGAACCCAGCTTCGAGGCACCGGGCGATTTGCTCACGCATCGGCGTCTCGACCAAGACCATACGCAGGATCACGGCGATCATCTCGTCGCTCAAGGCCTGCGGCCCTTCCACCAAACGACGGCTAGTGGCCATCAGTCCAATCACACGCCGTCAGCACCACATGTGGCCCCAACAGCAGACCGCCTGACCACTCATGCCGAATTTCGCGACAACAGCTATCGGGTGCAGCTTGCCGTCCGTAAGCATCAGCAGAGCCGTTACCCGCGCACGGATCTCCTGATACAGGCGATCGACAGCGTTACAAAGTTTGCCGTCCGATTTCTCAAATAACGCAAATGTCTCGAGGCACGAACCACTCGACCTTCATTTCATTGCGTAAATCAAATTACTCAATCTCCGCGATCAAAACCGGATATCTCAAACTGCTTGCGATCCTTGTCGCGAATCCAATCAGGCGCACGCCCTACCCCGGACCACGTCGCCCCGCTGACAGGATCGAAATAACGCGGCCGCCGTTTGGTCGCTCGACGCAAGATATCGACTGTAAAAATATCTTCAGGAGAAAACCCAAACTCGCGAACACAATATCGAATCTCAAGCAAGATCGCCTCGGCAGCGGCTCGCCGCTCTTCGGCAATCCGAGATTCCAGCTTCGCCCTACTCTCCAAATACCGCCGATACGAGTCCAGGTTACGCATTTATATAGTTACATCTCACCATTCACGAAATGAGGCACCGATCGAGCCGACAACCCGAGAATATCTCGCCCCTCGCTCCGACCCTCGCCATCTATCGCGGCAAGTTTCAATATCAGCGATAGCGAATGACTCATGCCTGCTCCGTCGCGCAAACAATTCCAATCACTAAAACACCCGGAACGCGCCAGACCCGACAATCCATATGAAGCATGCTATATGGGCGAATATTTAAAATTGACAACATTTGTCACGAATCAATTGCACCCCAAAATCCAGCTCGTTCAAAAAAGTTGACAAAAGAACAGTCTGGAAATGCCACTCTATTTCGAAAATCAATCCTGCCTTTCGGCCACACGACGCCCAGGCGGATGGTTTCAATTTACTTTCGCTTAAGTCCGACAATTCAACCTACCCATGCACGAGGGTATGTACGGATACAAGCGACACGATAAAAATGGTGCCAATGAAAATTCTTGCCGTTGACGACGAGCCAGCACAGGCAGCGTTCATCCGCGACTCCCTGATCGCCGAAAGGTTCGATGTACGAAGCGCCACCCGGGGCGTAGAAGCCATACGCCTCCTCGAAACCGATACCGTCGATCTGGTCGTACTCGACTGGAACTTGCCGGATATTTCCGGACTGGAAGTCCTCGCCTGGATTCGTGCGCGAGTCGGCAGAGATCTCCCGGTGTTGTTCCTGACGAATCGCGTGCGTGAGGAGCAGCTTGTCGTCGCACTCGATGCAGGGGCTGACGACTATATGGTCAAACCGGTCCGTCGCCATGAGTTGATCGCGCGAGTACGTGCTCTCCTGCGGCGGGCCTACCCAGTGAACTCGACGCCAACGTCGATCAACATTGGTCGTTATCGCCTGGACCTTGTGACCGAAACCGTATTCTTGAGCGATGAGCCGATCAGACTGACATCGAGAGAATTCAACGTCGCCGTTGCCCTGTTCCAGAACTGCGGCCGCGCCATACCAAGAGACGCAATGATCAAGTCGATATGGGGGCGCCATAGCGACCATATTTCCCGGACGCTCGATACACATATTTATCGTGTGCGGTCGAAACTGCGTCTCGGCCCCGAAAATGGTGTTCGACTTCGCGCTGTCTACAATCACGGCTATCGACTGGAGTTGCTCGACGCCAACCACTCGCACGATGTCGAATAGCGGCTGCCGGCAACCCGGGCCGGCGACGGCCCTCCGTGATCCTGGCGCCGCCACTGGCAATTCGGCCGCCCGGTGAGCAAGGGCGCTTGCGGTCAGGCAATGGCGTCACGCTGACCGCCGCGCAAGCCATGCGCTGTTTGCACGATACGGCAGCCGACATCAGTGATCGATGCGCCATTGACCACGGCTTCCGTCTCTGCTGGTACCGCCAATTTCCAGGCGAGCGCCGTGACGCTCAGAATTCGATACAGGGAATGTTGCATTTTTCAACCTCACATCAGAGCAGCGTTTCCGGCATCGGTACGATCGCGACCGGCGCGGGAGACGGTACAGGCAGTCGTTACCGGGCCTGCTCGCGCGGCGGCCTGGTGATCACCTTCGTCGAGCCCTGAATCAGTCGGGATGCAAGCGGCGCGGGCTCACCGTGCCTGGGGCGATCGGCAAGCCAGGCCACGCAGACGGCCAGTGCGATTGCGCTCCCCCACAGTGTCAACAAAACACGCATCGTCACTTCACCTTCACCTGTTTTGCCGCAGCCTGCATGATTTTTGCCTGCGGTGTCGGTACCGTTTCGAGGACGATCACCAGTGTCACGACAAGTCCACCGATCACCAGACCGCACAGGCTGAGCATCGCTTTATTCATTGCGTCGTCACTGCATCGTCAGACCAAATGTTTCGATCGATTCGCACTGGCGAATCAGCTCACGGACTCTCGAATCGCACCGGGCAGCCTCGAGGCAATTCGTTTACCCAATTGCCATCGACACCTCGCGCGTTGGTCACCGGTGCATCAACCCGGGTGCCGCCGATTGCGACGAAACTACCGTTGGCAAGACGTGACGTGCGCGCATTGAACGCTCGCGCGTCGCGACGGCAAACCCCTTCCTTCGACAAACCTCAATCGCATCTGCGGTGGCATCACTCACTGTCCCGAAAAAAAGCCAAGCGCGAGCTTGGCGTCAAATCCGAGGGGAAGTGCCCCAGCAACAGAGCAGTGACGATGGTACCCGCCCGCACACGGCGAGATTTGAACGATTGTCACAATTAGTAATATTGATCATTTTCCGGGTCGATCATTCGTCGGCACCGTGCGATCGAACAACCGCGAGAGCGTACGTCGAGCGGGCCGCAGGCGCGTACATTGACAACAAATATCAAGCGGGAATTTTGCGTCAACGAGAGCGAACGGCGGATCGTTGATCGATCAGACACAGCGTCGTGTCTGATCGATCAACTTGCCGGAGACCTTTAGCTGCTGAAAATGACCGTCATTGCCGCTATCGCCTTTGCATTTGCTGGCGTAGCGAGCGCGGCAGATGTGCATCATCACCATCGCCATCACCACCACACGATGAACCGCCACTAAGCACGCGGGGCGGGCTGGCCGTGCCGCCCCTGTGAATCGTTGTGTACATGCGGGAAATCAACGCCCGCAGTTCATGCGCCGATCGGCGGCTACGCATCTTGACGTCGCCGCACTAAAGCAAAGAGCGTCGGCGCTTTCGGTCCGTCCGGGCAACACCTTCGATGTACTGGTTCGTTCTGCCGGCGTGGCGGGACCAGGAGAAGCGCTACCGCGCACTTTACGATCGACCGCCAAGTTTCGTTTGACCGAACGGAAGACGGCGCTTACCGTTCGACAACGCTGCGCGCCGCGGTGGCCGCCGGCCTCGCGGCGGCGTCGATCCCGGCCGCGAAGGCGGCGGATGCACCCGCCGCCGCGCCCGCGCCCGCTTTCGCGCATGACGACGTCGAGCCGTTCTACGGCAAGCACCAGAGCGGCATCGCGACGCCGCAGCAGCGCCACGCGTATTTCGCGATGCTCGACCTGACGACAGCCCAGCGCGCGGATGTCATCGCGCTGCTGAAAACCTGGACCGACGCCGCCGCGCGGATGACGCGCGGCGATACCGCGCAACCGCTCGCCACGACGGGCAGCGACGAAGTCGCGCCGGACCGACGCAGGTGTGGAGCGATACGGCGACGCTCGCATTCGCCGCCGCGGCGCCCTACGCGGCGTTGCTCGTCGCGCTGTCGCTCGGCGCATCGGGACTACTGTTCCTGCTGCTCGGCCGCGCGTCAGTGCGCGACTGAGCGCCGCCCTTTTTCCCCGGAACCGCCCATGAGCGAACTACGCATCCACGGCCTGTCCAAATCGTTCGGATCGCATACCGTCCTGCACGACATCGACCTCACGGTGCGGCGCGGCTCGCGCCTCGCGCTGCTCGGCCCGTCCGGCAGCGGCAAGACGACCCTGCTGCGCGTGCTGTGCGGCTTCGAGCGCGCCGAGCGCGGCACCGTCGAAATCGACGGGCGCCGCGTGGCCGCGCCCGACGTGCACCTGCCGCCCGAACAGCGGCGGATCGGCTACGTGCCGCAGGAAGGCGCGCTGTTTCCGCATCTGTCGGTGGCCGACAACATCGCGTTCGGGTTGCCGCGTGCGGCGCGGCGCCGCCATCATCGCGTCGACGAATTGCTCGAGATGGTCGGGCTGCCCGCGTCGTATACGAGCCGTGCGCCGCAGCAACTGTCCGGCGGGCAGCAGCAGCGCGTCGCGCTCGCACGCGCGCTCGCGCCCGAACCGTCGCTCGTGATCCTCGACGAACCGTTCTCGGCGCTCGACACGTCGCTGCGCCACGAAACGCGCAGCGCAGTCGCCGATGCACTTGCCGCAGCCGGCGCGACATCGGTGCTCGTCACGCACGACCAGCCCGAAGCGATGACGCTCGGCGATGAAGTGGCCGTGATGTGGCATGGCCGGCTCGTGCAGACGGCCGCGCCGCAGACGCTGTATCGTCAGCCCGTCACGCGCGACGTCGCGTCGTTCGTCGGGCAGGCGGTGCTGCTCGCCGGCCGCGGGCGCGGCACGCACATCGCCTGCGCGCTCGGCGACCTGCCGCTCGTCGCGCCGCTGCCGTACGGGCCGGCCGATGCGATGCTGCGTCCCGAGCAGATCGGCATCGTGCCGCTCACGCACGCCGATACGGCGCGTGTCGAAGCCGCGCAGTTCGCGGGCCAGGACGCCGACGTGCTCCTGCGCCTCGATGCCGATGGCGACGTGCGCGTGCGCGCACGCGTGCCGGGACACCGGTGTCCGGCCGTCGGCGAACGTGTCGCACTGGTGGTGGATGGCGCGGTGATGGCGTACGCGTGCTGAGCGGCGTGGCACGCCGCTACGCGCTTTTCCTCACGTTCACCCGCGTTCAGGCATCGGCGCAGCCCGCATCCGGCAGCGGCCGGAACGTCCGGCCCTCCGTCTCGACCGCCGCGCCCAGCAGCCGCGCGAGCCCCTTCGCGCCTTCACGCATCACGACGTCGTGATTCCATCGGAACAACGGGCGACCGAGCCACTCCAGCCGGTTCATCCAGCGCAAGCGTGTGCAGATGTGCCAGTCATAGCGCACGATCGTACGGGCGCCGTCGGCAATGAACGACCAGCATCCGTCGCCTTCGATCGCGCCGCTCGCACGGCCTTCGAGCACATGCGGCGGCTCGACGCGTCGCACGCGCATGTCGAAGGTCAGCCGGTACGGCAGCGCCCCCTTCCACGTGTACCGGTGCAGTGCGCCGACGCCGCGCGCATCGCCCGGCTCGATCTCGACGGTGCGCACGGCGCCCTTCCACCAGTCGGGCCAGCGGTCGACCTGGTAGATCGCGTCCCACACCGCCGCGAGCGGCGCGTCCACGCGCCAGATCGTCGAGAACCGGTATTCCGCCATGCAGCCTCCGGCATGCCCGTCACGGACATGATTCAGCGCACCGCTCAGGGTGCGAAGAAACGTTCGGGAAACGCGACGTCGATCTCGACGTCGTCGAGCGTCACGGTTTCGAGCGGCACGTCGTCGCCGTCCGCGAAGCTGAGGACCTTCAGCGGAAAGCCGTCCTCGGTATCGAGCCACAGCCGGTAGCGATGCACGCCGTCGACGGCATGCGCGGGCGCGCCCGTGACCGACACGCGCAGCGCAGTGCGGCCGCCGACGGCCTCCTCGCCTTCGGTCACCGTCGCGCCGCCTTCCTGCAGCGCATGGACGTTGCGCAGCAGTTCGCCGACGTCCGACCGGTCGACCCGGTGGCCGCTGCGGTCGCGCACGAGCGGATTGGAAGGCGACAGCGTCAGCGCGGGCGGCGCATGCGCGCCGAACGGACGCAACCGCACCTTGCCGTCGCCGGGATCGTACGCGAGCACCGCGCCGTGATGCGGCGACACGAAATCCATCCGGACGAAGCCCGGTTTCAGGTACGCGTAACGGATCTCGGTGCGCTCGCCGCCGCGCGCGGACGAGCGGATCGTCGCGCGATACGAGCGGACGTGGTCGAAATGCGCCTGCGCGACGGTCACGGGATCGGCGGTCATGCTCGCTCCTATCAGGCTCGCGGCCAGCAACGCGGCGATCACGGCGCCGCCTCGACATCGAGCACGCCTTCCATCCCGCGCTCGCGATGGCTCCTGAAAAACAGCAGCCGATGCGTGCAATAGTAGGCGAACCGGCCCGGCTGCGACGGCGTGAAGCGAAACGTCTTCGGCGTCGTGCCGAGCTCGGTGCGCACCGCGATGCCAGCCTGCGGCGCATCGATTTCGAAGCTGTGCGGCACCGGGCCGGGCTCCGCCGACACCGTCAACTCGACCGGCACGTGCGCCCGCACGATCACGTGGTTCGGTCGGAAGAAATAGCTGCCGCCGACGATCGCCACCCGTTGCACGCCGTCGGCGTCGACCGGTACGCGCAGCGGCGCGTCACCGTCCGCCTGCGCAAGCGCCGTGCCCGCGGCGAGCGCCGCCAGCACCAGCATCGGCACGAGCCCCTTCGTCATCGTCGTCTTCATCACGTGCTCCCTGCCGGCGCCGCGCGCGTCACCCCTTCCACGCATCGGTCGGGCCGCCTAGCGCGCCGCACGCGTCGATCGCGAGTTCGCGCAGGCGCCGTTCGTCGCCCTGGCCGGACAATGCGTAGCCCATCCCGCGATCCGACCAGAAATAGGTGTAGCGGCCGGCGGCCGACATCGCCTGCGGCGCGAGACGCCGTGTGTCGTAGGCCGTCATGTACAGCGTCACGCGCTCGCCGTCCGCGCGCTGATACATGAGTTGCGCGGCCGGCCCCGCTTCGCCGGGGAGCAGCCGGCCGCCGAGCAACCGGTAACCGTATTCGTCAAGCGACGGCGCACGCACGGGCCGCCCGAGACGCGCGGACAGCCACGCGACGAGATGGTCGGGGTCGCCCGCGCCGACCTCGACCGGATGGTCGCGGTCGGCCACGTACGTCGCATAGGCGACATCCGCACGCGCGGCGAACGCCGGTTCACCGCCGAACGCCACCCAGCCCGCATGCAGCGCGACACCGATCAGCAGCCCGGCCGCGAGCCCCGCGAACGCATAGGCGATCCCGCGCCGGCGCGGCGCCCGGCGTTGCACGAACAGCGCGGGCGCGGCGGCCGGCAGTGGGAACAGCGCCTGCAGCGCATCGCGCTGCGCTCGATAGTGCGCGAGTCGTTCGGCCTCCTCCGGATCGGCCAGCACGCGCTCGAGCACCTCGCGACGCTCGTGCCCGGACAGCTCGCCGTCCAGCAACGCGGACAGCAGTTGCGCCGACGCATCGTCATCCCGCTCGTTCGAAGGCTTGTGCGGATCGTCCATCATGTCTTCCCGATCACCCGTAATGCAGCCGTACCGTGCGCCGGCGGCTCGTCGGACAACAGCGCGCGCATATGGCCGCGCGCCCGTGCAAGCCGCGACATCACCGTCCCCACCGGGACGCCGAGCACCTCCGCGGCATCGCGATAGCTCAATTCCTCGAGCGCGACCAGCAGCAGCACCTCGCGCTGTTCGACCGGCAGCCGGTACAGCGCACGCTGCACGTCGCGCAGCACCAGCCCGCCGATTTCGCCGGCCGGTGCAGCCATCGTCTGCCACGGCGCCGTCGCATCGTCGACCGCGATCTCGTGCCGTGCGCGCAACTGGTCGATGAAGCGGTGCCGCAGCAGCGTCAGCAGCCATGCGCGCAGGTTGCCGCCGTCGCGCGGCGGGCGGTTCAGCGCTCGCTCGAGCGTGTCCTGCACGAGATCGTCTGCCCAGGCCCGGTCACCCGTCAGCGCGCGCGCATAACGCGTGAGATGCGGCAACCACACCAGCAGATCCGATTCGTAGCTCATCAGGATGCCTCGCGCACCGCCCCACCGCCCCACCGCCCGTCGTCACGGTCGCGCGACGTGCCACATGCCGCCGATCCCGTCGCCGCCCGCGTCGCCGGGCTTGTGATCGAGCTTCCAGCGATACAGCGGGCGCCCGCGGTACGCCCATTGCTTGCCGCCGTCGTCACGCGTGACGACACTCAGCGCGCCCGTTGCCTTGTCGTACGCGTCGGCAAGCGCAGGCGGCCAGTTCGTCGCGCACGCGCGGTCGCACGCGCTCTTGCCGGGCGCATCGCGATCGAACACGTACAGCGTCATGTGATCTTCGTCGACCAGCTTTCCATCGCCGGCTCGCGGTGGTTCCGCGGCGGCCGGCCGTACGATTGCCACCGTCAGCGCGGCGGCGACGAGTATCCGTTTCATGCCCTTTCTCCTTGACACGGCATCGCGACACGGCGGCACCGGCCGGGATGATCGGTTTCGTCACGACCATTATCCCGCCGGCCGGCGCTACCGGGATTCGGTATGTAAACGGATGGAGGCGACCGGTTATTCCACGCCGGCCGGCAAGCGTCGTCTTCGGCGGCGGCAGCCATTCGTGCGGCGAAAGAAAAATGGGGCACCAAAAGACAACGCGGCATGACATTGCTGTCATGCCGCGTCGTGCGGCCCGTTGCGCACGGCGGCCGATCCGGCTCCGCCGTGCGTGCGCGGCCGGTTACTTCGGCAGTGCGCCCGCGAGCGACTGGAGCAGCGACGACACCGGCGCGAGCGGGTTGCCCGGCGCGCTGTTGCCCGAATGCGGCGTGACCGACAGGCCCGGCGCGGAGCCGAGCGCCGTGCCCACCGTCGTGCCGACCGCGTTGACGACCGTCGCCGTCGCGTTGGCGCCCGTCGTCAGCAGCGAGCCGACTGCGCCCGCCGTGCCGCCTGCCGCGTTCGCGCCCGAGCCGAGCAGGCTGCCGCCGGCCGCTGCCGTCGAACCGGCCGCGCCCGTCAGCGCGCCGGCCGCCTGCCCGAGTGCGACCGGACCGTTCGCGAGCGCGCCCGTCACCGAACCGAGCGCACCGGTCAGTGCGCCCGCCGGGTTGCTGCCGCCCGTCAGGCCGCTCACGAGGTTCGTGATCGGGGCGATCGGGCTGTTGCCCGCCGCGCCCGACAACGTGCCGACGACCTGGTTCACGACGCCTTGCACCGGCGCCAGCGGGTTCGAGCCGCCGAGGTTGCCGAGTGCGCCCACGACGGAGCCGACCGCGTTACCCAGTGCGTTCGTGGCCGTGCCGACCGCATTGTTGTTGCTGAGCGTGCCGACGACCCGGTTCACGACACCCTGCACCGGCGCCAGCGGGTTCGAGCCGCCGAGGTTGCCGAGTGCGCCCGTCACCGAGCCGAGTGCACCGGTCGGCAGTGCGTTCTGCAGGCCGCTGACGAGGTTCGTGATCGGCGCGATCGGGCTGCCGCCACCGGCGCCGGACAGCGTGCCGACGACCTGGTTCACGACGCCTTGCACCGGCGCCAGCGGGTTCGAGCCGCCGAGCGCACCCGTCACCGAGTTCAGCGCGTTCGTCAGCCCACCGGCCGGATCGTTGCCGAGCGTGCCTGCGAGTTGCGTAACGACACCTTGCACCGGCGCAAGCGGGCTCCCCGCGCCACCGACGTTGCCGAGCGTGCCCGTGATCGTGTTGACCGCATTGCTCAGCGCGCCGGCCGGGTTACCGCTGCCGAGCGTACCCGTGACCTGGTCGACGACGCTCTGGATCGGCGCCAGCGGGTTCGAGCCGCCGCCAATGCCGCCCAGTGCGCCCGTCACCGTGCCGAGTGCGCCGGTCAGTGCGCCAGCCGGGTTGCCGCTGCCGAGCGCGCCAGTGACCTGGTTCACCACGCCTTGGACCGGTGCCAGCGGGTTCGAACCGCCGCCGATACCGCCTAGTGCGCCCGTCACCGTGCCGAGTGCGCCGGTCAACGCACCCGCCGGGTTTCCGCCACCGAGCGCGCCCGTTACTTGATTGACGACACCTTGAACCGGTGCCAGCGGGTTCGAACCGCCGCCGATACCACCCAGTGCGCCCGTTACTTGATTCACCACGCCCTGAACCGGAGCCAGCGGATCCGCGCCGCCGCCGAGAGCGCCCAATGCGCCCAGCGCCCCCGTCACGTTGCCAATCGCACCGGTCACCGTGCCTGCCGGATTGCCGGCACCCAGTTCACTCGCCACCGTACCGAGTGCCCCCGTCAACGCGCTGGCCGGGTTACCGTTATTGAGCGCCGTCGTTACTTGATTGACGACGCCTTGAACTGCGCCCAGCGGGTACGACCCGCCGCCGACATTACCCAGCGCACCGGTCACCGTGCCGAGTGCACCCGTCAACGCACCCGCCGGGTTGCCGCTACCGAGCGCCCCCGTTACTTGATTCACGACACCTTGTACCGGCGCCAGCGGGTTCGAGCCGCCACCGATGCCGCCCAGTGCGCCCGTCACCGTGCCGAGTGCGCCGGTCAGTGCACCAGCCGGGTTGCCGCCACCGAGCGCACCCGTTACTTGATTCACGACACCTTGTACCGGCGCCAGCGGGCTCGAGCCGCCGCCGATGCCGCCCAGTGCACCCGTCACCGTGCCGAGTGCGCCGGTCAGTGCGCCCGCCGGGTTGCCGCTGCCGAGCGCACCCGTCACTTGATTGACGACGCCTTGCACCGGCGCCAGCGGATTCGAACCCCCGCCGATACCGCCCAGTGCGCCCGTCACCGTGCCGAGTGCGCCGGTCAATGCACCAGCGGGGTTGCCGCCACCGAGCGCACCCGCTACTTGATTGACAGCACCTTGCACCGGCGCCAGCGGATCCGAACCACCGCCGATGCCACCCAGCGCACCCGTCACCGTGCCGAGGGCGCCGGTCAGTGCGCCTGCCGGATTGCCGCTACCGAGAGCGCCCGTGACCTGGCTCACGACACCTTGAACCGGTGCCAGCGGATTCGAGCCGCCGCCGACATTACCCAGTGCCCCCGTTACCGTGCCAACCGCATTGCTCAGCGTCCCCGTCGCCGTATTCAGCGCACCGGTCAACGCACCCGCCGGGTTGCCGCCGCCCAACGCACCCGTCACCTGATTCAGCACACCCTGGACCGGCGCGAGCGGCTGCACCGTGCCGCCGCCACCGCCAAGTGCGCCGGTCACCGCCCCCACGGCGCCCGACAGTACCTGGCCGGGATCGCCCAGCGACGTCTGGATCGCGCCCGCCCCGCCTGCCGCCACGGTGACCGAGCCCAGCGGCGACGTACCCGTCGCGACCAACCCGACCGACACGCTGTTCGTCGGCGGGTTGACGATCACTTGCGGAATCGGCAGCGCATCAAGGGCCCCCGCCATCGCGGAACCCGAAGCCAGTACCCCGAACACCGTCGCGACCGACAGCGCTGCACCCGTCAATTTCAGATTGTGTCCCATCTTTATTTTCCCCATCTCGGTTGGCACAACGTTGATAAAGCATGGGGACGGATTGCACGAAGTGTGCCAATTCGAAAAACAGGATTGATTCGTCTGTCTATTGACCTTCAATAACGCTTTTTTAATCGATTTCAGACGAAATTCACGGCATTGGCGCCGCAATCATCTGATGAAAAAGGCCGATGGAACACGGATGTAACGTAACGTTTGCGAGCCCCTCGGTAACGTGTTCCGGTACATTCCGCGTAACACCGGAGCATCCGCTGCAACGGCGCGTCACACCGTCACGAGCGGCCGCACTTTACGCATTTCAGCAATATGAAAATTCATTGCTCAATCGCCGATTTTCTGATTTTCTTTATTTCGCGATTATCTTTCTCGACGATTACGCAGATCATTTCCGATTGCGCGATTTCCGATGATTCGGATAGCAAAATGAAACATTGTGAACGCCGGCGCGCGCGACGCAGTGCGCGCCGCCGGATCAGCCGAAGCGCGCGGGCCGGTACGGATGGGGATCGATATAGGTCGGCGCGCCCGTCATCATTTCGGCGAGCAGGCGTCCGGTTGCGGGGCCGAGCGTAAGCCCGTGGTGACAATGGCCGAACGCGAACCACAGGTGCCGATGGCGCGGCGCAGGCCCGATCACCGGGCGCATGTCGGGCGTGCACGGCCGCATCCCGAGCCATGGTTCGGGATCGAGCCGCTCGCCGATGCCGAATGCATCGCGCGCCAGCGGCTCGGCGCGCGCGAGCTGCACACCGGACGGCGGTGCGCCGCGCAGCGCGATCTCGACGCCGGTCGTGAGCCGCAGGCGGCCGCCGTCCATCGGCGCGACGACGAAGCCTGCCTCGGTATCGCACACGGGCACGTTCAACGGCGCGCGCGTGGGCCGGTAATGCATGTGGTAGCCGCGTTTCGCGCGCAGCGGAATCCGGTAACCAAGCGGCTCGAAGACGTGATCGGACCACGGCCCGAGCGCCACCACGGCCGAGCGCGCCGAGATCGGCCCGTGCTCGGTACCGACCTGCCAGCCGTCATCGACCTGCACGAGCGTCCTGGCATCGCCGAGCGCGAACGTGCCGCCGTCGCGCTCGAACAGCCGCGCGTAGGCCTTGGTCAGCCCGCCCGGACTCGACACGGTCTTCGGGTCCTGCCAATGGAATGCGCCGCAGAACGCGTCGCCGATACCGGGCTCGCGCGCCAGCAACGCACCCGCGTCGAGCACGGTCATCCGCAGCCCGTGCGCGTCGGCCACGCGCCGCTGCGCGCGCGTTTCCGCATCGAACAGCGCGGGCGAACGGAACGCCTCGATCCACCCGCCGTCGTGCACGAGCGGCTGGGCATCGGTGCGCGCGAGCAGCGCGTCGTGCTCGACGACGCTCGCCGCGACGAGCGGCAACAGGTCGCGCGCGGCGGCCGCGAGCCGCTGCGGCGACGATTCGCGCCAGAAGCGCGCGAGCCAGCCCGCATACGCGGGCAGCGCGCGGTAGTCCCAGTAGAGATCGACCGAGCGGTTGCGCGCATAGCGCAGCAGCGTGCCGAGCCGGCGCGGAAACGCGTACGGCACGACCGACGAGCGCTCGATCAGCCCCGCATTGCCGTGGCTCGTTTCCTCGCCGGGCGCGCGCCGGTCGACGAGCGCGACGCGCAGCCCGCGATCCTGCAGATGCAGCGCCGACGACACGCCGACGATGCCGGCCCCCAGAACGATGACGTCGAAGTCCATGATTCCCCGTACTGCGTCGAGATTCGATGCGGCACGCGCCGGCGCGGCGGCCGGCGCGCGCCGGTGCTTACTTCGCGACGATGTCGCGCTTGAAGTACTTCTGCGACAGCGCACTGAGCGTGCCGTCCTTCTTCAGCGCGTCGAGCGCGCCGACGATCTTCGCCTGCAGCGCCTTGTCGCTCTTGCGCATTCCAAAGCCCGTGCCTTCGCCGAGCGTCGCCGGATCCTTCAGCGGCTCGCCGACGATCTGGTAGTCGCGGCCGGCCGGCTTGTCGAGGAAACCGTCCTGCGCGGTCTGCGCTTCCTGCACGGCCGCGTCGAGACGACCCGCGACGAGATCCGCATAGATCTGGTCCTGATCCTGGTACGACACGACGGCCACACCCGCTGTGGCCCAGTGCGCCTTCAGGAAATCCTCCTGCGACGAGCCCTGCAGCACGCCGACGTGCTTGCCGCGCAGGCTCGCGACGTCAGGCCGCAGCGGCGAGCCGTGCCTGGCGATCATCACGATCGGCACCACGTAGATCGCCGGCGTGAAGTCGATGCTCTGCCGGCGCTTCGACGTGATGTTCATCGCCGAGTTGATCGCATCGAACTTGCGCGCCTGCAACGCCGGGATCAAGCCGTCGAACGCATTCTCGACCCACACGCATTTCATGTTCAGCTTCGCGCACACCGCGTTGCCGATGTCGACGTCGAAACCCTGCAGCTGGCCGGCCGGCGTCTTGCTCTCGAACGGCGGATACGCGGCTTCGATCCCGAAGCGCAACGTGGTCTGTTCCGCATGGGCCGTGACGGCCACGCAGGCAAGCGCCGCAGCGGCGCAAAGGGAGAGCTTCCAGTTCATGACGGTCCTTCCGTTCTGGATTGAGGCGATGAAGATCGGTACACGATGGCCCGGGTCGGGCGCCGGATCGGCATTCGAAGCAGGCAACCACCGCCCTGCGACGTGTCGTGTCCTGCACGCGAAATATAGACTCAAAGTCTACTATAGACTATAGGGGATACGAGAATCGTGCCCCGATATGCGACGTCCAGAATTCGCTAGGTATCCGGAATGACCTTGATTTACCGGTGTTTTTTTCGATTCTCGCGACGACGCCAAGTCTCGAAAAGAAAAGTCCTCCAGATTTTGTTTGTCTATATTAGACTTTTCGTCCATCACGAACACCGCCGGACACCGTCAATTGAGACGGCCCTGTCCGGCCCCGACCGGAGATGTCCCCATGACGCAAACCGTCCCGACCCCGCCGCTGACCGTCGACGAAGCCGCAGTGCGCGCGGCCCTGCCGTCGCTCGACGTGCTCGGTACGCTGCGCAGCATGTTCGCGTCGCTCGCCGCGGCGCGCGCGGTGCAGCCGCCGCAAACGCTGACGCTGTTTCCCGACCAGGCCGGCGACTTCATCACGTATCTCGGCGCGCTCGCCGACGCGCAGGTATTCGGCGCGAAGCTGTCGCCGTATGTCGTGTCGGGCGGCAAGCCTGACGGGAAACCCATCGTCACCGCCTGGACCGCGCTGATGTCGATGCGCACGGGCCAGCCGCTGATGTGGTGCGACGCGGGGCTGCTGACCGTCGAGCGCACGGCCGGCACGACCGCGCTCGCGGTCGACTGCCTCGCGCCGCGCGACGCGCGCCGTCTCGCGATCGTCGGCGCGGGCGCGGTCGGCCTCGCGCACTTGCGGCACACGGCGGGCTTGCGCGACTGGGAGACGATCCGCATGTACTCGCCCGCGCTTGCCGGCGACGCGGCGCAGCAGGCGACGCTCGCGCAGCTCGATCCGCGTGCACGCGCCGCGGCGAGCGTCGAAGCCTGCGTGCGCGACGCGGACGTCGTGATGCTGTGCACGTCGTCGGGCACGCCCGTGCTCGGCGACGGGATGCTCACGCGCCCCGCGCTCGTCACGTCGATCAGCACGAACGTTGCACGCGCACACGAAATCCCGCCCGCCTGGCTGCCCGACATGGATGTGTACTGCGACTACCGGCACACGACACCCGCGAGCGCCGGCGAGATGCAGATCGCGGCAGCCGAGCACGGCTGGGACGCCGCGCGGATCGCCGGCGACCTGCCCGCGCTCGTCGTCGGCACCTGCCCGGCACCGTCGTACGCCCGTCACGCATTCTTCCGCTCGATCGGCCTCGGGCTCGAAGACATCGCGATCGCGCACGCGCTGTACATGCACCTGGCACGCGTATGAGCGGCACGCGCGCGCGGGGCCGATACAATGGCGCAACCGCCGCGGCGGCCGCGCGCGGGCGCACGGGCATGCCGGCCAACGGTGCGCCGGCACGCCGGCCCGATGCGCTGCCCGGCCCCCGCCCACCCGAGATGGCGAACCCGATGCGCAAGAAGAAATCCCCCGTCAAAGACCTGCTGCTCACCCGCTATGCGCCGATCGCCGACGGTATCGCCGCGCTGTTCTTCCCGTACGCGGAAGTCGTGATCCACGACCTGCACGACCAGACCGTGCTGTATCTCGCGAACAACCTGTCGAAGCGCGAGGTCGGCGACGATTCCGCGCTCGAGGAAATCGACCATTCCGCGCGCGAACGCGTGATCGGCCCGTACGAGAAGCTGAACTGGGACGGCCGCCGCATGCGCTGCGTCAGCAACGTACTGTTCGACGACGAAGGCCACCCGGCCGGAATGATGTGCATCAACTTCAACATCGCGGTGTTCGACGAGGTGCGCGCGACGCTCGACCTGTTCATCAAGGGCGCGGGCGTCGTCGCGCAGCCGGACGAGCTGTTCCGCGACGACTGGCAGGAGCGCATCAACACGTTCCTGCACGGCTGGCTGCGTGAGCGGCAGGTCGGGCTGAACGGGCTCACGCGCGAGCACCGGCGCGAGCTCGTCGAAGCCCTTTACGCGGAGGGCGCGTTTCGCGGCAAGAGCGCGGCGAACTACGTCGCGAACGTGCTCGGGATGGGCCGCGCGACGGTCTACAAGCACCTCAAGCACCTGAAGGAAACGCAGGGCGATGCTTGAGCGCAATACGTCGCGGGCCGGTGCGCCGCAACGCGCGGCGGCGGCGGCCATCGGCAATCGCTATCGGGGCACCGCTTCCGTGTCTATGCTTCGTGATACGCCGGGCGCCCGTTTCACCCGGTCGCCGGGCAAGACGAAGCGTCGAAGCACAAAGTGATATAGTCCCAGTTACACTTTTTTGCTGCCCGGAACCGCCCATGACGACCGCTCCCGCCCCGACTGCCCGCCCGACCCTCACCGTCGAAATCTGGTCCGACCTGATCTGCCCGTGGTGCTGGATCGGCAAGCGCCGCTTCGATGAGGCGCTCGCCGCGTTCGCGCACGCCGACCGCGTCGACGTCGCGCTGCGCGCGTACCGGCTGATGCCCGGCCAGCCCGTCGAGCCGGTCGAGGCAATGCTCGGCGGCAAGTACCGGATGTCGCCCGCGCAGGTCGACCAGATGCTGCGCCAGGTCACCGATGCGGCCGCGAGCGTCGGGCTGCGCTACGACCTGCCCGGCACGCTCGTCGGCGACACGCTCGATGGCCACCGGCTCGTGAAGCTCGCGGAAGCGACGGGCCGCGCACACGCGCTGACCGAGCGGCTGTACCGCGCGTATTTCTGCGAGCACGGGTCGCTGTTCGATCACGCCGAGCTGACCGAATTCGCGGTCGAGGCCGGACTCGAGCGCTCGGCCGTCGAAGCCGTGCTGCGCAGCGACCTGTACCGCGCCGAAGTCGAAGCCGACGTCGCCCGCGCCGCGCAGATCGGCGGGCGCGGCGTGCCGCTGTTCGTGTTCGGCGGCCGTTACGCGGTGTCGGGCGCGCAACCGGCCGACGCGTTCGCGCAGGCGCTCGACCAGGCATGGCGCGACGGCATCGTCGAACTCGACGGTGGCGACGCGGCCGCGTGCGGCCCCGATGGCTGCGAGTTGCCGACGCGCTCGTAACGCCGGTCGCATCCATCATCACGCGCGCCCCGCCCGGACGCGCGACTACGCTTCGCTGCTGCCACAAACCGGCAGGAAGCCCGCGCCGATGGCGTCTACAATGCAGCCTTCAAATAGCTATCAGTAGGCGGCAAGCCCATGACCCACGGGATTCACGGCGAGAAGCGCTGGTATGCGCTGATCGTCCTCTGCCTCGGCGTGCTGATGATCGTGCTCGACAGCACGATCGTGAACGTCGCACTGCCGTCGATCAGCACCGACCTCCATTTCACCGAGACGGCCCTAGTGTGGGTCGTCAACGCGTACCTGCTGACGTTCGGCGGCTGCCTGCTGCTCGGCGGGCGGCTCGGCGACCTGTACGGCCAGCGGCGCATGTTCCTTGCCGGCCTCGTCGTCTTCACGCTCGCGTCGCTCGCGTGCGGGCTCGCGCAATCGCAGGCGATGCTGATCGCCGCGCGCGCGGTGCAGGGAATCGGCGGCGCGGTCGTATCGGCCGTCGCGCTGTCACTGATCATGAATCTCTTCACCGAACCCGGCGAACGCGCCCGCGCGATGGGCGTGTACGGCTTCGTCTGCGCGGGCGGCGGCAGCATCGGCGTGCTGCTCGGCGGGCTGCTGACGAGCTCGCTGTCGTGGCACTGGATCTTCCTCGTCAACCTGCCGATCGGCATCGCGGTCTATGCGATGTGCGTCGCGCTGCTGCCGCGCCTGCGCGCGCCGGCCGGCAACGCACGACTCGACGTCGCGGGCGCGATCACCGTGACTGCGTCGCTGATGCTGGCCGTCTACGGGATCGTCGGCGGCAACGAAGCCGGCTGGCTGTCGACGCAGACCGTCGCACTGATCGGCGCTGCGGTCGCGCTGCTCGCGCTGTTCATCGCGATCGAGGCGCGCGCCGCGCATCCGCTGATGCCGCTCTCGCTGTTCTCGTCGCGCAACGTCGCGCTCGCGAACGTGATCGCCGTGCTGTGGGCGGCCGCGATGTTCGCGTGGTTCTTCCTGTCCGCGCTGTACATGCAGCGCGTGCTCGGCTACCGGTCGCTGCAGGTCGGCCTTGCATTCCTGCCGGCGAACCTGATCATGGCCGCGTTCTCGCTCGGGCTGTCCGCGCGGATCGTGATGCGCTTCGGCATCCGCGGCCCGATCGCGGCCGGCCTGCTGATCGCGGCGTGCGGCCTCGCACTGTTCTCGCGTGCGCCGGTGGACGGCGGCTTCGTCTGGCATGTGCTGCCCGGCATGACGCTGCTCGGCATCGGCGCGGGCGTCGCGTTCAACCCGGTGCTGCTCGCCGCGATGAGCGACGTCGATCCGTCCGATTCCGGGCTCGCGTCGGGAATCGTCAACACCGCGTTCATGATGGGCGGCGCGCTCGGCCTCGCCGTGCTCGCGAGCCTCGCGGCCGCCCGCAGCGACGCGCTCGCGGCAGCGAATGCCGCGCCGCTCGACGCGCTGAACGGCGGCTACCATGCGGCCTTCGCGTTCGGCGCGGCGTTCGCCGCCGTCGCTGCGCTGATCGGCCTCGCGCTGCGCATCCGGCAGCAGGGTGCGGTCGAGGGCGTCGGCCCCGCGATGCACTGACCCGGGGGTCAGCGGCTGGTGGCATCGACCGCCGCCATCGAACCAGGGTGCGCACTGTCGCGCCCTTTTTTATACCTGCCAGGCCTCGTACCCGCTTCACCGGGCGTTTCGGGCTGATCGGTCGCGAAGAGAACGGCCATCACGCCCCTCGCTCTGCTCAAACGCCCGTTTTACTTTGGGCTCGATGCCCGCCCCACGGGCTTTCCTCTTCGATTTTTAACGCAGTCGTACATCCACGCGCCACATTTGCGACAATGGCGGACTTTGACGCGCGCCGCGGCCGCGCGCCGCCGCCGAACATCGCACAACCGTCGCCCCATAACCGCCTGCTTCCGATGTCGCTTCCCCATATCGACCTGCTGTACTCGTTGTCCGGCCTGTTCGTCGGCATCCTCGTCGGCCTGACGGGCGTTGGCGGTGGTTCGTTGATGACGCCGATCCTCGTGCTGCTGTTCGGCGTCCACCCTGCAACGGCGGTCGGCACCGATCTGCTGTACGCGGCCGCGACCAAGGCCACCGGCACCCTCGTCCACGGCCTGAAAGGGTCGATCGACTGGCGCATCACGGGCCGGCTCGCGGCGGGCAGCGTCCCGGCCGCGGCCATCACGCTGTGGTGGCTGCATACGCACGGGATGAACGCGCCGGGTACCGCGCGGATGATCCAGCTCGTGCTCGGCGTCGCGCTGCTGCTCACGTCGCTCGCGCTCATCTTCCGGCCGCAGCTCACCGCGTTCGCCGCGCGCAACCCACTTGCACCGAGCCCCGCGCGCACGCTGTGGTCGACCGTACTGACGGGCGCCGTGCTCGGCGTGCTCGTGTCGATGACGTCGGTCGGTGCCGGCGCGATCGGCGTGACGGTGCTCCTGCTGCTGTATCCGGCGCTCGCGACGACCCGCATCGTCGGCTCCGACATCGCGCACGCGGTGCCGCTCACGCTCGTCGCGGGCATGGGCCACTGGCTGCTCGGCTCGGTCGACTGGTCGATGCTGCTGTCGCTGCTGCTCGGCTCGCTGCCCGGTATCGTGCTCGGCAGCTTGCTGTCGGCGCGCGCGCCCGAACGGCTGCTGCGCAACCTGCTCGCCTCGACGCTCGTCGCGGTCGGCATCCGGCTCGTGCTGGCGTAACACACGGCGCGCACGCCCTGTCCTCGACGGTTTGACGCCATTTCGCGGCCGGCGCACGACGCGCCGGCCCATCACCCTCCGCAAATGAAAACAGCCCGACCGGCCTGCGCCGATCGGGCTGTCGTCCATCCGGGGCGGCGCGAGCCGCCCGTGCCGCTTACTGCCCCTGCTGCTGCAACTTCTGCTGCTTGAGCTGCTGCGTGCGCATCTGCAGCTTCAGCACGCGCTGCAGCGCAGTGCGGTTGGCCAGGATGCCGTCGTAGAAGTTGGCGAGATCGCCCTTCAGCGCGGTCCGCGACGCGTCGTTCAGGTAGATCATGTGGCCCGACGGGTAGTTCTTGATCGTCAGGTTCTGCGCCTTGAGCGTCGGGTCGAGCGGCATCTGCGCGAGCGTCAGCTCCGTCTGGTGGAACGGCGTGACGGCGTCGAAATAGCCGTTTGCCGACAGCACCTTCAGGTCCGGGTTCACGCTCATCGTCGACGCCAGATCGCCCGCCGTGTACAGCGTATTGCCGCCGCCCTTGTTCGCGCCGGTCGGATCGGTATGGCTGAAGTCCCAGTTGTTGAAGACCTGGTCGTTCAGGTCCACGAACGACGACGTCGACGTGTACTTGAGGTCGGTGTTGATGTAGCTGTTCCACAGCACCGTGTACGCGCCGCCCACGTTCGTGATCGACGGATCGTTGCTGCCCGAGTTCGGCAGGATGTACGGCGCGATGCCCTTGCCCGTGAAGTTCGCGCGACCGTCGTACTGGCCGATCTGCGTACCCGGCACGAGCGTCAGGAAGAACGTGTACGGCGGGTTGTCGTCCGACGACGGCACGTTGCCGAGCGCGGCCGGGTTGCCGAAGGTCTGGATCAGCGACGTCGGGTCCGTGCCGATGTACGCGCCCATCTGCTGCGCGGTCTGCAGGTTCAGGTTCAGCCGCACGTTCACGAAGCCGCCGTCCTGCGGGTTCGGCTTCTGCGCGAGCGGCGCGAGCGTGTTGTCCGCGTAGTTGCGGGCCTGGACCATGTATGCGTCGAGGTCGGTCGGCGTCGGGTTGAGCGTCGTCTTCTTCCAGTAGAACGCGTCGGCCGCGAGCGTCGGGAACGTGCCCGGTGCGGACAGCGCGTTCGCGTAGTCGAGGATCGACGACTGCAGCGTGATCCCGTTCAGGTCGATGCCGTCCTCATGCAGCACCCACGACA
Source organism: Burkholderia sp. SRS-25 (assembly GCF_004343765.1). Lineage (NCBI taxonomy): Bacteria > Pseudomonadati > Pseudomonadota > Betaproteobacteria > Burkholderiales > Burkholderiaceae > Burkholderia > Burkholderia sp. SRS-25. The sequence goes on from NZ_PTXM01000003.1 coordinate 394,961, forward strand.
CGACCGCGCTGCGCGCGGTGCCGTACGACTCGCCGTACAGGAACTTCGGCGAATTCCAGCGCGAGTACTTGGTCAGGTAGCGCTGGATGAAGCGGTCGATCGACCGGGCGTCCTGGTCGGTGCCCCAGAAATCCTTGTTCTTCGCCGGGGCGATCGCCGCCGAGTAACCGGTGCCGACCGGGTTGATGAACACGAGATCGGTACGGTCGAGCAGGCTGTCCGGGTTGTCGAGCAGCTTGTACGGCGCGGGCGGCGTGAAGTTCGGGAATGACGACTGCAGGCGCTTCGGCCCGTACGAGCCGAGCAGCAGGTAGACCGACGACGAGCCGGGGCCGCCGTTGTAGAAGAACGTGACCGGGCGCGGCTTCGACGGGTCCGGATTGTCCTGTGTGTACGCGACGTAGAACATCTTCGCGTTCGGCGCCGACGTGACCGGATCGATCGTCGTCAGGTGGCCCGTGGTGGCCGTGTACTTGATGGCCTTGCCGCCGATCGTGACCGTACGGTGCACGACGGCCGCTCCTTCCGTGGAATCCGTGACCGCGTCGTTCGGCCCGGTGCCGTACACGTCGTTGTCGACGTACGGCTGGTCGGCCGCGGCGGCCGTTGCGTTGGTGTTGGCCGACGTGCTGGCGCCGGCCGACGTCGCGGCGGCGGCGGCGGCCGAAGCAGCCGGGCTCGCCCCGTCGTCGCCGCCGCACCCCGTGACGAGCAGCGCAGCGGCCGCGGCCGCCGCGAGCGGCACGCTCAGTGTCGTTCCGAATAGCGCGAAACCGTCTTTCAAGGACTTCCGTGTCGTCATTATTGCCTCTCGAACAGAACGATAAATACCGCCGGTCGCAAAGGATCATTTGCGCCGGCGCTCCGCACCGGGAATGCATTCGTTATGCGACGCACTCCGAGTTTTTTACCGGATCGATGAATATCGACCGGCATGATTTACCCCGCCCATATTTTTTGCGACCGCACAATGGAATCAATTCCATTGCGAACGACAATTCGATAATCCGCAGCAATACATATTCATTCAGCGCATTTGCACATGCACAAAATCGACGACAAAAGCACGCCCCGCCGGGCCGCCACCAACAAGGACGCCTCGCTTCGAACAGACAAACAATCCCCCTCGGCGAGATGCCGATTAATCGCAAAACGACGATCAATCGCAACTCGAGCCGATTTAATAAAATCGAAAGGATCGATTAACTAAACGGAAAGGAATATCTCGTATCTGGAATTTATTAAATTAAGTGAAAATACCGGCGCATATTAGGGTCCCGATTTATCGCCGTAAAGTAATAATTTGTTACGGCGCTCGCCATTCCGATAAAAGGCAGTTCGGGACCGATTCCAGGGCACCCAAAAGAAAAAGCCGGACGGCTGTCCGGCTTCGTGAGGGCCGCGCGGCGCTCGCCGTCAGAGCGGCACGTCGATCGCGCCGGCGCCGACCGTGATCGCGTTCGCGCCCGGCGCGGCCGAGATCGGCGGCAGGTTCGCGCCCGTCAGCGCGGGCGCGGCGCCCGGCGTGCCGCCGCGCGGCACCGTGCGGATCACCTGCGACGGCGGCAGCGGTGCGCCGTTCTTCAGGTGCTTCCACATCAGGTTCAGCGCCTGCAGGTTGTAGTAATGAACCGGCACGAAGCGCGTGTCGAAGCCCGGCACCGGCAGGAACGCGTCGAAGTGCTGGCCGTTCGTCACCTCGTAGAACACGAGCTGGCTGCGTCCGCCTTCGCTGATGCCGTTCTGCGCGACATACGCGCGCGACGCGTGGTTCACGGGCACGAGCGCGTCGCTGCGGCCCTGCACGATGATCGCCGGCTTGCCCTGCAGGTTCGCGTTCACGCGCACCGCGTCGACGTTCGCGGGCATCCCGAGCATCCCGTTCGTCCAGAGCTGGCGCAGGCACAGCGCGCCCGCGAAGCTTGCATCGGGGGTGGCGAGCCGGTGATCGACGCCCGCGCCCGTGTTGAACACGAGGTTGATGCCGGCCGTCGGCGGCACGCCGTTGCCGACGCCGAACACGGCCGGCATCGGCGACGTGGCCGGCGCGGCGACGGCGCCCGTCGCCGGGTTCGTCGTCGCGAAGCTGAAATTGCACAGGTTGTCGGTGACGCGCGAGCGCGTGTACGCGTTCGCATACGTGACCGCGATCGCCGGAATCGCCTGCGAATCCCACATCGGCGCCTGCAGGAGGTCGGAATCGGCGAGGTAGCCGGCCGCGTGGAGCTGCGCGAGCGCGTCGGCGGCCTGGCTTTGCGTATCGGCGCCCGACACGAGCCCCGCCGCGGCGAGCGTCGCGCAGCGCTGGGTGCGGATCGACTGCGTGGTCGCCGCCGGCAGCGCGCTCAGGGACGGCGCGTCGGCAAGCGATGCCGACGCGGCCGCGCATGGCTCCAGCAGGTTCGCGAGCGTCGCGTAGTCGGCCAGCGGCCGGCCGAACGACGGCACGGGCTGGCCGCCCGAGCGCACGACCGCGTTCGGCGCCATCCGCACGTTGATCTGCGGCTCGCCGACCACGACCGCGGTGATCCAGCCGCGGTTGTCCTGTTCGGCCGCCGCGAGCGACGCGCCGCCGCCGTTGCTGACCGACGCGGCGATCGTCGTGACGTCGCCCGCGCGATAGCGCACGCCGTGATGCGAACCGTCGATCAGGGGCGCGAACTGCTCGTTGAGCGCCCAGTAGGCGAACTCGACCGACTGCAGCGTCACGCGCCCCCAGTCCTGCTCGGGATTCTGCTGCGAATGCGCGTGCTTGAACGCATAGCGGTTCGGGAAGCGGGAATTGAACGCGGCGAGCTCGCCGCTGGTGGCGTTCGCGGTAAACAGGCTCGCAGTGCCGGCCAGCACCGCGTTGGCGAGCGTGCCGTCGATCAACGTGATGGTGTCCGACATCAGCTCGTGCGCGCCGTTGCCGCCGCCCTTGTCGTTGTAGGCGACCGCGCAGCCGCGCTTGAGCGCCCATTCGCCGGCCGCGGAAATCGCGCCGTACACGCCGCGCGAGCCCGACGACGTCGCGGTGACGATGCACGGCTGCGCGGGATTGAAGCTGGCGGGCACCTGCACGAGCAGCGTGACGTTCTTGCTGCCGCTGCCGTCGTCGGCGTACGCGAGATATTCGGTGCCGGGAATCTTGCCTTCGCCGAGCGTGTCGTTGCCGTCGAGGTCGACGTTCGGCCCCCAGAAGCGGCCGTAGCCGCCGTTCGCGCTCATGTCGACGAGTGCGCGATAGTTCGACCAGATCGCGAGACGGCGCAGCTCGGCGCTCGTCGGCCGGGCGGCATTCGCAAAGCCGGGGGCGCTCGCCGAGCCGAGGCCCGTCTTGCCGAGGCCGGCCGTCAGCAGGTCGTCGCTCGCGCCGTCATAGGCCGTCGTGCGCACGCTGCCGGACACGAAACCGGGCAACCGGTTGCGCTCGGCCGATTCGTCGCCGTTACAGGCGCCGAGTATCGCGACCGCGGCCAGCGCCGCGCCGAAAACCATCCGCCTGCCCCACCCGAGCCTCGTCATCGCCGCCCTCTCGATATCGTTATCGGTCCGCCGCCGCTTCATGCGGCTTGCGGCCTCTCAAGCGCAAACGGGCCCCGGCATGCCGGGGCCCGCCTGAAAACGGGCGCATGCGGCGCTCACGCGCCGCTGCCCGGCATCACTGCTGCTGAACCGTCAGCTTGTTCGTGACCGACGTCACGCCCTTCACGTCCTTGGCTGCGGCTTCGGCCTTGTCGATCTGGTCCTGGGCCGGCATCGTGCCCTCCAGCGTGATCGCGCCACCCTTCGAGCGCACGACGAGGTTCGACACATTCACGCCGGCTTCCTTCGAAATCGCCTTGCGCACCGCGTAGCCAAGCTTGCGGTTCGCCTTCTTCGCGGTCTTCGCGGCGGCCTTCGGCGCGCTGGTCGCGGCCGCGGGCGCTTCCGTTGCCGCGGCATCGCTCGACTGCGCATACACGCTGCCCGACAGACAGGCCGCCACGGCGGCGACGCCCAACGCTCTCAACACGATCGACTTCATGCTATCTCCTTATCACTCCGGAACGGCCGTGCACAGTACGGCCGATTACCCCCAAAAACAGCCGGCCCGCGCGCGAACGGGCGGGACAGCCGGTGTTTTCCACGGCGATACGAGAGAGGCGAGACGGGCTGGCGGCAGGCGCACGCGAAAGCGGGCCGGCCGGGCCGGACAGCCGCCGGCCGAACGCGCCCGGTCTCATTGCGTGCCGGGTCGCGCGCAAATCGGGCGCGGCTGCGTCGCACAATGTAATCCAGCGCCCGCGGAAGCGCAAAGCTTTTGACGCGGGGCCGCCCGCCACTGTCGCCGCGGTGCCGCGCCAGGCCGCCCCGCTCACGCACGCCCGGTGAAACCGGGTACCATCGCCGCGAGCACCGGCGTCGTCCATGACAGCCGTCCGATCGTCACCGATACGTCACGCCAGCGTCATTCGCCGTCCCCATGAAACCAGCCCGCCCTCGCCCGCCCCGCCGCATCCTCGCCCGCTTCGTCGCGGTGTCGTGGCGCGACCTCGCGCTGTCGATCGGCCCGACCGTGCTGCTCGCCGGCGCGGCCGTCTGGCTCGCGGTCAAGCTGATCCAGCCGGCCCCGCCGTCCACGCTCGTGATCTCGTCCGGGCCGCCCGGCAGCACGTACTGGAACGCCGCGCAGAAATACAAGACGATCCTCGCGAAGAACGGCGTCACGCTCGACGTCCAGTCATCCGAAGGGTCCGCCCAGAACCTCGCGCGGCTGTCGAACCCGAACGCGCCGGTCGACGTCGGCTTCGTGCAGAGCGGCATCGGCCCGAAGGAGCGCGACGAACACCTCGTGTCGCTCGGCAGCATCGGCTACGTGCCGCTCGCGATCATGTATCGCGGCCCGGTCGTCGCGCGCCTGTCCGACTTCAAGGGCAAGCGGCTCGCGCTCGGCGCGGAAGGCAGCGGCGCGCGCGAGCTGAGCCTCGCGCTGCTGAAGATGAACGGCATCGCGCCGGGCGGCTCGACCGAGCTACTGCCGACCGCCGGCGAGGACGCGGCCACCGCGCTGCTCGACGGCAAGATCGACGCGGCGTTCCTGTCCGGCGACTCGACGCAGATCCCGGTGATGGCGAAGCTGTTCCGGGCGCCCGGCGTGCACGTGTATTCGTTCACGCAGGCCGAGGCGTACGCGCGGCGCTTTCCGTACCTGACCGCGATCACGCTGCCGATGGGGGTCTACGATCTCGGCCGGAACCTGCCGCCCGCCGACATCCACACGGTCGCGCCGACCATCGAGCTCGTCGCGCGCGACTCGCTGCACCCCGCGTTGTCCGACCTGCTGATCGAGGCCGCGCGCGAGGTGCACGGACACGCGACGATCCTGCAGCACGCGGGCGAATTCCCGTCGCCCGTCACGCGCGGCTTCCCGCTCTCCGACGACGCCGCGCGCTACTACAAATCAGGCAAGACCTTCCTGTACCGGCGGCTGCCGTTCTGGGTCGCGAGCCTCGTCGACCGGCTGCTCGTCGTGGTCGTGCCGCTGATCGTCGTGCTGATCCCCGGGCTGCGGCTCGTGCCGTCGCTGTACGGCTGGCGCGTGCGCTCGCGCATCTACCGCTGGTACGGCGCGCTGATCGCGCTCGAGCGCAGCGCGCTCGGCGAGCACACGGCCGAGGAGCGCGTGCAGTTGCTCGACGAGCTCGACGACATCGAGGAAGCCGTGAACCGGATGAAGATGCCGCTGGCCTATGCCGGGCAGTTCTACGTGCTGCGCGAGCACATCGGCTTCGTGCGCGAACGGCTCACCGCGCACGACCAGGACACGCCGGCCGGGCCGCCGCACGCACGTGCCGAGCCCGCGCCGCCGGCCGGCACGCCCCCTCGGGCGACTCCCGGTTCCGCGTGAGCGGACGATCCGCGATCATTGCCGCATGCGCGTGCCGCCGCGTAACATGGAGGCCGCCGCCAGGCGCCGCACGCCCCACCCTCTGGAGATCGCCATGACAACCGGCCTCGATACCGCCCAACCCGCCTGGTTCTACGACTTCGTGTCGCCGTTCTCCTACCTGCTTCTCGAACAGCTCGACAAATGGCCGGACGTGCCGTTCGAGCCCGTCGCGGTGTCGCTGCCCGACCTGCAGCGCCACTGGGGGCAACGCTCGAGCGCGGACGTGCCCGCCAAGCGCGTGTTCACGTACCGTCACGCACTGTTTCGCGCCGAGCAGCTAGGCATCCGCTTCAAGATGCCGCCCGCCCATCCGTTCGATTCCGACAAGGTGTTGCGCCTCGCGATCGCGCTGCGCGCCGACATCGCGACCGTGCTGGAAATGTTCCGCTTCATCTGGCATGACGGCAACGATCCGTCGACGCCGGCCGGGTTTGCCGCGCTGTGCGAACGCGTCGGCGTCGGCCACGGCGACGAGCTGATCGAATTCGAGGAGACGAGCGCGCAGCTGCGCCGCAACACCGACGACGCGATTGCGCTCGGCGTGTTCGGCGTGCCGACGTTCTGGATGAACCAGCAGCTGTTCTGGGGCGAGGACGCGCTGCCGATGGTGCTGTACTGCGCACGCACGCCGAACTGGCTCGAATCGCGCGAGGTCAAGCGGATCAGCACGCTGCCGAAGAGCCGTCCGTGATGGCCGGTATCACGCACGTCAGCGCGCGGCTGCGGTAAGGTTACGCTTCATCCGAATCACCCCCTACGATGGAAGACGACGACCGTACCGCCTCGCTCGATATCTGGCTCGTGCGCGTGTTGCGCACGCTGCTGCTCGAGCGCAGCGTCACGCAGGCCGCGCTGCGGCTGAACCAGACCCAGCCCGCGATCAGCACCGCGCTGCGCAAGCTGCGCGAGACGCTGAACGACCCGATCCTCGTGCGCGGCAAATCCGGCATGGTGCCGACCGAATACGGCGCATCGCTGCTCGAGGCCGCGCAGCGCGCGCTGCGCGAGGTCGACTTCATCGCGACGCCGCACGGCGACTTCGATCCGTCGTCCGCGCGGCGCACGTTCCGCGTCGCCGCACCCGATTACCTGAACGATTTCTTCATGCCGACGCTGATCGAGCGCTTTCGCGACGCGGCGCCGCATGCCCATCTGGAAATCGATTCGCTGAATCCCGCACTCGATCACGCGGGCGCGCTCGAATCGGGCGCGCTCGATCTCGTGATCGGCAACTGGCCGAAGCCCGACCCGCAGTTCGCGCGTCAGGACCTGTTCTCCGACACGATCGTGTGCCTGATGCGCGATGCGCACCCGCTCGCACGCGAGCCGCTCACGCGCGAAGCGTATGCGTCGGCCGCGCACGTCGCGCCGACGCCGTACACCGGCGACAAGCGCAACGCGATCGAGATCGGCCTGGCACGCGCGCGCCTTACGCGGCGCATCGTGACGACGCTGCCGTACTTCGGGATCGTGCCGCAGGTGCTGCTGCAGTCGGACCTGATCTTCACGACGACGCGCCGCTTCGCAACACACTATGCGCAGCTGCTGCCGCTCGTCGTCGTCACGCCGCCCGTGCCGTTCCCGCGCATCAAGAGCTACCTGCTCACGCATCCGCAGCCCGACCGACCGACCGACATCGCGTGGCTGTGCGCGCTGATGCAGAGCGTGTCCGACGAGCTGACGGTTCCCCGCAGCCGCAAGCGCTGAGCCGCGGCACACAACACGGCACGGCCGCTCGAGTTCAGGCCGTGCAGAAGGTTTCCTGCAGATGGGTCCAGCGCACGACGCCCGCCGCGTCGCGCTCGAACACGGCAGTCGCGCGACGCGCGGGCAGCTCGCCCGAGGCCGCGTGCTGCGCTTCGAGATAGGTGACGGTCACATGCGACGCGTCGGCCGCGAGCACGCGGGTGTCCGACAGCGTGATGCGCAGCCCCGGCTTCGCGCCGGCGAGCTTCGCGAACAGCGTGCGCGTGCCGTCGTGATCGACGACGCGACCGTCGGTCAGGATCATCGTGAATTCGGCGGAAAACGCGGCGAGCAGCGCGTCGAGCGCCTCGGGCGCGGTATCGACGCCGGACAGCCAGCGCTCGACGGCGACGAGGCTCGCATCGAGCGCGTCGAGATAAACCTGATGATCGGACATGGCACGTGCACGATAAGGCGCGGCCCGATGCCGCGCGTCGTCGTGCAGTGTATGCAAAATCGCGCGGCCCTGCGCTGGCCGCGCGGCGCTACCGCGCGCAGGTCGCGTCGTCGCGCGCACGTCCCGATGCGGCGGCCTTCGCATCGGCCACCGGCATGCCCGAGCGCACCTGCAGCAGCTCCGCGCACACAGCCACCGCGATCGCGCCCGGCGCCTTGTCGACGATGCCCGCGACGCCGATCGGGCACACCATCTCCACGAGCCGCGCCGGATCGACGCCGCGCGCGGCAAGCCGGCGCTCGAACTTCACGCGCTTGGTACGCGAGCCGATCATCCCGAAGTACGCGTAGTCGCGCCGCCGCATGATCTGCGCGGCGAGCGAGAAGTCGAGCGCGTGGTTGTGCGTCATCACGAGGAAATACGCGCCGGGCGGCGCGGCGTCGACGACGGCCTCCGGCGTGTCGGTCGGCTCCGGCTGCACGTTCGGCGGACATTCGTCCGGGAACAGCTCGTCGCGCGTGTCGACCCACTGCACGACGCACGGCAGCGCGCCGAGCAGCGTGACGAGCGCGTGACCGACGTGACCGGCGCCGAACAGCACGACGTGCATCGGCGCCGGCGTACCGGTCGCGCGGTTGCGCTGGCCGGTGCCCGGCGCGAACGCCGCGGTCGACGCGGTGCGGAGCGAGCGTGCGGGGCCGTTCATGTCAGTCTCCGCCGGGCCGCCCCAAGGAGGCTGACCGCCCCCTCGGGGGGAGCCGTGCACGGGACCGGAGTAAGCGCTGAAGCGCCAACTCCGGTCGACAGCGAACGAAGTGACCGTGGAGGCTGTTTCATCTCAGACAGCCTGGACGGCGCGTGCCGCACGCACCGCGCTGACCGCACGCAGGATCGACTCGCCGGTCGCCGGCGCATCGAGCGGCGGGTTCACCTTGTAGTCGCCGACCGCGGCCACCGCATCGCGCACCGCGAAGAACACCGAGAACGGCAGCAGCAGCGGCGGCTCTCCGACGGCCTTCGAACGGTGAATGCTGTCCTCGACGTTGCGGTTCTTGAACAGCTGCACGTTGAATTCCGGCGGCGTGTCGTTCACCGTCGGGATCTTGTACGTGGACGGCGCGTGCGTCATCAGCTTGCCGCCCTTGTTCCACCACAGCTCCTCGGTCGTGAGCCAGCCCATCCCCTGGATGAACGCGCCTTCGACCTGGCCGATGTCGAGCGCCGGGTTCAGCGACGCGCCCACGTCGTGCAGCGCATCGACGCGCAGCGTGCGCATCTCGCCCGTCAGCGTGTCGATCACGACTTCCGACACGGCCGCGCCATACGAGTAGTAGTAGAACGGCCGACCCTGCAGCTTCGACTGATCCCAGTACAGCTTCGGCGTCGCGTAGAAACCGTCGGACCACAGCTGCACGCGCGCGAGGTACGCCTTCGCGATCACCTCGCCGAACGGCACGCCGTTGCCGCCGATCCACACGAAGTCGTTGCCGAATTTCACGTCGGCCGCATCGACCTTGCCGTCGCCGAACTGCTTCGCCGCAAATACCGCGAGGCGCTCGCGCAACTGGCGCGCCGCATCCTGCGCGGCCTTGCCGTTCAGGTCCGAGCCCGTCGACGCGGCCGTCGCGGACGTGTTCGCGACCTTGCTGGTGTCGGTCGCCGTCACGCGGATCCGGCCGAAGCGGATGCCGAGCTCGTGCGCGACGACCTGCGCGACCTTCGTGTTGAGCCCCTGCCCCATCTCCGTGCCGCCGTGGTTCACGAGCACCGAGCCGTCGGTGTAGATGTGCACCAGCGCGCCGGCCTGGTTGAAGTGCGTGACGTTGAACGCAATGCCGAACTTCACCGGCGTGAGCGCGATGCCCTTCTTCAGCACGGTGTTGCGCGCGTTGAATGCGCGCACGCCCGCGCGCCGCGCGCGGTAGTCGCTCGTCGCTTCGAGTTCGCCGAGCAGCTCCTGCAGCACGTTGTCCTCGACCGCCTGCCCGTAAGGCGTGACGTTGCGTTCGGTCTTGCCGTACAGGTTCGCGTAGCGGACGTCGAGCGGATCGCGATCGAGCGAACGCGCGACGTCGTCGAGGATGTACTCGATCGCGAACGCGCCCTGCGGGCCGCCGAAACCGCGAAACGCGGTGTTCGACTGCGTGTTGGTCTTGCCGCAGTAGCCGGCGATGGCGACGTCGCCCAGCCAGTACGCGTTGTCGAAGTGGCATACCGCGCGCGTCATCACCGGGCCCGACAGGTCGGCCGAGAAGCCGCAGCGCGACGTCATGTCGAGCGCGACGCCGTCGATGCGGCCGTCGTCGTCGTAGCCGACGTCGAAGCGGTAATGGAAGTCGTGCCGCTTGCCGGTGATCATCATGTCGTCGTCGCGGTCCGGACGCAGCTTCACCGGGCACAGCAGCTTCCACGCGGCAAGCGCCGCACAGCATGCGAACAGGCCCGACTGCGATTCCTTGCCGCCGAACCCGCCACCCATCCGGCGGCACTCGACGAGCACGTTGTGCGACGCGACGCCGAGCACGTGCGCGACGAGGTGCTGCATCTCGCTCGGGTGCTGCGTCGAGCAGTACACGTGCATCCCGTCGTCGTCCTTCGGCACCGCGTACGCGATCTGCCCTTCGAGGTAGAACTGCTCCTGGCCACCCAGCAGCATTTCGCCCGACTCGCGGTGCCGCGCGACGGCGAGCCGTGCGGCCGCGTCGCCGCGCGCAAGCTTCAGCGGCGGGATCACGTAGGTTTCGGCCGCGCGCGCTTCCTGCGCGGTGAGGATCGCCGGCAGCTCCTCGTAGTCGACCTGGGCGCGGCGCGCGGCGAGCCGCGCGGTTTCATGCGACGTCGCGACGACGATGAACATCGGCTGGCCGACGAACTGCACGATGCCCTTCGCGAGCACCGGGTCGTCGTGGATGATCGGGCCGCAATCGTTGACGCCCGGGATGTCGTCGGCCGTGAACACGGCGACCACGCCCGGCGTCGCGCGCACCGCGTCGAAGTTCATCGACACGATCTTCGCGTGCGGCTTCGCCGACAGGCCGAGCGCCGCGTGCAGCGTGCCCGCGACGACCGGGATGTCGTCGGTGTAGGTGGCACGCCCGCTGACGTGCAGGTGCGCGGATTCGTGCGCGCGCGATACGTGGACCTGCGCGGCGTCGGCTTGCGGGTCGAGGGTGCTCAGGAACGGTTCTGCTTGCTGGTTCATGTTCGGTGTTCTCCGTCTTCAGACGCGCGCCGCGTTGGTGCCGAGTTCGGCGGCCACTTCACGCACATTCAGGGCTTGCGGCGGCAGCGGGTCGTGCGGGCGCGTCTCCAGCCAGAATCGGACCATCAGGTTCTTCGCGGTATCGAGGCGGTACGTGCTCGTCGCGCGCATGTCGGACAGCGGCTGGTAGTCGCGCTCGAGCGCCTGCATCGCGGCCTGCGCGGTCGCTTCGTGCCACTGCGCGCCGTCGAGCACGGCTTCTGTCCGGGTCGCGCGCTTCGGCGTCGCTGCCATCCCGCCGAACGCGACGCGCGGCTCGCGGATCGTGTCGCCGTCCGCGATGAACGCGAATGCCGCGCACACGGCCGAGATGTCGGAGTCGAACCGCTTCGACAGCTTGTACGTGCGGAACTGCAGCTTCTCGCGCGCGCCGGTGCGGGTCGGCACTTTCAGGCCGACGACGAATTCGTGCGGCGCCATGTCCTTCTGCTGGTAGCCCGTATACAGCGCCTCGAGCGGCAGCTCGCGCACCGTGTCGCCGCCGCGCAGCACCACGCGCGCGCCGAGCGCGATCAGGCCCGGCATCGAATCGCCGATCGGCGAGCCGTTCGCGACGTTGCCGCCGATCGTGCCCGCGTTGCGGATCGGCAGCGACGCGAAGCGCTTCCACATCTCGGTCAGTTCCGGATACTGGCCGGCCAGCGCCGCATACCCTTTCTCGACCGTCACGCCAGCCCCGATTTCGATCCAGTCTTGGCCGTGCACGATGTTCTGCAGTTCGGCGATCTGGCCGACGTAGATCAGGTCGTCGAGCCGGCGCATCTGCTTGGTGACCCACAGGCCGATGTCGGTGCTACCTGCCAGGATGCGCGCGTCGGGCCGCTCGACCTTCAGCGCGGCCAGCGCGTCGAGCGTGCGCGGCGCCGCGAAGCGCGCGCCGTCGATCGTCGTGTAGTCGAACGTCTCGTCACGCTTGAGCGACGCGAGCGTGCGGGCCAGCGCGGCCGTGTCGACCGGCGCCGACGGCGCCGGCGCTTCGAACATCTGCACGGCCGCGTCGACGATCGGGCGATAGCCGGTGCAGCGGCACAGGTTGCCGGTCAGCGCATCGGCGATCTCGGTGCGCGTCGGCACGTCCTTCGCCTTCGCGCACGTGCCGGCGCTGGCGCAGCCTTCGTGGCCGTGCTTCTCGTACAGCGCCCACATCGACATCACGAAGCCGGGCGTGCAGAACCCGCATTGCGAACCGTGGCAGTCGACCATCGCCTGCTGCACCGGATGCAGCGCGCCGTCCGGCTGACGCAGGTCCTCGACCGTCAGCAGCGCCTTGCCGTCCAGCGTCGGCAGGAACTGGATGCATGCGTTGACGGCCTTGAACTCGACCGAGCCGGCGTCGGTCAGTTCGCCGACGACGACCGTGCACGCGCCGCAGTCGCCTTCCGCGCAGCCTTCCTTGGTGCCGGTGCAATGCGCGTCCTCGCGCAGGTATTGCAGCACGGTGCGGGTAACGTCCGCGCCGCTGACTTCGCGGATCGCGTGACGATGGTAGAAGCGGATCGGCTCACTCATGTCTCGATGGTTCTTCAAATGGGGGCAAGGCGGCCCGCGCAGTGCGCTCGACCGACGTTTTTCCGACAGTTTGCACGCTATCACCATCAAATTTCGCAACCCATAGCCCATCACGCATGGGGCCCATATAACTGACGCGATATGAGCGCCGGGCCCGCCCGGCGGCCTTTCCAGACGGCGCTCCCGGCCCCTTCCCTGCGCCGCCGCAACCGTCCGCCATCGTTGAAATCAGGTCGCGATTAACTAAATGGTACCTGCGTGAAAACCGGTTCCATGGGAAAATCCCGATTCCCTTTTTCGCCGTCTTCCGCCTGCTTCGTCCATTCGTTCCGACCCCATGTCAACCGATTCCGCCACACCGCCGCGCAGCGGGTTCGCGGTCACGCTGCAAATCGTGTCCGTCGTCTGCTTCACGTTCATCTGCTACCTGACCATCGGCCTGCCGCTCGCGGTGCTGCCGGGCTTCGTCCACGACGACCTCGGCTTTTCCGCGATCGTCGCGGGCGGCGCGATCAGCGTGCAGTATTTCGCGACGCTCGCATCGCGGCCGCTCGCCGGGCGCCTGGCCGATACGCTCGGCCCGAAGCAGACGGTGCTGCGCGGGCTGGTCGGTTGCGGCGTGTCGGGTGTGCTGCTGCTCGTCGCGCTGCTGCTCGCGCACTGGCCGGTCGCGAGCCTCGTGCTGCTGGTCGCGTGCCGGCTCGTGCTCGGCGTCGGCGAGAGCCTGTGCGGCACCGGCGCGATCCTGTGGGGCATCGGCCGGGTCGGCGTCACGCACAACGCGAAGGTGATCTCGTGGAACGGCATCGCGACCTACGGCGCGCTCGCGCTCGGCGCGCCGGTCGGCGTCGCGATCGCGAATACGCTGAATCCGGCGCTGATCGGGGTGATCGTGATCGCGCTGGCCGCCGCCGGCTTCTACCTCGCGCGCCTGATCGCTTCGGTGCCGCTCGTGCACGGCGAACGGATGTCGTATGCGAGCGTGTTCACGCGCGTACTGCCGCACGGCCTCGGCCTCGCGCTCGGCTCGGCCGGCTTCGGCTCGATCGCGACCTTCGTCACGCTGTACTACGCGGCGCGCCACTGGCCGAACGCCGCACTGTCGCTGACCGTGTTCGGCACGCTGTTCATCGGCGCGCGCCTGCTGTTCGCGAACACGATCAAGACCTACGGCGGCTTCCGCGTCGCGATCGTGTCGTTCGCATTCGAATGTTCGGGCCTGTTGCTGCTGTGGCTCGCGCCGGTGCCGCACATCGCACTCGTCGGCGCCGCGCTGACAGGTTTCGGCTTCGCGCTGATCTTCCCGGCGCTCGGCGTCGAGGCCGTCGCGCTCGTGCCGCCCGCGAGCCGTGGTGCGGCGCTGTCCGCGTACTCGGTGTTCCTCGACCTGTCGCTCGGCATCACGGGCCCGCTCGCCGGCTATGTCGCGGGCGCGTTCGGCTATCCGCAGGTGTTCCTGTTCGCGGCGGTGGCGGCCGCCGCGGGCGTCGCACTTTCCATGGTGCTGTACCAGCGGCAGGCGCGGGTCGAGGGAAGCGGCGCAGCGGCCTGATCGCGCTGTTCATGAAAAGGGGGGGCTGGTCGCGGAAATCACGCCGCCGGCCGCCAAATGGAAAACGCCCGCATCGCGCGGGCGTTTTTGCATCCGACTCGGCCGGTGTAGCGGACAAGCCGATCAGGCGGCCCGCAGAAACAACCGCCGCGTGAAGTCGAACGCGACGAGATTGCCCGCCACGACGAGCAGCAGCCCCACCACCGCCAGCGGCGACCACTGGTAGCCCTCGAACACCGTCGACACGGCCAGCGCGACGATCGGGAACAGCACCGTGCAGTACGCGGCACGCTCGGGCCCGATCCGGCCGACGAGGGTCAGATAGGCGGTAAAGCCGATCACCGAGCCGGGCACGGCCAGGTAGACGAGCGCGCCGAGATAGCGCGGGCTCGTGTCGAGCGTGAACGGCATCCCGGCCACCACGCTGCCGACGGTCAGGATCGCCGCGCCGATCAGCATCGCCCAGCCGTTGGTCGCGAGCGGGTGCAGCCCCATCGACTGCATCCGGCTCGACAGCAGGTTGCCGATCGAGAAACACATCGTGCCCGCAAACGCGATCGCGAGCCCCATCCACGTCGCATGGTCGTCGAGGCGGCCGGCCATCTGCTGCCAGAACAGGCACGCGATACCGGCCAGCCCCAGCAGCGCACCGGCGATCGCCGACGGCCGCAGCGGACGGCCCATGAACAAGCGGCCGTTGATCGAGTTCAGCAGCGGTGCGGTCGAGAAGATCACCGCGACGAGGCCGCTCGGCACGACCTGCTCCGAGTAGTAGAAGCACAGGAAGTTCAGGCAGAACAGCGCGAAGCCCTGCGCCAGCAGAAAGCGCCACGCTTCGCGCGGCGGGCGCACCGGCCGGCGCATCACGCGCAGCAGCGCGAACAGCACGGCGGCCGCGAGCCAGAAGCGCCATGCGATCGACACGGGCGGCGGCACGGAGCCGAGCTGCCACTTGATCGCGATCCAGGTGGTGCCCCAGATCAGCACGGTGACGAAATAAAGCGACAGGTTCATGGCGGCAACGATCCGAAAAAACAGGTGAAACGGATCCCGACTATGCCGCCGCCCGGCGCGCGCCGATTGTCCGGAATTGCGGTCTTTTTCGGGCCGCCGCACGCGGCGCCGCGCGCCCGCTTATACTCGGCCCATCATGAGCCTCTCCCTTTCCGCGCCCCCCGTCGACCACCCCACCGCCCTGGCTGGCGGCGATCTGCCGTTCGGCCTGCAGTCGGTCTGCCGCACGCTTGCCGACGCGAACGCGACGCTCGAACGCTTCGCGTGGCTCGGCGACCATCTGGCGATCGCCGAATGGACGCGGATCACCGACGAAAGCGAGACGGTCTACGAGCAGCCGGGCCACCACACGCTGTCGTGCTACCTCGACGGCGGCTACCGGACGGAGCGCCAGCGCGTGCCGCGCTACGGCGCGCCGAGCCTGCTTTGCGCGCTGCCGGGAGATCATGAATCGCGCTGGTGGGTGCGCGGCGAGATGCACTTCATCCACCTGTATTTCCTGCCCGAGCACTTCACGCAGCGCGCGATCCGCGAACTCGACCGCGAGCCGCGCGAGCTGAAGCTCGCCGACCGCACTTACTTCGAGGATGCGCGCGTCGCCGCGCTGCTGCGCTCGCTCGCGCTGGACGGCTGGGACGATGCCGACGAACGGCTGCGCGTGAACGAGACTGCGCACGAGGTGCTGAGCCTGCTGCTGCGCGGGCAGAGCACGACCCGCACCGACACGTCGTTCCGCGGCGGGCTCGCGCCGGCCGTGCGCCGCCGCGTGCGCGACTACATCGACACGTACCTGACGCAACCGCTGACGCTCGGCGAACTCGCCGACGTCGCCGCGCTGTCCGAGTATCACTTCTCGCGGATGTTCCGACTGTCGTTCGGCCGCGCGCCGCATGCGTGGGTGGCCGAACAGCGCCTCGCGCGGGCGCGCGAGCTGCTGCGCACGACGGCGCTGCCGCTCGCGCAGATCGCGGCCGAGTGCGGCTATGCGAATGCCGGCCACTTCAGCCATCGCTTTCGCGACGCACATGGCACGACGCCGAATACGTACCGGCGCGCGATGCAGGGCCGCTGAGCGCGGCCCCTCTCCCCGTTTCGCGGCTTACGCGCCGCGCCGCGACAGTTCCTGTTCGAGTGCCGCGACGCCGGCCGGCAGGTCGACCGGCACCTTCAGATCGACCATCGTGCGGCCGAATGCATGCAGCGTGCGGAACAGGTTGTGTTCGCGACACTGCTCGCCCATCTGCCCGATCCGTACGATCGGCAAGCCGAACGAGCCCGAAATCTCGACCTGGTACTGCTTCGAGATATGACCGCAGACCATCCCCGGCGTGAGCCCTTCCGGCGTCTCGATCCCGACCACTGAATTGAGCCGGCAGTCCTTCGGCGCGTACAGCTTGAGCCCCATCGACTCGACGCCCGCCTGCAGCGCGAGCGAGCAGCGCAGGTGGCGCGCGAAGCGGCTTTCGAGCGTCTCCGCACAGACGAGCCGCAGCGCTTCGTGCAGTGCGAGCACGCCGGACACGGGCGCCGTGTAGTGATAGCCGGCGTTGTGCCAGAAGTTCTCCGCGAGCGCCATGTCGAGGCACCAGTGCGCATTCGGCTCGGGGCGGGTCTTCATCCGCTCCCATGCGGCGTCCGAGAACGCGATCAGCGACACGCCCGGGATCGAGGACAACCCTTTCTGACCGCCGGTGATCACCGCGTCGATGCCCCACGCGTCCATCTCGAGCGGCATCGTCGACAGCGTGCACACCGCGTCGACCACGACCAGCGCGCCGGCCGCCTTCGCGAGCGCCGCGATGTCGCGCAAGTCGCGGTTCCATACGGTGTTCGACGTCTCGCCCTGCACGATCGTGACGATCTCGGGCCGCTCGCGCGCGATTGCGTCCGCGATCTCGTCGAGGCTGGCGACCGCGCGGTCGGCCACTTCGAGCGTTGCGACGTCGGCGCCGACGCGCGTGGCCATCTCGGCCATCCGTGCGCTGAAGAAGCCGTTGCGGATCGACAGCACGCGCGTGCCGCGCCACGCGAGGTTCGAGATCGCCATCTCCATCGCGGCCGAACCGGGGCCTGCGACGCCGAGCACCCACTTCGTGCGGGTCTGGAACACGTAGCGCGCCATCTCCTTCACCTGCTCGATGATCTTCGCCATCGTCGCGCCGAGGTGGTTGATCACGACCGTGTTCGCCTTCGCGACGGCGGCCGGGATCGGGACCGGGCCGGCCCCCATCATCAGCAGCGGTTCTTCGGGCAGGATCGCGTCGAGCGGCACGACGACGGGACAGGGAATCGGCGAGTAATCAATGGACATGGCTGGCAAAAGGTGAGGAAAGGAAGTGCACGGAGCCCGCCGCGCTGCATGGCGAACTGATCGATCATTCCGCGTTCCGCCGCCTCGCGCAAGAGGCACGCGCGGCCGGACAGCGCGACGGTGGCCCGGTCGCCGGACCGGGCCAGCCGGCCGTGCGCCGGCCGCATGCCAGCTGTCCGGATCGAGAATGGATTGCCGGCCGTGCGGTGAAACGGTTCCACTCGTGCGTCAAGCGCACGATTTACTCCGTCAATAACAGCGCGCCTCGTCGACATCGCCGCTTCAGCGCAACTTCCGTATCGATTGAAATAGACCAGATCCGCGATGAAAATCACCTCGCGGAATCCGATACGCAAAACCCTCGCACGCTCGAAAAACATCCATTATTTCGGCATGAATTGGGGCGCGCTTCCTGGCAATACCTGAGAAAAACCGCACAAATATCTCGTAACCAATTGAATTAAATAGACAATATTCTCACCAGACATACTTGTCGAATACCACATAGCCTTTGAACGGCAGGCATGCGAGACAGCGCCACGTTTAACCCGTTACTCCCGATTTCGATTTTCCGCAACCCGCCCCTTTTCTCAGGTTGACGGATATCGCTCTGTATTGAACAATCATCTGCGGAATCGAAAAAAACGATTTTTCGATACGATGGAAAAACTGAGGGCCGCGCGATGCGCTTTCGAGGTTGCGCGGCGTAAAACCACAACCATAATCAATCAACCGGGCCAGAAATACGCAAGCCATGAACCAGATTCAGACCATGCGTGTATTCGTCTGCGTCGCCGAGCAGCAGAGCTTCCGGCGCGCGGCGCACCATCTCGGCGTGTCCAATGCACTCGTCACGCGTTCGATCGCGATGCTCGAGGGCCACCTGAACACCCGGCTGATCCACCGCACCACGCGGAACCTGTCGCTCACCGAGGCCGGCGTGCGCTACCTCGACGGGTGCCGGGCGCTGCTCGAGGAATTCGACCATCTCGAATCGTCCGTCGCGCATGCCGTGCGCGAACCGGCCGGCACGCTGCGCGTCGTCGCGTCGGGCCTGCTGTCGCCGCTTGCGCTGACGCCGCTCGTCAGCAGCTTCCGGCACCGCTATCCCGAGTTGCGCGTGCAGCTGACCGTCGCCGAGGGACCGCTCGACGTGCTCGATTCCGGGTACGACGTCGGCATCGTCACGGGCAACCGGCTGGACGGCAACCCGACGCTGATCGGCCACGCACTTTCACCCAACCCGTTCGTCGCGGTCGCGGCGCCGGCCTATCTCGAGCGACGCGGCGAGCCGCGCCTGCCCGACGACCTGCCGGGCCACGACTGGGTCACGCTCGCGCCGCACCAGCATGCGCCCGCGTGGCAACTGGTCGGCCACGACGGCGTCGCGCATTCCGTCACGGTGCGTCCGGCCTGCACGGTCAACCAGCTCGCCCTCGTCCACGCGGCCGCCGTGGCCGGCGCGGGCATCGCGGTGCTGCCCGAGCCGTGCGTCGCCAGCGCGCTCGCCAGCGGCACGCTCGTGCGGCTGATGGCCGGCTACCGGATCGACGATCCCGACACGCAGCTGTCGCTCGTCTACCCGAATCGCCAGTACGTGCCGGCGCGCACGCGCAGCTTCGTCGAGCACGCGCTCGATCACTTCAGCGCGCAGCCGGCCAGCGAACGCACCGATTATGGCTTCCTGCGGCCGTCGCGCGGCCCCGACCGCTCCGACATCGTCACGGGGCTGCAGTAAACTGCGCGCGTCAGCCTTCGGAGGTGCAGCGTGCGCGTGATCCTGTTCAGCAGCCGGCAGTACGACGACGATTCGTTTGCTGCCGCCAACCGGCAGTTCGGCTATCGGCTGCACTTCCAGCCGTCGCACCTCGACGCGGAAACCGCGATCCTCGCGCATGGCTATGACGTCGTCTGCCCGTTCGTCAACGACACCGTCGACGCGGCCGTCCTCGAACGGCTGGCGGACGGCGGCACGCGCCTGATCGCGCTGCGCTCGGCTGGCTTCAACCACGTCGACCTGGCCGCCGCCGAGCGGCTCGGCATCACGGTGGTGCGCGTGCCCGCCTATTCACCGCACGCGGTTGCCGAGCACGCGGTCGCGCTGATCCTCGCCCTCAACCGCCGCCTGCCGCGCGCCGTCGCGCGCACCCGCGAAGGCGACTTCTCGCTGAATGGCCTGCTCGGCTTCGACCTGCACGGCAAGACCGTCGGCGTGATCGGCACCGGCATCATCGGCAGCGTGTTCGCGAAGATCATGATGGGCTTCGGGATGCATGTGCTCGCGCACTCGGTGCCGCCGTACAACGATGAGCTGATCGCGTTCGGCGCGCGCTATGTCGAGCTCGACGCGTTGCTGCACCACGCCGACATCGTCAGCCTGCACTGCCCGCTGCTGCCGTCGACGCACCATCTGATCAACGAACGGACGATCGCGCGGATGAAGCACGGCGCGATGCTGATCAACACCGGGCGCGGCGGCCTCGTCGATGCGCAGGCGCTGGTCGACGCGCTCAAGAGCGGCCAGCTCGGCCATCTCGGGCTCGACGTGTACGAAGAGGAAAGCGGGCTCTTCTTCGAGGATCACTCCGACCTGCCGCTGCAGGACGACGTGCTCGCCCGCCTGCTGACGTTCCCGAACGTGATCGTCACGTCGCACCAGGCATTCTTCACGCGCGAGGCGCTCGCCGAAATCGCCCACACCACGCTGTTGAACATCGAGGCGTGGCATGCGGGCACGCCGCAGAACGTCGTGACGGCGAATCGCTGAGAAATCGACGAAACCGGGCCATTTCATGGTTGCAAGCGATACCGCAATCGTTTGCTTTTGATCGCCGCTGAAAACACGATCTTTTGCATCAACAATTTCGCGCTTTGTTGCAAATGATGTAACGCGGCGCGTGCGCCGTCTGCTATCGTTGCGCCGACGTTATCCCGCCCCCTCCCGTCCATGCGTTTCGACGATTCCGACATCGCCGCCGTCTACCGCGCCATTTTCGAACGGCGCGACATGCGCCACTTCACGCCGGCGCCCGTCGATCCCGCCGTGCTCGCGCGCCTGCTGCGCGCGGCGCATCACGCACCGAGCGTCGGCTTCATGCAGCCGTGGCGCTTCATCCGCGTCACCGATCCGGCGCTGCGCACCGCGATCCACGCGCTGGTCGAGGCCGAGCGCCGCGCGACTGCCGACGCGCTCGGCGAGCGCCAGGACGAATTCATGCGGCTGAAAGTCGAAGGCGTGCGCGAATGCGGCGAGCTGCTGGTCGTCGCGCTCGCCGACGGCCGCGAGCGCCACGTATTCGGCCGCCGCACGCTGCCGGAGATGGATCTCGCGTCCGCCGCGTGCGCGATCCAGAACATGTGGCTCGCGGCCCGCGCCGAAGGGCTCGGGATGGGTTGGGTGTCGCTGTTCGACGTCGATGCGCTGCGCACGCTGCTGCGGATGCCCGACGGCGCGAAGCCGATCGCCGTGCTGTGCGTCGGGCACGTCGACGCGTTCTACGCAAAGCCGATGCTCGAGCAGGAGCGCTGGGCTGCGCGGATGCCGATCGAAGCGTGCCTGTTCGAAAACGGCTGGAACGATCCGGCCGCGATCGATGCCGCCGGCTCACCTTCATCGCCCGCCAACGCGGCGGACGCGGCAACGGAAACCGGGGCCGACTCGACAAGCGCTTCGATGACGAGCGTCGGCGGATCCCCCGAACGCATCGCCTGACGAGCCCCCGCCATCATCGTTCCGCCCCCATTTCAACGCCGCAACGCCCGCCGAATCCCACACTGTGAGCGCCACGCGGGCAATCCCGTCGCACGCCGGCAACAACCGTTTTGGCCCCAATCATAGGGGTTTTCACTGAAGTAGAATCGCGGCTGTCGTTCGCCTTACCGTCCGCCCCGCACCGCGCATCCTGCGCCAGCCCGAGCGGCGGCTTTTCCCGAGCCCACCGCGATGCCCTTACCTCTTTTCGCCCTCGCCGTCGCCGCATTTGGAATCGGTACCACCGAGTTCGTGATCATGGGGCTGCTGCCCAATGTCGCGCGCGATCTCGGCGTGTCGATCCCGGCCGCCGGCATGCTCGTGTCGGGCTATGCGCTCGGCGTGACGATCGGTGCGCCGATCCTCGCGATCGTCACCGCGAAGATGCCGCGCAAGCGCGCGCTGATGGGCCTGATCGGGCTGTTCATCGCGGGCAACCTGTTCTGCGCGATCGCACCGGGCTATGCGGTGCTGATGGCCGCGCGCGTCGTCACGGCGTTCTGCCACGGCGCGTTCTTCGGGATCGGCTCGGTGGTCGCGAGCAACCTCGTCGCGCCGAACCGTCGCGCGCAGGCGATCGCGCTGATGTTCACCGGCCTGACGCTCGCGAATGTGCTCGGCGTGCCGCTCGGCACCGCGCTCGGCCAGGCATACGGCTGGCGCGCGACGTTCTGGGCCGTCACCGGCATCGGCATCGCCGCGGCCGCCGCGCTCGCCGTCTGCCTGCCGAAGAATCTCGCGATGCCCGACACCAGCATCACACGCGAATTCAGCGTGCTGAAACATCCGCAGGTGCTGATGGTGCTCGGCATCAGCGTGCTCGCGTCGGCGAGCCTGTTCAGCGTGTTCACGTACATCACGCCGATCCTCGAGGACGTGACGGGCTTCTCGCCGCGCCAGGTCACCTACGTGCTGCTGCTGTTCGGCCTCGGGTTGACGGTCGGCGGCACGCTCGGCGGCAAGCTCGCCGACTGGCGGCGGATGCCGTCGTTGATCGCGACGCTCGCGCTGATCGGCGTGGTCCTCGCGCTGTTCGCAGGCACGATGCACCTGCCGTTCGCCGCGCTCGCGACGATCTTCGTGTGGGGCATCCTCGCATTCGCGATCGTGCCGCCGCTGCAGATCCTGATCGTCGACCGCGCCAGCGACGCGCCGAACCTCGCGTCGACGCTGAACCAGGGCGCGTTCAACCTTGGCAACGCGACCGGCGCGTGGCTCGGCGGGATGGCGATCGGCTCCGGCGTGTCGCTCGTGAACCTGCCATGGGTCGGTGTCGCGATGGCCGTCGCGGCGCTCGCGCTCACGCTGTGGTCGGCGTCGCTCGAACGTCGACCGGTGATCGTGCCGACCGAGTACGTCTGAAGCCGCCCTGTCGAAATCGTTGCGTGCACAACTCCACGCGGACCTGATGGCCTTCATGGACCTTTCAAGGTCCGCGGTGTAGCATCCCCGCCGATGAAAGCCATTCTTAATCGCGATTTCCTCGCACTCATCCTGAGCGTCGCGGTCGTCGGTCTCGGCACCGGCGCCACGCTGCCGCTCACCGCACTCGCACTGACCGAAGCAGGACACGGCACCAACGTCGTCGGCATGCTGACGGCCGCGCAGGCACTCGGCGGCCTCGCGATCGTCCCGTTCGTCACCGCGCTCGCGCGACACATCGGCTCGCGCCGCGCGATCGTCGTGTCGGTCGTGCTGCTCGCGGCCGCCACCGCGCTGATGCAGTTCACGTCGAACCTGATCCTGTGGGGCGCGCTGCGCGTGCTGTGCGGCGCGGCGCTGATGCTGCTGTTCACGATCGGCGAGGCATGGGTCAACCAGCTCGCCGACGATTCGACGCGCGGCCGCGTCGTCGCGATCTACGCGACCAACTTCACGCTGTTCCAGATGGCGGGCCCCGTGCTCGTGAGCCAGATCGCCGGGGCAACGAGCATCCGCTTCGCGCTGTGCGGCGCACTCTTCCTGCTCGCGCTGCCGACGCTCGCGACGATCCGGCGCGCACCGCTCGCCGGCGACGACGCGCATCACGAAGCGCACGGCCGCTGGCTCGACATCCTGCCGCGCATGCCCGCGCTGATCATCGGCACCGGCTTCTTCGCGCTGTTCGATACGCTCGCGCTGTCGCTGCTGCCGCTCTACGCGATGGATCACGGCGTCGCGAGCGCGACCGCCGTGCTGCTCGCGTCGATCATGCTGTTCGGCGATACCGCGATGCAGTTCCCGATCGGCTGGCTCGCGGACAAGCTCGGCCGCGAACGCGTGCACCTCGGCGCAGGCTGGATCGTGCTCGCCGGCCTGCCGCTGCTGCCGTTCGTGATCGCCGATCCGTGGCTGTGCTGGCCGTTGCTGTTCGTGCTCGGCGCCGCGGCCGGCAGCATCTACACGCTGTCGCTCGTCGCGTGCGGTGAACGTTTTCGCGGTGCGGCGCTCGTCACCGCGAGCTCGCTCGTGTCGGCGTCGTGGAGCGCCGCGAGCTTCGGCGGCCCGCTGGTCGCCGGCGCGTTGATGGAACAACTGGGCAGCAACGCGCTGGTCGGCGTGCTGGTCGTCTGCGTCGCGGCGTTCGTCACTGCCGCGCTGTGGGAGCGCCGAGTCGCGCCGCAGCGCGCGGTCTGACACTGGGGTGCGGACACACCGCAGCGCGCCGCCCGAACGACGACGGCACGAACACGCGCCGCCCGTCCACGAATACGCAGGTCACACTGCGAAAACGACGACGGCCCGCGCAAAGCGGGCCGTCGTGCTCACGTGTGCGCCACGTTGCGCGTTACGCCTTCGACGCCGACAGGATCTTGCCGACACACGCGCCGAAGCCGACCCGATAGCCGTCGCCCTGGCACCATCCGGCAAGCGTAAGCTCGTCGCCGTCTTCGATGAACGCGCGGCTGCCGCCACCGTTCAGCGTGACCGGCTCCTTGCCGTTCCACGTCAGTTCGAGCAGGCTGCCGAACGAATCCTTCGTCGGCCCGCTGATCGTGCCCGAACCCATCAGGTCGCCGACCCGCGTGTTGCAGCCCGCGACCGTGTGATGCGCGAGCTGCTGCGCCATCGTCCAGTACATATGCTTGAAGTTCGTGCGGCTGATCGACGTGGCTTCGGCCGCCCCTTCCTCACGTAGCGTCACTTCCAGCGCGATGTCGAACGCATGCTTGCCCGCGTGCTGCAGATACGCGAGCGGCTGCGGCGATTGCTCCGGTTGCGCGACGCGGAACGGT
This sequence comes from Burkholderia sp. SRS-25, assembly GCF_004343765.1. Taxonomy (NCBI): domain Bacteria; kingdom Pseudomonadati; phylum Pseudomonadota; class Betaproteobacteria; order Burkholderiales; family Burkholderiaceae; genus Burkholderia; species Burkholderia sp. SRS-25. Next base: position 419,632 of record NZ_PTXM01000003.1, read on the forward strand.
TCAAGCGCGTCGAGCGTGACGATCCACGGCGAGATCGTCGTCGCAAATCCCTTCGAATTGAACGGGCCGAGCGGCACGTATTCCCACTGCTGGATGTCGCGCGCGCTCCAGTCGTTCAGCAGCACCATTCCGAAGATATGCGCTTCGGCGTCCTCGCATGCGATCGGCTCGCCGAGCGCGTTGCCGCGGCCGACGATGAAACCCATCTCCAGTTCGATGTCGAGCTTGCGGCACGCGCCGAACACCGGACGCTCCTGGTCAGGCAGCTTCAATTGCCCGTTCGGGCGCCGCACCGGCGTGCCGCTCACGACCACCGACGACGCGCGGCCGTTGTAGCCGATCGGCATCTCCGACCAGTTCGGCAAGAGCGCATTCTTCGGATCACGGAACATCGAGCCGACGTTGGTCGCATGCTCCTTCGACGAATAGAAATCGGTGTAGCCGGGAATATCGACCGGCAGATGCAACGTCGCGTCGCGCTGTGCAACGAGCACTTGCGCACGCAGCGCCGCATCGTCGCGCAGCCGCGCGTCGTCGCGCGAGAACAGGTCCGACAGCTGCACGCGCACGCCGCGCCACGCATCGCGGCCCAGCGCGATGAACGCGTTGAGCGTCGGCGCGGCGAATACGTCGGCGCCGGCCGGCAGCGTCACGAGGCCCGCGCGCGCGAGCGCCGCGAGGTCGATGATCTGGTCGCCGAGCGCCACGCCCGCACGACGCAACGCTTGCTTCGCATCGCTGAAGATCCCGAACGGCAGGTTCTGGATCGGGAAATCGCAGGCGGGATCGTTCGCCGTCTCGACCCAGCTCTTGCGGGCCGGGTCGAGCGTCGCGCGCCAGTCTTGGGTGTCGCTCATTTTTGCTCCGGATTGAAATGTTTCTTGATGCCTTGCCAGCATTCGAAGTAATCGGCCTGCAGCTGCGCGGTGTCGAGCGCGTAGCGCGTCGGCCGGATCAGCGTGCGGGTTTCGAACATGAACGCCATCGTCGCGTCGACCTTGTGCGGCTTCGTCGTGTCGCTCGCCGATGCCTTCTCGAACGTGTCCGCGTCGGGCCCGTGGCCCGACATGCAGTTGTGCAGGCTCGCGCCGCCCGGTACGAAGCCCTCCGCCTTCGCGTCGTACGCGCCGTGCACGAGCCCCATGAATTCGCTCGCGACGTTGCGGTGGAACCAGGGCGGGCGGAACGTATCCTCGGCCGCGAGCCAGCGCGGCGGGAAGATCACGAAGTCGATCGTGTCGACGCCCGGCGTGTCGCTCTGCGACTGCAGCACCAGGAAGATCGACGGATCGGGATGGTCGTAGCTGATCGAGCCGATCGTATTGAACAGGCGCAGGTCGTACTTGTAAGGCGCGTAGTTGCCGTGCCACGCGACGACGTCGAGCGGCGAATGGCCGATGTCCGCGCGCCACAGCCGGCCGTTCAGCTTCGCGATCAGCTCGAACGCGCCTTCGCGGTCCTCGTACGCGGCATGCGGCGTCAGGAAGTCGCGCGGGTTCGCGAGACCGTTCGAACCGATCGGGCCGAGATCCGGCAGGCGCAGCTGGGCGCCGAAGTTCTCGCAGATGTAGCCGCGCGCATCGCCGTCCGGCAGCGTGACGGCAAAGCGCACGCCGCGCGGGATCACCGCGATCTCGAACGGCTCGACGTCGACCCGGCCGAATTCGGTCGCGATGAACAGGCGCCCCTGCTGCGGCACGATCAGCAGTTCGCCGTCCGCGCTGTAGAAGAAGCGGTCCTGCATCGAGCGGTTCGCCGCGTACAGGTGGATCGCGCAGCCGTTCATCGCGGCGGCCGAACCGTTACCGGCCATCGTCACGAGCCCGTCGACGAAATCGGTCGGCTCGACCGGCATCGGCAGCGGATCCCAGCGCAGCTGGTTCGGCGGGGTCGGCGGCACGTCGGCCGAGTCGCCGAACTCCGACACGAGCCGCTGCGCGCCCGCGTACGGCTCGAACGGCCGGTGCACGGCCGCCGGGCGGATACGGTACAGCCACGAGCGGCGGTTGTGGCCGCGCGGCGCGGTAAACGCCGTGCCCGACAGCTGCTCCGCATACAGCCCGTACGGCGCGCGCTGCGGCGAGTTGCGGCCGTGCGGCAACGCACCGGGCAATGCCTCGGTCGCGAATTCGTTCGCGAAACCGCTCTGGTAGCCGGCGTTCGCCGGTGTCGACAGGTCAAGCGTCATCGTTTTCCTTTCTCCCTCAATTCATGGCGGCGTTCGACGCCTGCACGCCGTTGCGCCGCGTCACGCCCGCCAGGCCGAGAACGAACAGCGCCGAGCACAGCACGGGCACCGCGGCCGCGTGGAACAGCGCACCGTTCGACCAGTTGAGCGCAATCAGTTGTCCGCCGACGAGCGGCCCGAGCACCGAGCCGATCCGGCCGATGCCGAGGCTCCAGCCGATGCCCGTCGAGCGCAGCGACGTCGGGTAATACTGGCCCGCGAGCGCGTTCACGGCCGGCTGCCCGCCGACCACGCAGAACCCGCCCGCGAACACCACCACCAGCAGCCACGGCAGCGCATGCGCAACCGAGCCGATCAGCCCCACCGACACGACCGCGCACGCGAAGCATGCGAAGAGCACGCGCACGAAGCCATAGCGTTCGATGAACCAGCCGAGCGACAGCGTGCCGATCACGCCGCCCGTCTGCAGCACCGTGCCGACGATCACGGCCGTGCCCGGCGAATAGCCGGCTTCACGCATCACGGTCGGCAGCCAGTTCGACAGGAAGTACAGATCGATCAGGTTCATGAAGCTGATCGCCCACAGCAGCAGCGTGACCGGCAGGCGGCCGTGGCGGAACAGCTCGGCGACCGGCGCGCCGGTCGCGGCGCGCTCGCGTACGACGAGCCGCGTATTCGCATCGATGCCGGCCTGCGGCGCGAATCGCGCGAGCCAGTCGCGCGCCTGCGCGACGCGTCCTTTCAGCACCAGGAACTGCAGCGACTCGGGCAGCCGCGCGACCATCGCGATCGTCAACACGAGCGGCACCGCGCCGCCGACGAAGAACACCGACCGCCAGCCGAGCGCCGGAATCAGCGCGGCGCTGATGAAGCCGCCGATCGCCGCGCCGAGCGTGAAGCCGCACGACACGATCATCATCCTCTTCACGCGATGCGCGGCCGGGCTGAACTCGCCGACCAGCGCCATCGCGTTCGGCATGATGCAGCCGAGACCGAGGCCCGTGACGAAGCGCAGCGCCATCAGCACCGGGATCGAACCCGCGAACGGCGTCGCGAGCATCGTTACCGCGAAGAACAGCGTCGAGCCGATCAGCACCGGGCGCCGCCCGATCCGGTCGGCCAGCACCGACAGGCCGAGCGCGCCCAGCAGCATCCCGAACAGGCTCGCGCTGAACACGGGCCCAAGCGCCTGCTTCGGCACGCCCCATTCGGCGATCACGCTCGGTGCGACGTAGCCCATCGCCTGCGCATCGAAGCCGTCGATCACGAGGCACAGTCCACATAACACGAGCAGCATCCAGTGGAAGCCCGGGCGATGGGTCTCGTCGATCACGCGCTCGACTTCGAGCACGCGCGCGTCGGCCGGCGCCGCGCTCATTGCGTCACCTCGGCGGCCGGATGCACGGGCGGCGTCACGCCCTGGCGCGCGAGCGCCATCGCTTCGCGCAGCACGTCGGCGTCACCGATCTGGTTCGCGAGCAACAGGATCAGCTTCGCGTTGACGAGCTGGCTGTCGGCGTCGGACAGATCGCGATGCATGTCGATCAGCGCTTCGTAGAACGCGTCCGGGTCAGTCAGGCGCGGGCGGGTGTCGAGTGGGGGCATGACGGAGTCTCCGGTGTCTTTATCGTTTTCAGCATGCGCAGGTCGCGCGCGCCAGCGCGTCGGCCAGCGCCTGACGGTCGAGCGTGCGCATCCGCGCGCAAACGTGCTGGTCGGGACGCAGCAGGTAGAACGTGCCGGGCTTTCCGTCGTAGCGCTGTGCAGCAAGGCCGTCGACGTCCTCCACGACGTCGACACCCGCGACCGGCTGCGCATGCCCGGCCGGAACGACGAGCACGGGCCGCACCGGCAGCGCGAGGCCGTCGAGCGCCTGCGCGAGCGCGGCCGCATCGCCCGGCAACCCGAACAGCACGCCGGTGAAGCCGCTGCCCAGATGCTGCAGCAGCCAGCCCGACGCGCCCTGCGTACGCACCGGCGCATCGGCCGCCGCCGCGCCCGGCCGCATCGTGCTCGCGAACGCATCGCCGTTGCGGTCCGGCGTGTTCAGCGGCGAATCGGCGAGCACCGCCGGCACCGACAGGCGGCCGCTGTTCACGAGCTTGCGCGCGAACTCGCAGTCGCGCGCAAGCTTCAGCGTCGCGTCGCGAAACACACGCGACACCGCGCTCTTCGGCGTGATGAAGTCGGTCGAGCGCGTCGAGTTGCGGATGTTCTCGTCGGCCGCGAATTCACGCTCGCTCGCATACGTATCGAGCAGGCTGTCGGCCGACCGGCCGTCGAGCACGAGCTTCAGCTTCCATGCGAGATTGTCGGCGTCCTGCACGCCGCTGTTCGCGCCGCGCGCGCCGAACGGCGACACGCCGTGCGCGGAATCGCCCGCGAACAGCACACGGCCGTGCCGGAACGACTCCATCCGCTGGCAGCGGAACGTATAGACGCTCACCCATTCGAGCTCGAACTCGACGTCCGGCCCGAGCAGCGCACGCACACGAGGAATCACGCGCTCCGGCTGCTTCTCGGCGACGGGGTCCGCATCCCAGCCGAGCTGGAAGTCGATGCGCCATACGTTGTCGGGCTGGCGATGCAGCAGCACCGACTGATTCGGGTGGAACGGCGGGTCGAACCAGAACCAGCGCTCGGTCGGAAACTCCGCCTTCATCTTCACGTCGGCGATCAGGAAGCGGTCCTTGAACGTGCGGCCGTGGCTTTCGAGGCCCATCATCGTGCGCATCGGGCTGCGCGAACCGTCGGCCGCGATCACGTACTGCGCGCGCAGCGTCGCGATGCCTTCCGGCGTCTCGATCGTCAGCACCGCATGTTCGGCCGACTGGTCGATGCCCGTGACCTTGTGCTTCCAGCGGATATCGATATTCGGCAGCTCGAACGCGCGATCGGCCAGGTAGCCTTCGACGTAGTACTGCTGCAGATTGATGAACGCGGGGCGCGCATGCCCTTCCTCGGGCAGCAGGTCGAACGCATAAAGCTGCTCGTCCTGCAGGAACACCTTGCCGACGTGCCAGCTCACACCCTTGTCGACGAAGCGCTCGCCGCAGCCAAGCCGGTCGAAGATCTCGAGCGTGCGCTTCGCGAAGCAAATCGCACGCGAGCCGGTCGACAGCGTGTCGTCGTCGTCGAGCAGCACGACGCTCACGCCCTGCTGCGCGAGGTCGATCGCGGCCGCGAGGCCCACCGGGCCCGCACCGACGACGATCACCGGGTGAACGGTCGTGTCCTGCGCACGCGGGCGGTATTCGAACTTCAGCGTCTGGTAATCGATGCTCATGGTCGCCATCCGCGCTTCAACCCTGCCGGGCGCGGGCCGATACGCCCGTCATCCCGCCCGTCGCCTGCCGGCGCGCCGCGCCGCTCTCCCGCGTGCCATTCCTGTCAACCGCCACGTCTCGCTCCTTGCTTCCTGTTGATTCGTGAACGGCGCCGTTTCGCGGCGCCCGCATGCCGCATTTCTTGATCGGCGACAAATCCTGGATTTACGAATAGTAAAACCAATTACGAATAGTGAAATCAACGTAAACCCTAGGCGAAGCGTCGAGGACGGGATAACCATATGAACGAAACGCCAAGCCGAGCTTGGCCGGCGCTGCTAATATCAAGGCTACGAGGCGGCCCGTTCGGCCGCCGTTTTTCCTTCTTACGCCGATGATTCCGCCCACCATTCCCGAGCTGGTCGCCCGTGCCGGGCAACTGCCGTATCTGCGGGATCACCTCACGCTCGCCGATGGCGGCACCGCAAGCGCGAACCTGCCCGAGCGCACGCTCGGCAGCGCCTACGAACCGATCTACGACGTGACGATGCCCGGTGCGCCGCAATCGACGTCGTTCGCCGACGCGATCGAGCGCTACGGCGACGAGCTCGGCTTCCAGGCCGTGACGGTCGTCACGGGCGCGCCGCACGATCCGGTCGACTCGGCCATCGACGACCAGACACTCGTCGCGATCGACCGCCTGTCGCGCGCGCTGCACGCGATCAACTTCTTCGGCGCGCAGCGTCACGGGCTGTTGTTCCTGCGTGTGCACGAACGGCTGCTGAAGAGCGTGAAGTACGACCACGGCAAGCATTTCTCGTCGGTGCTGCAGCGCTTCGGGCTGCCGACCGAGCGCATCGTGATCGAGCTGCCGGCAGTCGCGGTCGCGCACAAGACCTTCCTCGGCTACCTGACCCGCAGCTACCAGCATCACGGCTTCAAGGTCGCGGACAAGCTGCCCGACCCGGGCCGGATCCTCGCGGTCGAATCGGACATGGCGCGCCCGGACTACATCAAGATGGATGCGGGCATCGCGTTGCGCGACGGGATGGTCAAGGCGCTCGTCGCGTATGCGCAGCGCGTGCGGATTCCGCTGATCTTCGACGGCGTCGTCGACGAAACACAGTGCGAGCTGCTGCGGCAGTACGACGTGCGGTTCATGCAGGGGCCCGTGTTTGCGAAGGTCGTGACGGCCTGAGCCTCGGTGGATGACGGGCTCCGCACATACGGGGCGTCACGTGCCGAAAGTGGAATGCAGGTGATGTAACGAGGGATCGGGCCGCGTGGCTTGCCTCGTCGTCCGACGTCCGGCGGTATGGTGCCCGCCTCGTCAAAAGACCGGCTTCGCGGGAACGTGTGCGCCTCGTTTCCGGCACCGTCGATGTCGGCGCTTACCTACCGCTTACGCCCTTCCACCATCATCGTACTTGGGCAGATCGTCGTCGATCTCGATGCCCGGGAAGCGATCCCCATACCAGACATGCCAGGCCGGACGCAGCCGTGACGGGTCGTCGAGCGTCGCGTAATTGACCTCGACCGTCCCGGGAGCATCACTGAGCCGGTATTCGAGCTGCGCGCCGCAACGGCCGCAGAAGCGCCGCTCGCCCCACGCGCTCGACACATACACCGTCGGCTCGCCTTGCAGATATTCGAACGCGTCGATCGGCATCGATGCCGACGCGACGACCGCCGCGCCGGTCGTGCGCTGACAGAGCCGGCAGTGGCAAAAACCGGCATCGGCCGGAACATGGGTGATCCGGTACCGGATCGCGCCACATGCGCATCCGCCTTCCATCGATTCTGTGTGAGACATGGCAAGCCTCTTCGTCGGTGAGCTGGCGAACGATCATGCGCGCGGTTCGTCGGTGGCACAACCGGCCGCGGTGTCGCGCTCGTACGCTGCCGACCGTACCGGCGACGGCCCCCTGCCGTTCACGCCCCCTCGCTCAGGCCGTCTGCCCGAGCCGCTGCGCGAGCGCCTTCAACTTCGGCCCGACCTGCGTACGGAACACGTCCTCGTCCATCGACGATGCGGGGCCGCTGCAGCTCAGGATCAGCCAGCGCCCCTCGCGCGGCTCGCGAAACGGGACGGCCGCCGCGTTGACATCCATGTGCCACGCCCGGAACGAATAGCAACAGCCCCCCAACGAGAACTCGGCCACCGCCTGCTGCGCGGCGGCGACGAGCGCATCGGCGTCGGCCGCGCCGCCGGCCGCACGATGCAGCTCCGCATAAAGCGCGCGGCGCACGTCTTCCGGCTGCACGGCCAGGTACGCGCGCCCCATCGAGCTCGTCAGCATCGACAGCCGCGAACCGGGGGCAAGCCCGAGCGTCAGCGCCGTCTCGCTGCGGATCGTCTCCAGATAGATCATGTCGAGCCCGTCGCGGCAACCGAGCGACACGGCCGCGCCGATGTCGCGCGCGAGCGCCTGCATGTGCGGCCGCGCAAGGTCGATCGTGCCCGAGCCCGACAGCAGCGCGTAGCCGAGCGACAGCACACCGGCGTCGAGCGCATACTTTCCGAGCGTCTCGTCGTAACGCAGGTAGCCGAGCACGGTCAGCGTGTAGGCGAGCCGGTTCACCGTCGCCTTCGGCAGCCCGGTGCGCTCCGCGAAGTCGCGGTTGCCGAGCATCGTCTCCCCGGGCCGGAATGCGCGCAGCAGGTCGAGCCCGCGCGCGAGCGCGACGACGAACTTGCGTTCGTCGATCGTGGTTTCGTCGATGGTTGAAAGTGTCATCTGGTGCTACACTGGGTTCGATTTGCAAAACATTGTTCCGCACAGCGGAACTTCCGTCAAGCAAACTCTCAGGCAACAAACCCGGCTGAATCAGGGACCGACCGTAAAGCATGAGGTCCGGGGGAAGCGCTGAAGTGCTGACTCGGGTCGACCGCAAAGCATGGGACCCGAGCAAGCGCTGAAATGCTGACTCGGGTCGACCGCAAAGCATGGGACCCGAGTAAGCGCTGAAATGCTGACTCGGGTCGACCGCAAAGCATGGGACCCGAGCAAGCGCTGAAGTGCTAACTCGGGTCGACCGCAAAGCATGGGACCCGAGCAAGCGCTGAAGCGCTAACTCGGGTCGACAGGAGATGAGACGATGAGTGCTGCAACTTTTCATTGGGACGATCCGCTGCTGCTCGACCAGCAACTGACCGAAGAAGAGCGAATGGTGCGTGATGCCGCACAGGCATACGCGCAGGACAAGCTCGCACCGCGCGTCACCGAAGCGTTCCGCCACGAACGCACCGACGCCGAAATCTTCCGCGAGATGGGCGAAGTCGGCCTGCTCGGCCCGACGATTCCCGAGGAATACGGCGGCCCCGGCCTCAACTACGTGAGCTATGGCCTGATCGCCCGCGAGGTCGAGCGCGTCGACTCGGGCTACCGCTCGATGATGTCCGTGCAGTCGTCGCTCGTGATGGTCCCGATCCACGAATTCGGCTCCGACGCGCAGAAGCAGAAGTACCTGCCGAAACTCGCCACCGGCGAATGGATCGGCTGCTTCGGGCTGACCGAGCCGAACCACGGCTCCGATCCGGGCAGCATGGTCACCCGCGCGAAAAAGGTGCCCGGCGGCTACTCGCTGTCCGGTGCAAAGATGTGGATCACGAACTCGCCGATCGCCGACGTGTTCGTCGTATGGGCGAAGCTGGAAGAAAACGGCAAGGACGCGATCCGCGGCTTCATCCTCGAGAAAGGCTGGAAAGGCCTGTCGGCGCCCGCGATCCACGGCAAGGTCGGGCTGCGCGCATCGATCACCGGCGAGATCGTCCTCGACGAGGTGTTCGTGCCGGAAGAGAACCTGATGCCGAACGTAAGCGGCCTGCGCGGCCCGTTCACGTGCCTGAACTCGGCGCGCTACGGGATCGCATGGGGCGCGCTGGGCGCCGCCGAGTCGTGCTGGCACACCGCGCGCCAGTACGTGCTCGACCGCCAGCAGTTCGGCCGGCCGCTCGCCGCGAACCAGCTGATCCAGAAGAAGCTCGCCGACATGCAGACCGAAATCACGCTCGGCCTGCAAGGCGTGCTGCGCCTCGGCCGGATGAAGGATGAAGGCACGGCGGCCGTCGAGATCACGTCGATCATGAAACGCAACTCATGTGGCAAGGCCCTCGACATCGCCCGGCTCGCGCGCGACATGCTCGGCGGCAACGGTATCTCCGACGAATTCGGCGTCGCTCGCCACCTCGTGAACCTCGAAGTGGTCAACACGTATGAAGGCACGCACGACATCCACGCGCTGATCCTCGGCCGCGCGCAGACGGGCATCCAGGCATTCTTCTGATCATCCGGATACGGCGAGCGCGGCAGCCGCACCGTGTTCGCACAAAAGACACGGCCCGCCCGGCAGTCATGCCGGGCGGGCCGTGTTTCATCGGATCCGCGCACCGGGCCGCCGGCCCGGTATCGCGCTCATGTGCGGCCGATGCTTACTTGTTCGGCTGCGGCGTGAGGCGCAGATACGGACGCACCGCGTTGAAGCCCTTCGGGAAGCGCTTCTTCAGCTCTTCCGGATCCTGCAGCGACGGGACGATCACGACGTCGTCGCCATCCTTCCAGTTGCCGGGCGTCGCGACCTTGTAGTTGTCGGTCAGTTGCAGCGAGTCGATCACGCGCAGCACTTCGTCGAAGTTGCGCCCCGTGCTGGCCGGGTACGTGATGATGAGCCGCACCTTCTTGTTCGGGTCGATCACGAACAGCGAACGCACCGTCAGCGTTTCGTTCGCGTTCGGGTGGATCATGTCGTACAACTGCGAAACCTTGCGGTCCGAATCGGCGATGATCGGGAAACCGACGACCGTCGACTGCGTGTCGTTGATGTCGTTGATCCAGCCCTTGTGCGACTCGACACCGTCGACCGACAGCGCGATCACTTTTACATTGCGTTTCTCGAATTCGCCCTTCAGCTTCGAGGTCAGCCCGAGTTCGGTCGTGCACACCGGCGTGTAGTCGGCCGGATGGGAGAACAGGACACCCCAGCCGTCACCCAGCCATTCGTGAAACTTGATCGGGCCCAGGCTCGATTCCTGCTCGAAATCCGGTGCGATGTCGCCAAGACGCAGACTCATGATGTTCCCTCCTCGAACGATGCTGGTTGAAACCGCGCCCGGGTCGGCGCGGGAAAGTCTGTCAGCTTACGGGAAGCAATGGGGCGTGCGAACGATTATTCCGTTTGATATTCATACTTTTTTGTCATTTTTGCCTGGTGCCGGTGCCGGACAGGCGGTCGCGGGGAAACTTTTCACCCCGTTTGCCGCTCTGTTGATGATTACAAGTCGTTTACCATGCGGTCTTGCACTGCCGTTGTGTGTCTTCCCGGCTCGCCAGCAGGCAGGCGTTTCGCTACGATGTGAACCTGCAGCATGACAGCACGAAGGGAGTTGCAATGTCGGAAATCAACAAGGAGAAACTGATGTCGGATATCAAAACCGTTCTCTCGGACGCCGAAGACCTGCTCAAGCAAGCTGCGAGCAGCACGGGCGACCGTGCGGCCGAGCTGCGCGAGAAAGCCATGTCGCGCCTCAAGCAGGCCAAGGAAAAGGCAGCCGACGTCCAGGTCGTCGTGGTCGAGAAAGGCAAGAAGGCCGCTCGCGCGACCGACGATTACGTGCACGAGCATCCGTGGACGTCGATCGGCGTCGCCGCCGGCGTCGGCGTGCTGATCGGCCTGCTGATCAACCGCAAGTAACGCGCTCTGCGTTGTTTTGTCCCGTGGGCCGCGTCGCGCGGCTTGCGGGCGTCGAAGCCAGCCGGCGGTTTCCGCCGGCCGGCTTTGTCCTAGCTGCACACTGCACGCGCACGCACCTTACCCATGACGACAGACACCACCTCGCAGCCGTCCGGCCAAGGACCGCTGCGCCGCCTCGTCGGCTCCGCGATCGGCCTTCTGCAAACGCGCCTCGAACTGGTGGGCATCGAGCTTGCCGAGGAGAAGGAGCGCCTGATGGGCGTGCTGTTCCTCGGGCTCGCCGCGATGATGCTCGCCACGATGGCGCTCATCAGCCTGACCGTGCTCATCGCGATCGCGTTCTGGGATACCTACCGCTGGCAGTCGCTCGCGGCGATCACCGCGCTGTATGCCGCGAGCGGGATCGCATGCGCACTGAAGGCCCGCTCGGGCCTGCGCGCCGCGCCGACCGTATTCGAGGCGACGCTCGCCGAACTCGAGAAAGACCGCGAACTGTTCCGCGGCAAGCCGTGAACGCAGTCGCGCTCACCCCTCCCACCTACTTCGCCGACGCGCCATGAGCCAGAACGTCACGGGCAATTCACCCCGCTCCCATTCGTCGCGATCGAACTGGAGCGCGTCACAGCATCGCGCGCTCCGAAAGGAACTGCTGATCCTGCGATCCGAAGTCGAGCGGCTCGAACTCGCGGAAGCGGCCGGCGAAATGCGCCAGGCCGTCACGCGCTTCAGCTGGCTCAAGGTGTTCATCCCCGGCCTGTCCAGCAACAAGTTCAGCCAGTCCGCCAAGAACCTGAACGCGAGCCTCGGCCAACTCGTCAACCAGTATCCGATGCTGAGCTCGCTCGCATCGCTCGTGCTCGCCAAACCCGTTCGCTCGCTGCTGCGCGCGAGTGCGGGCCCCGCACTGAAGTGGGGTACCCTCGGTTTCGCGGCATGGGAGGTCTACCGGATCTGGAAGCAGTCCCGCGACGAGCGTGGTCTCGACACCCACGACGACTGACCGTCGTCGGCATCCTGCGCGCACGGCCAGGCGCCGTGACGCGCCTTTCCTCCGAGCTCAACGCACACCCCAGCAAGCCGCGACCTGTCCGTCGGCGCCGTCACTTTGCACGTTGCCTTTCGTGCCGTCCGAACGCAGCGTGAAGGCGCCGCACGCATCGTCGCGCATCGGTCCCGTGTCGAGCGGGATGGCCGCCAGGTCATAACTTACCGGCGAATCGTCGCGGTCCGGCCGCTTGAGCGCCAGTCGATAGACCGCGCGCCCGTCCGGCGGCGCTTGCGTGAGCGCCGTCGGCAATGCCGAGAGTGGCACACCGTCCAGTGTTTCGAGATATTGGGCCGCGCGGTACAACGCGGCGACCGCCGACGCGCGATGAACGCGCACGACATGCTCGCGATACGACGGGATGCCCCATCCGGCAAGCACCGAGACGATCGCGAGCACGATCATCAGCTCGATCAGCGTGAATCCCGCCGAGCGGTACACGAAAGCGCGACCGTTCATCGCAGCACCGTCGCGACGCGACGCCAGTGCAGGGCGACGATGTGTCCATCACGGATCGCGACCTGGTGCTGCAGCCAGACTGCGCTCGATGCATGCGCACCGACGCCACGCGCGGTGACGACGTAAGCGCGGCCGCCGGCTGGCCCCGCTCCGCGCCACGCTTCGATCAGGCATCGTGGCGGTTGAACGGCCATCGGCCATCCGGCGAATGGCGCGAACGCTTCGGCGCCTCCCAGCGCCGGCATGCGCCGCCACGCGTCGGGCTCCGCGTGCGACTCGCCTTCGCTCATGTACGGCGCCGTGCCCCGGCGCAATCGCCCGGTGCACGCTGCCAGCGCGGCGTCGGCTGCGTGGAATGCGACCAGCCGATCGGATAACGCGCGCGTGCGGCGCGATTCCGTCAGTGCGGCTTCGAACCACGTGCCGGTCAGCGCCGCCACCGCCGCGCCAACGGCGATCACCGCAGGCAATGCGAGGCCCGCGTCGCGACGCCAATCGCGGCTGGCTGACCGCAAGCGTATGTGTGGCGCTTGCTGGCTCGCTGTTTGGACTTTCGCACCTGCAGCCTGCCGCGGACCGTCACAACGTGTTTCGATTCGCTCATGCATGTTGCGTGTCGCGACGCACCGCGACTTCTCCCGCGTCTGCCGCGTTCCGCTCATCGCGGCACCTCGGGTTCATCCGTGACATCACGCGACGTATCGTCGAATGAGCGTGCAGCATTCCGCAACGCGACGATGCGATCGAGCGTCAGACGCCCGCGGCCGTCTTGCGCAACGACCGTGCGGCCGTCGCAGTCGACGTGCCGCACCGGCTCGCCCGTCGGTTCGCCGCGCGCCTGCACGCAGACATGTACGGCCACGACATCGCGCCAGTCGCCTCCGCGCAAGGCATCGGCATCGACGAACTGCGTGCCGCCGCGGCGAAGATAGCGCACCCGCAACCGATCGATTCCCGACACGACCGGCTGCGGCGTGCCCGGACGGCCGCTTCCTTCGCAATACAATTCAGGCTCGCCCGTCGAAGGGCTGGTGTGCACATCGAAGCGGTTCTCCACCGGCGCACGATCGCCGGACGCGCTGACGCCCTGCCCGAGGCAATCCGACACCTGGCCGCTCACGGTAAGCCACGTCGATACGGCATCGCCGACATACCGGATCAGCAACGCGTCCGACGCACCGCGCACGGGCTCGCACCGTACCTGCGCGCCCTCTCCCTTCACACGCGCCATCGAACAGCCGAACACCGGTGGCAACGACGACACGCCTTCCATATCGAGCGGCCGAAATCCAGCCATCTGGATCTGCTGGCCGATCAGCATCAGTGCTGTGCCGGCCGCATCGCGCATCCGGAACCCGTCATCCGAGCGCCGCTGTGCGACGCGCTGCGCGTGGTACAGCGCACCGGCCGCCGCGAGCACGAGCAGACCGACGGTCATCGCAATCAACACTTCAAGCAACGTATGCGCACGCATGCGGCGATCAGCGTTCATCGGTGCCCCCCCGATACGGAATCCGGACGCACGACGGCGGCTGCGCCGAGCTTCCCGCCGCTTCGCATCGCGGCCCGGTGCCCGCATTGCCGCCGCGCCAGCCGATAGTCGTGTAGCGAACGCCATCCGGCCCGTCACCGCGCGTCATCGTGCCGCCGGGCAGCGACGCCGCGGCCCGCGCCGCGAGGCCATCGTCGGCCTGCGCAGCGACGTGCAAGCGCTCGATACGCGCATCGGCCAGCCACAGCGCGCGCTCACGCCAGATCGTCGCGCGCTGCGCACGCGCCATCGCAAGCTGGCTGCCCGCTACTGCCAGCATCACGGTCGCGAGCAGCGCGACGGCCAGCATCGCTTCGATCAGCGACGTGCCGCGCATTGCGTTGCGCATGGCACTCATGCCGCGTCGCAACGGCCGGCGACAACCCGTGCCCGGCCCCCTGCCGCGATTCGTACGCAACGCGATGCATGCGCGTCGTCCGTCCCCGACACGTCGCGCCGCGGACGTAATTCGAAGCGCCGGATGCCACCGATTGCCTGACCGACCGGCGGCGCAAACGCAAGATCGTGTGCGGCACCCGCGACTGCCACTTCGGCATCGCGCGGATAGCGCCGCAGCACGCGCGACTGCCCGTCGACCTGCCCGCTGACGATCCAGTCACACGACCATTCAGCCGGATCGCACCGTTCACCCGCACGTAGACAGGTGCTACCACTACCGGCCCGGCACAGCGTGACGCGCACGCCGAGACGCGTCGCCTCGGTACGCGCAAACGACAGCGCACCGAGCAACATGCGCGAGCGTGCATCCACGCGTTCACGCATGCGCCATTGGTCGAACGCAGGCGCGGCATAAAACGCGAGCCCGGCCGCCAGCGAGATGGCGACCATCAGTTCGGCGAGCGTGAATCCGCCCGCGCGTCGCAATACATTTTTCAGGGGGTGAGCGTGCAGTCCCATCGCCGTCGTCCTTCTCCAAGGTGATGCCATGACTGTAGCGACACGTGCGGACACGCACCATTTGCCGAATGGCTGACTGGCGGCATGCGATCGCGACCGACACAATCGGCGCGAACTGACTCAACGGAGAAGACGATGAACGGACGCAGCGCGTCAGCGCTTACGCGGAGTCTTGGCGGGAGAGGCGCGACGGAACTCTTCGATCACGTCGGCAAATTCGGAAACGTCCTCGAACCGGCGATACACCGATGCGAAGCGGACATAAGCGATCGTATCGAGGCCGCGCAACTCGTTCATCACGAGTTCGCCGAGCTTCTCGCTACGCACTTCGCGCTCGCCTGTCGCGAGCAGTTGATATTCGATGCGGGCGACCGCCGCGTCGATCGCGTCGGCAGCAACCGGCCGCTTGCGCAGCGCGAGTTGCATGCTGGCAACGATCTTGCGACGGTCGAATTCCGTGCGGCTGCCGTCCTTCTTCACGACGAACGGCAGGGACAGCTCGACCCGCTCGTACGTCGTGAAACGCTTGTCGCAAGCCGAGCAGCGACGGCGCCGCCGGATCGCGGCGCCATCTTCGGACACGCGGGAATCCACGACCTGCGTGTCGTCATGCCGGCAGAACGGGCAGCGCATCGTCGATCAGCGATAGACCGGGAAACGCTTGGTCAGCTCGGCGACCTGCGCGCGCACGCGCTCGATCGTCGCTGCATCTTCCGGGTTGTCCAGCACGTCCGCGATCAGGTTGCCCACCTGCTCCGCTTCCGCCGGACCGAAGCCGCGCGTCGTCATTGCCGGCGAGCCGAGACGAATGCCGCTCGTCACGAACGGCTTTTCCGGATCGTTCGGGATCGCGTTCTTGTTCACCGTGATGTGCGCCGCGCCCAGCGCCGCTTCCGCTGCCTTTCCCGTGATGTTTTTCGCACGCAGGTCCACCAGCATCACGTGGCTTTCCGTGCGGCCCGACACGATCCGCAGGCCACGCTTCACCAGCGTCTCGGCCAGCACGCGTGCGTTCTCGACCACCTTCTCCTGGTACGCCTTGAACTCCGGCGACAGCGCTTCCTTGAACG
>NZ_PTXM01000032.1:0-68321 GCF_004343765.1 Burkholderia sp. SRS-25
CCCCCATTCCGGCCGCTCCCCCCGCCCAAGCGCTAAAATCCGCCGCCTGGGCATCCACGACGAGCAAGCGTTTTGACGGCGTTCGAGCAGGGCTTCATCCTTACCCGCCACTGGCGGGACACCGCATCCGGCATCGAGATCGAGTTCTGGCTGGCAACCGAACACGGCCCGCGCCGCGTGCGGTTGCGCCCGCAGGAAGCCGTCGCGTTCATCCCGGCCGAGCAGCAGGCGCTTGCCGAACGCGCACTGGCCGGCGAGCGCGAAGCCGAGTTGCGCCCGCTCGCGCTGCGCGACTTCCGGCAGCGCCCGGTCGTCGGCCTCTATTGCAAGCGCTATCGCCATCTGTCCGGGCTGCAGAAGCGCCTGGCGGCCGCCGGCGTCGACGTCTATGAAGCCGACGTGCAGCCGCCCGACCGCTATGCGATGGAGCGCTTCATCACGGCGTGCGTGCAGTTTCGCGGGCAGCCCGATCGCGACGGCGCGCTGACCGGCGCCGAGCTGAAAACCGCCACCGGCTATCGGCCGGCGCTGCGCTGCGTGTCGCTCGACATCGAAACCAGCGTGCACGGCGAGCTGTATTCGATCGCGCTCGAAGGCTGCGGGCAACGGCAGGTCTACATGCTCGGTCCGCCGAACGGAGAAGACAGCGACGCAGCAAACGCGATCGACTTCCGCCTCGACTACTGCGACAGCCGGCCCGCGATGCTCGCGCGGCTCAACGAATGGTTCGACGAACACGATCCCGATGCGGTGATCGGCTGGAACCTCGTGCAGTTCGACCTGCGCATCCTGCATGCCCATTCGGAACAATACGGCATCCCGCTGAAGCTCGGGCGCGGCGGCAGCGTGCTCGACTGGCGCGCGCACGGCCAGCAGCCCGACCACTTCTTCGCGGGTGCAGCCGGCCGGCTGATCCTCGACGGCATCGACATGCTGAAATCCGCGACGTGGACGTTCCCGTCGTTCAGCCTCGAATACGTGTCGCAGGCGCTGCTCGGCGAAGGCAAGTCGATCGACAACCCGTACCAGCGGATGGACGAGATCCAGCGCCGCTTCGATCACGACAAGCCGGCGCTCGCGCGCTACAACCTGAAGGACTGCGAGCTGGTCACGCGCATCTTCGACAAGGCCGACCTGCTGTCCTTCGCGCTCGAACGCGCGAGCGTGACGGGCCTCGCGGCCGATCGCACCGGCGGGTCGGTCGCGGCCTTCACGCACCTGTACCTGCCGCGCATGCACCGGCTCGGCTATGTCGCGCCGAATCTCGGCGACGTGACCGGGCAGAACAGCCCCGGCGGCTTCGTGATGGATTCGCGCCCCGGGCTGTACGACTCCGTGCTCGTGTTCGACTACAAGAGCCTCTATCCGTCGATCATCCGCACGTTCCTGATCGATCCGGTCGGGCTGATCGAAGGGCTCGCGAATCCCGGCGACGACGCATCGGTGCCCGGCTTTCTCGGCGCACGTTTCTCGCGTACCGCCCACTGCCTGCCCGATGTCGTGCGCCGCGTATGGGAAGGCCGCGACGTTGCAAAGCGGCAGCGCAATGCGCCGCTGTCGCAAGCGCTGAAGATCATCATGAATTCTTTCTACGGCGTGCTCGGCTCGACGGGCTGCCGTTTCTTCGACCCGCGCCTCGCGTCGTCGATCACGATGCGCGGCCACGAGATCATGCACCGCACGCGTGAGCTGATCGAAGCGCAGGGTTACGAAGTGATCTACGGCGATACCGATTCGACGTTCGTGTGGCTCGGCCGCGCGCACGATGACGACGAAGCCGGCGCCAAGGGCCGCGCACTCGTCGAGCACGTGAACCGCTGGTGGCAAACGCACCTGCGCGAAACCTTCGGGCTCGAGAGCGCATTGGAGCTGCAATACGAGCGGCACTACCGCCGCTTCCTGATGCCGACCGTGCGCGGCGCGGAAGAAGGCAGCAAGAAGCGCTATGCGGGCCTCGCGGCAGCGGCCGATGGCGGCGAGGACCTCGTCTTCAAAGGACTCGAAACGGTGCGCACCGACTGGACACCGCTCGCGCAGCAGTTCCAGCGCGAGTTGTACCGGCGCGTGTTCAGCCGCGAGCCGTACCAGGATTTCATCCGCGACACCGTGCGACGCACGCTGGCCGGCGAATTCGACGACCAGCTCGTCTACCGCAAGCGCGTGCGCCGGCCGCTGCGCGAGTACGAGCGCAACGTGCCGCCGCACGTGCGCGCGGCACGGATCGCCGACGAGTTCAACCAGGCGCAGGGCCGGCCGCTGCAGTATCAGCGCGGCGGCTGGATCAGCTACGTGATGACGACGGCCGGCCCCGAGCCGCTCGAAACCATGCGCTCGCCGATCGACTATGCGTTCTACCTGAGCCGCCAGCTCCAGCCCGTCGCCGATGCGATCCTGCCGTTCCTGCGCGACGATTTCGAGCGCGTGATCTCCGGGCAGGGGCAGTTGTTCGGCGACTGACGCAACGCCATCCGGCCTGCCCGGTTGCGCGTACAACCGATTCCCGCCACGTCGCGCATCGCGCGCCCGCGATGGGTCTGCCGATTCGTCCGCACCGACATCGATCGGCATTCTTGCACGCCGGCATGCCGCACGATAAGTAAAACCGATTGCGCCGGTCGGAAATCCGACTTGGACGCCGCGCGCGCCGCAGCGCACAATTCCGGGCATCGCAATCGAATGAAACCCTGATCCTTCATACCCGAGTTACCGTGGCATCCGCCGTCCTCCGGCGCATGGCCATGTGCTTGAATAATAAGGAAAAGGCGCGCAATCGTGCTTGACATGCCTGCCAGAACACCCCGTTTCGCGTGGACGCCTTTTTCCATGCAACCCGCCGCCCTCCCGCATGCCCCTTGCCGCAACCCGGCGCTGCTCGACATGACGTGCGGCGCACCGCCTCCCGCGCGCTAGCGCAATCGCTACCGCTCTCCTCTCGCCAGTCCCGCCAGTCTCGCCAAAGGAACCCGACGTGTCGCAAGCCACTGTCGCGCCGCTTCGGCCGCGCGACCCGTTCTCCATCGATCCAAGAAAGCTCCTGTTCTCGATCAGCACGTTTATCGCGGCCGCACTGGTGCTGCTGATCTCGTTCACGGTCAGCTTCCCGCGCCCGTGGTGGGCGCTGCTGACCGTCTACGTGACCGCGCAGCCGATGGCGGGCGCGTTCCGCCCGAAAACGATCTACCGGCTCGCGGGCATCGCGGCGGGCGCGCTGGTGACGGTGATGGTCGCACCCAATCTGCAGAATTCGCCGGTGCTGCTCGTGCTGTGCCTCGCGCTGTGGATCGGCTTCTGCATCTATCTCGCGGTACTCGACCGCACGCCGCGCGCGTTCCTGTTCCAGATGGCCGCGTTCAGCTCGGCCGTGATCTGCTTTCCATATCTCGACGATCCGACCAACATCTTCATCACCGCTGTGTCGCGCGTCGAGGAAATGACGGTAGCGATCCTGTGCGTGACGATCACGCACATGCTGCTGAAGCCCGCGAACAACCGGCCGGTGATCCACGAACGCGCGCTGTCGTTCCTCGGCGATGCATGCCGCTGGACCGCCGAAGCGTTCGGCACGCACCACACGCGGCTCGAGCACGAGCATCGCCGCAAGCTCGCGGCCGACGTCACCGAACTCGGGATGATCGCGACGGCGCTGCCGTTCGACCAGCGCTTCGCGCTTGCCACGCGCGATACGGTCACGGCATTGCAGCATCGCCTCGCGACGTTGCTGTCGATCGCATCGGCCGCCGCGAACCGGCTCGACCAGTTGCGCTCGCTGAACGCGGTCGATGCGCAAACCGCCGCGCTGGTCGATGCCGTGATCGACGACCTGCACGCGTCGCAGGAAGCGGGGGAAGCACTCGACGCGGGCCTCGCCGCGCGTTGCCGAGCGCTGGCGGCCGAGCGCCTGGCCGATCCGAACTGGACATCGCTGCTCGCCGCGAACCTGCTGGACCGCACGGCCGACTTCATCGACACGCTGCACGCGGCGCGCGGGCTCGTGCGCACCTTCGCGGAAAGCGATGCCGAGCTCGAGCGTCACCTGCCGCCCGCCGATGCCACGCACCGCTTCAAGCTCGCGCGCGATCACGGCCTCGCGCTGCTCGCCGGCGCCGCGACGACCACCGCGATCGTGATCTATTGCGCGGTGTGGATCCTGCTCGCCTGGCCGAACGGCTCGGCGACCGCCGCGTTCGCTGCGCTCGTCACCTGCTCGTTCGCGGCACAGGACGATCCCGCACCGGTGATCGGCCGCTATCTCGTCTCGACGCTCGTCACCTTTCCGCTCGCGGCGCTGTACCTGTTCGTGATCCTGCCGCGTGTCGACGGCGCCGGGATGCTGATCCTGACGCTTGCACCGGCCTTCATCTGGATGGGCTACATCCAGGCCGATCCGGCGCGCACCGCGCGCGCCCTCCCGATGTTTTCCTGCTTCATCGTCGCCATGGGCTTTCTCGACCGCTTCCAGGCCGATTTCGCGCTGTTCCTCAATACGGGGCTCGCGCAGGTCGGCGGCATCGTCACGACGCTCGTCGTGACCAAACTGTTCCGCTCGGCCAGCACACGCTGGACCGCCTACCGGATCGTGCGCCGAAACTGGGCCGATCTCGCGCAGATGGCCGACCCGCGCCGGCCGCTCGACGCGCCATCATGGACCGCACGCGCGGTCGACCGGCTCGGGCAGGTCGCCGCGCGGATGGCGTTCGCGAATTCGGGCGATGCGCTGCACGCGGTCGACGGGTTGAGCGACCTGCGCATCGGCCGCAACATCATCCAGGTGCGCGAAGGACTCGACAGAAGCGATGCGCCCACGCGTGTCGCGATCGAGGCCGCGCTCGAGGAAGTGTCGGCGCTGTATCGCGCCCGCGCCGACACGCATCATCCGGTTCCCGCCACCGCCTCGCTGATGCGCACGCTGAACCGCGCGATCGGCGCAGCCGCGCGCAATACGACCGGCCGCGACGACGCCACGCTGCTCGCGCTCGTCGGCATGCGCTGCAACCTGTTCCCGCACGTGCAACTCGTCGAAGGAGCGACGCGATGATCGAAGAGATCCACATTTTCGGCATCTACCTGCCGTCCGCGCTGGCATGGGCCGTCGTCGCGCTGATCGTCACGTTCCTGTTGCACGGCGTGCTGCTTCGCCTGCCGCTGCGCGTGCTGCTCTGGCAACCGGCATTGCTTGAACTGGCCGCCTTCTTCCTGCTCTGGTGGGGCATCGCCCGCCTCGCCGACGCGTATTTCCCGTATCGCCTCCTTTCCTGAACATGAAGCGAATCCTTCCCCTGTTGCGCACCGTGCTGACGGTCGCGATCATCCTCGGCATCCTCGGCGCGATCTACGGGCTGTGGGTCCGCTACCAGATCGAACCGCTCACGCGCGACGGCAAGGTGCGCTCGGACGTGGTGCCGATCGCCCCGGACGTCAGCGGGCTCGTCACCGACGTGCGCGTACACGACAACCAGAAAGTGACGAAGGGCCAGGTTCTGCTCGTGATCGACCCGTCGCGCTACCGGATCGCACTCGAACAGGCCAACGCGAACGTCGCGAGCGAGCAGGCCGAACTCGACGAGGCGATTCGCGAGGACCGCCGCAATCGAGCGATGCCGGACGTGGTCGCCGAGGAATCGATCCAGCAGGGCACGACGCGCGTCGAAAAGCTGCGCGCCGCACTTGCGCAGGCCCGCTCCGCACGCAACCTCGCCGCGCTGAACCTCGAACGCACGCTCGTCCGCGCGCCGATCGACGGCACGGTGACCAACGTCGGGCTGCTGCCCGGCGCGTACCTGGGCGCAGGCAAGGGCGCGATGGCACTGGTGAACGACACGTCGCTGCGTGTCGAAGGCTACTTCGAGGAAACCAAGCTGCCGGCGATTCATGTCGGCGATCCGGCCAGCATCTATCTGATGGGCGTCGCGACCGAAATCCGCGGCCACGTGCAGAGCATCGCCGGCGGCGTCGAGGACCGCGAGCGCGCGGGCGGCGACGCCCAGCTCGCGAACGTGAACCCGGCGTTTACGTGGGTGCGGCTCGCGCAGCGCATCCCGGTGCGTATCGCGATCGATTCGGTGCCGCCCGGCGTACGGCTCGTACCGGGGCAGACCGCGTCGGTCGAGATTCATGCGCGGGCCGGCGACATCACGGTGCGCCGGAGCCTGCCATGGTAAGCCTGCGCAAGACCGCCATCGCCGCTCTGTGCGTTGCGCTCGCCGCGTGCGCGGAGGTCGGCCCCGACTATCGCGTGCCGTCGAACGCGCTCCTGAACGCACCGGCCGCCAATCGCGCGTTCGTTGCGGGTGCATCGGTCGCATCGAGCGACCCGCTGCCCGACCGCTGGTGGCGCCTCTACAACGACCCGACGCTCGACGGCCTCGTCGAAAAGGCGCTGGCCGGCAACGTCGACCTGCGCGCCGCGCAGGCGAACCTCGAACGCAGCAATGCACTGCTCGCGGCAACGCGCACCGCGCGCGAGCCGAGCGTCGGCGTCGACGCGTCAACCCACTACACGCAGCAATCGGCGGCGTCGGTGCTGTCACATGTCGAGCCGCCGCGACACGAGATCTACAACATCGGACTCGAGATGAGCTACGACCTCGACCTGTTCGGCGGGATCCGGCGCGGGATCGAAGCGGCGTCGGCCGACCACGACGCCGTCGCCGCCGCGCGCGATCTCGTGCGCGTGAACGTCGGCGCCGAAGTCACGCGCGCGTACTCGGACCTGTGCAACGCCGGCCACCGGATCGACGTACTGCAGCGTTCGATCGACGTCCAGCAGCGCCGCCTCGCGCTCACCCGCCAGCTGATCTCGAACGGGCGCGCACCGACGTTCGAGCAGCAGCGCGACCAGGGCGGCATCGAGAACAGCCGCGCGCAACTCGCGCCGCTGCGGGCGCGCCGGCTGAACGCGGCATTCCGGCTCGCGACGCTGACAGGCCAGCCGCCGGAAAACTACGATCGCGCGCTGCTGTCGTGCAACAAGCCGCTCGAACTGTCGACGCCGATTCCGTCCGGCGACGGGCGCGCGCTGCTGAAGCGCCGGCCCGACGTCCGTGCGGCCGAGCGCCGGCTCGCCGCGTCGACCGCGCGCATCGGCGTCGAAACGGCCGCGCTGTATCCGGACATCAGGCTCGGTGCAAGCATCGGTTCGACCGGCGGCGCGGCTGCGTTCTTCACGCCGCTGACGAACCGCTTCGCGATCGGCCCGATGGTCACGTGGAATCTTCATCGCAGCACGATTCGCGACCGCATCGACGCCGCGCGGGCCGACAGCCGCGCGAGCCTCGCGCATTTCGATGCGACCGTACTCACCGCGCTGCGCGAAACCGAGACGTCGCTCAACACCTACGCGGCCGCGCTCGACCGGCTGCAGCGCCTCGAGGCGTCGCGCGACGCGGCGCGCGACGTGATGGCGCGAACCGAGGAACTGCGGCGCGGCGGGCGGATCGGCGGACTCGCGGCGCTCGACGCCGAGCGCACCTGGCTCGCGGCCGAAACGGCCGTTGCGGCGGCCCGGCAGGACGTGAACGACGACCAGATCACCACGTTCCTCGCACTCGGAGGCGGCTGGCAATGACGAACCCTGACATCGTCGCCGAATACCCGGCACCATCGCGATCCGCAGCCCGCCTTGCGGCGCATAATGGCGAAATGCCGGACCTACGCGACCCGCGACCCATTCCGCGAAAAATGAAGTTCACCCAACGCAGCCCGCTGCTTCGCAACATCAGCTATCTGCTCGCGATCGACGAGCACCGCAATTTCACACGCGCGGCCGAGGCGCTCAGCGTGTCGCAATCGGCGTTGTCGCAGAAGGTGCGCCAGCTTGAAGACGAGCTCGGCGCACAACTGTTCGACCGCAGCGGCCGCATGGTTCAGCTCACCGATTTCGGCAGCGTCTACCTCGAATACGTGCGCCGCGCGCACAACGACCTGCTCACCGCGCAACGCGCGCTGAACGACGTGCACGACCTGTCGCGCGGCAAGCTGCGGATCGCCTTCACGCCGACGTTCACCGAGTATCTCGTCGCGCCCGTCATCGAGCTGTTCCACGAGCGCCATCCGGGCATCGTGATCGAGATGACCGAAATGTCGCTCGACGCGGTAGAAGCGGCGCTCGGCGACGACCAGGTCGATCTGGCGTTCGGGTTCGTCGATGTTCGCAACGACGAAATCGAGGCAGAAGCGCTGTTTCCCGAACGCCTGATGCTCGTGGTCGGCCGTTCGCATCCGCTGACCGCACAACGCGAGCCCGTTACGCCCGTACAGCTCGCCGAAACGCCACTCGCGCTGCTGACGACGAGCTTCGTGTCGCGGTTCTATGTCGACAGCTATTTCCAGACCTACGGCATGCAACCCGATGTCGCGCTGCAGGCGAATTCGATCAGCGCGGTGCTGAAGATCGTGAGTCGCGGGAAGATCGCGACGATCCTCCCCGGTACCATCGAGTTCGAGCATCGCGACTTGCAGTACGTGCCGCTCGATCCGCCCTTCCCGGTGCGGACCGTCGCGCTGTTGCGCCGCAAGGGCGCATACCGCACCGTCGCGTCGACTGCCTTCGCCGGCCTGGTTCACGAGATGCTCGAGCACGGCAGCCTGGCGTCGCTTCGCACGATCACGACGCTCGACCGCGCATGACTTCGCAGGGTACGTCGTCCGCCTGACGGCGCACCGGCACACGCTCCGAACAAGCCTCCGGCACCCGCTCCCGCATGACGAGCGCGATGCCCGCCTTCGCACGCGTCGAGCATTTCCAATTTTGCTTCGCAATCCATATCGAATGGATTCCGGCACGGAAGAATCATCGCTTTGCCTTATCGACAGGATCGGAAATTCGCCTTGGACGCGATCAGGGATTTCCTTCATCCTTTCACCATCGATTGCAGGTGAGTCGGTCGCGCCGAATCCCGGCGCCGAGGCCGCGGCGCTCTCGTCGCAGGCACCTTCCGCATGACGTCGGTCAAGACGACCAGACGCGACAGAAGGTCCGACGCATACCCTGGCCATCGACAGGACGACTCGACTGCTCCGGCATGCCATGTCGATCCGGAAAACAAAGCATATCTATTTATTATTGGAATCCTAAATGTCAAAGCCTGTCCTGACCCGTCTCGCCGTTGCATTGATCGCTTTCTCGGGCGTGGCCGCCAGTGCCTGCGCGCAGCAGCAACCGGCGCCCCATGCATCGCAACCGGCTGCCCAGGCGTACACCGCGCAAGTCGCCACACGCCCGAGCGACGACAAGGGCACGCAGCCCCTCGCCGCAACCCGGGCCGTCGTTCCGCTGCGTGTCGCGCCGGCAAGCACTCCGGCCGCACCGGACGCCGACTGCGTCGGCCCGGTGAGCTTCTGCAACGTCTACTTCGGCAGCTGAACCCGCAAGCGTCATCCGGCCCGCTGAGCAAGCAACCGGCAGGCCACGCCACTCCCTTCAACGCCTCCCCGGAAACCGACGTGAATCATCTGTTCAGTGCGATGCGGGTCTTTCTCAAGGTTGCAGACACGCACCATTTCTCTCATGCAGCCCACCAGTTGAACCTTTCGCCGTCGCTGGTGACGCGCTATGTCGGCGATCTCGAATCGCACCTCGGCGTCAAGCTGCTGCAACGCTCGACACGCAAGACCGTGCTCACCGAGATCGGGGTCCGCTACGCGGAAGGGTGCCGTGCGCTGCTGATGGACCTCGCTGAAATCGAATCGCGCGCCACGCAGGCATCGAGCCGGATCGCAGGCGATCTGAACGTCGTCGTGCTGCACAGCGTGATGTCGCCGGAACTCGCCGGCCTGTTCGCCGACTATCAGTCGCGCCATCCCGACGTGCGGCTGCACATCACGCTGACCGAATCGGAAGTCGACCTGGTCGGTGGCGGATTCGACGCCGGCATCGTCGCCGACACGATGATCACGTCGGTTGCCGTCGTGTCGCGCACGCTTGTCCATGCGCCGCTCGTTGCCGTCGCGTCGCCCGCCTATCTGCTGGATGGCGCGACGCCGTGCCGGCCGGCCGATCTGGCCGCGCACCGGATCGTCGGCCTTGCGCGTGCACACGCCTGCCGGTGGGCCGGCCCGAACGGCACGATCGACACCATCGCGCTCGACGCGCCGATCACGGTAAACAGCGCACTGATGCAGCGTCAGCTCGCGCTGGCCGGCAGCGGGGTCGCACTGCTTCCCGAGTACCTGGTCGCGAACGACCTGCGCATCGGCACGCTGACCCGCGTGCTGGACGACTACCGGATCGTGAACGACAGCGTCACGGTCTCGCTCGTGTACCCGGGCCGCGAATTCCTGCCCGGCAAGGTCCGCGCGTTCGTCGATCTGGCGACCGCGCGCTTCAGGCTGCCGTCGCTCGCCGCACCGCGGTCGTCCGGCGTCGTCCAGGCTGGAATGGCCATCGCGGCCATCGCCGATGCTTGATCGCATCGGTGCGCATCGCCCACGCTCGCGCATTCCCCAACACAGCGCGCCAGGAATCGCCGTGTATCCGGCCGTTCCGGGCGCCTGAACCTCCCCATCGGTCCGGCCTGCCGCAGTCGCGCCGAACCGCAACGAAACCGTATGAGGAAATCATGAAATCCGTCATCGTCACCATCGCCACCGTTGCCGCTACCGCCACCGTTCTTCTCGCCGCCCCGTCCGCGTCGTACGCGCAGTCGTCGCACTCGACGCTCACGCGCGCCCAGGTCCGCCAGGAACTGTTCGATCTCGAATCGGTCGGCTACGACCCCGCTGCCGGCGACGGCGGCAACTATCCGGACGACATCGTCGCCGCGCAGGAGCGCCTGGCCGCCAAGCGCCTCGCCGAACGCAAGAACACCGAAGCGGCCTACGGGTCGAGCGGCGCGCCGGGCACGTATTCGGGCGCACCGGCGGTGGCAGCGGTGAAGCGCTGACGCGCGGCCGGTCGCTGCGGGGGTGAACGCCCATCCGGGCGACCCCGCAGGACATCCGGCTAAAATACCGGCCTGCCGCGCGTCCTGCCGCGGCCGGAGGACATTCATCTTGACCGCACGTCGCGGAACAACGGTCGCCATCGCGCCCGGCCACGAGGCAGCCAGCCTGTCGAAAGCCCAGAAGGCGTTCAATACGCTCGTCCAGCAGATCGAGAAGCGGCGCGAGCGGCTCGGCGCGTGGGAAGCCGTGATGCCAGCCTTCCAGAAGAAATTCGTCGACGAGTTGTTGCCGCTCGAACAAACGTCGACCGCGCTGCGGATCCGGTTGCTCAATCAGCTCGACGATGCGTATCTGCAGAAGGGATTGAGCAAGGCCGAACAAAGCACGCTTTCCGGGATGATCGCCAACATGGCGGGCGACTTGCTCGACTTCAGCGACGACGCGCAGTTGAAGGCCATCCACGCGCGGCACAGCGTCACCGATCACGGCAGCCACGCAGCAGCCGAGCCGAAGCCGGAATCGCCGCCTGGCGTGGCAACGGAAGACGATCTCGACGCGCTGTCGCCTGAAGAACTCATGGCGCGCATGCAGGCCGAACTCGACGAACAGTTCGAGCGCGACATGGCCGAGCACGCGGCCCGCGAGGCACAGCGCGCCAAGCGCAAGAAAGCGCCCCGCCAATCGGCCGCGCTGGCGAAGCGCGAATCCGAGCAGGCCGAAGCGAGCCGGTCGATCCGCGAGGTCTATCGCAAGCTCGCGAGCGTGCTGCACCCCGATCGCGAAACAGATCCCGGCGAACAGGCACGCAAGACCGTGCTGATGCAGCGGGTCAATCACGCCTATGCGAACGGCAAGCTCCTGCAACTGCTGGAACTGCAACTGGAGATCGAACAGATCGACCGGCACGCGATCAACGGCCTCGGCGAAGATCGGCTCGCGCGCTACAACGGCATCCTGGAAGATCAGCTTCGCGAGCTGGATCAGGAGATCCAGGACGTCGAGGCCGGTTTCCGGCGGACTTACGGTATCGCGCCGTCGGTCAAGGTCGCGCCCGATACCGTCATGCGCATGCTCACGCGCGACATCGCGGGCACGCAGCGCAGCATCCACGACCTGAACCTGACGCTGCGCGAGTTCGACGATCCGGCCAACGTCAAGGACTGGCTGAAGGACCTCAAGCGCCAGCAAGCATTCCCGCGCTTCGACGATTAGTCGTGTCGGGCGGGCATGTGTCTGCCTGCCGGACGTCGCGTGCGCATCGGGCCCGATGGAACTGCTGCGCACCCCTCATCGATCGGCATGCCGCGCGGCCCATGCAAGTCAAAACCGGCCACCACGGGCGCCGCACGTCGCCCACTCTAACGAAATCAGGAACACAGCTGGCCTGGAACCGCCATATATCCGGCCGATCCGGGCTCCTAAACTTGCCTCGTCGGTTCAGCCAGCGGCAATCGCGCCGAACCGCAACGAAACCGTCTGAGGAAACCGTGAAATCCATCATCGTCACCATCGCCACCGTCGCCGCTACCGCTACCGCCCTCCTCGCCGCACCGGCCGTGTCGTACGCGCAGTCGTCGCACTCGACGCTCACGCGTGCGCAGGTACGCCAGGAATTGTTCGACCTCGAATCGGTCGGCTACGAGCCGATCGCCGGTGATGGCGACAACTATCCG
The DNA here is from genome assembly GCF_004343765.1 of Burkholderia sp. SRS-25. Lineage (NCBI taxonomy): Bacteria > Pseudomonadati > Pseudomonadota > Betaproteobacteria > Burkholderiales > Burkholderiaceae > Burkholderia > Burkholderia sp. SRS-25. Next base: position 12,555 of record NZ_PTXM01000032.1, read on the forward strand.
GGCGACATCGTCGCCGCGCAGGAGCGCCTGGCCGCCAAGCGGCTGGCCGAGCGCAAGAGCGCCGAAGCAGCCTACGGATCGAACGGTGCGGCCGGCACGGATTCGGGCGCGCCGGCGGTTGCGGTGGTGAAGCCGTAACGCCGTAACGCCCTAACGCATCGACGCAGGCGAGCAGCCGCGACATCCGGCCGCCGCACTGCGCCGCGGTCGCCCGCTCGGGCGAACCGCCGCTTCACTTCACGCCCGGTGCCCCGAGATCGGCCCCGCTTCGCCGGTCAGGTTGAAGATGCTGTCGATCCACGCCAGAAACGTCGAAAACGTGAAATCCGACCACTGCTGCGTGCGGAACGCCTTCATCACCGGCGTATCGGCCGGGTCCTGCTGGTTCAGCAGGTTGTCGACGAAGGTGCCGATATCCGCGTCGATGCCGTTCTCGTGGATCCCCGACCCGGTGAAGCTGACCGCCGTCACCTGGTGGTTGTCGATGAAATCATTGCGCGCCCACGGCATGAAGTAGCCGAAGTTCGGCAGCGGATTCAGCGTCTGCCTCAGTCCGTCCAGCTCCTGGTCGAACATCGCGAGCGACAGCGTATCCTTCGTCGCGTCGTCGGGCGCCGCGATCACGGCCGGCACGAACGCGCGATAGTGATACGCGGCGATGATCTTGTCGCGCTGGTAGCTCGAGAAGCCGAAGCGGTCGTGCGGGAATGTCGCCGACAGCGCCGCATACGCGCTCCCCATGTTGCCCGGATCGAAATGGCTGGTCAGCCGGCTGTTCACGGTGATCATCCCGTCGGGGCCGGTCATCCCCCACTCGGTGCGCACGCGGTCGTACAGGCCGACCGACGGATGCGTGGCCGCGTCCGCATCGAACGGCGTGTTGAAGACCGTGCCGGCGTCGTCGAGCAGCGAACTATGCGCCTGCGGCTGCAGCGTGTTGCGCAGCGTCGCGTAATTCGCGAGCGTGCCGTAGCCGCCCGCGCTCATCCCGTACACGAGCAGCCGGTTCGGCTTGCCGAAGCCGTGCGACGTCAGCCACTGCGCGACGGCCTGGATGTTCTTCAGCCCGCTGTAGTGCTGCAATCGCCAGTCGCCGCTCGGCGATGTGTAGTTGCGCACCGCGCTGCCCATGTGGATATCTCCGGTGCAATAGGGCACGAAAACCTGTGTCCACTGCTGCGTCTCGACCTTCGGTTCGCCGACGAGAATATGCGCGAGATCCATCCGCGTGAGCAGCGGCGACAGGAACGACGACAACAGGCTCTGGTTCGCGGTGCCGTTCATGTAGTTGTGCGGAATGCCGTCCGGGTTGAAGCCGCCGAGGCCGGCCTCGGCGCCGGTCGACGTCTGCGTGCAGGTGCCGTAATCCCAGCACGCGCCGCCCGGCTCCATCATGTACAGCAGGTTGTCCGACTGCGCACGATTGATGTAGAAGCGCATCGGCGTGCCGTTGCCGCACGATGCACCGGTGCTTTCCGGCAACGTCACTTCGTACCACGAATAATAAGGAATCGACGGATCCGGCATCGTCGTATCGGCTGCATGGCCGTTCAGTGCCGCGCAACCGAGCAGCGTGGCAACGGCCGCGCGCAGCAGGCTTCGTGCTGTGGACATCTCCCCCTCCTTGTCGATGGACATGACGCGGCCGCCGGGCTCGATCCCGGCGTCGCGAATTCGGCGCTCAATGCACGCCGGACGATGACGCGCCGTCGAACAGCTGGGTGCGCAACGCCTGCAGGCGCTGCGCGATGACGGCTTGTTGCTGGTCGGGATCGGGAATGCTCGCCTGAACCTGCCGGACGACGTCGCGGCTCTGCTGTTCGTACGAGAGATAGCGCGGATCCTGCGCGGGCGACGGGCCGACCGTCTGCTGCGCATAGGCGTCCCATTGCGCACGCATCGACCGGATCGCCGCGCCGCGCGTCGCGGGGTCGGCTTCGGTATCGGTGAGCAGCGCCGCGCTCAGCGCCTCGGCCTGCACCGGCACGATCTCGTTGCGCGCGACATGGTCGGGGAGTTCGTCGAGAATCCGGCGCGCGAGTGCGGCGCGCTCGGCTTGCGGCATGCTGTTGCGGCGATCCCCATACGCGGCAACCTCGTCGCGAAAGCGCGCGAACGCGACGATGCGCTTCACTTCGGCATCCGCATCGGGCCGCGGCGCGAGGCTGCGGCGCAGCGCGTCGACGTCGAGCCGCCGCTCCTCGGGGCCGGGCGTCGCGACACCGGTGCCGAACGTATCGGCCGCGCCTGGCTGCGCGCTCGCCGTCGTGGCCGTGGTGTCGGACGACGCGGCTTGCGCCGGTGTCGCCGCTTCATATCGCCAGACTGCAACGACGGTCACGCCGATCGCCGCGATCGCGCCCGTGCGCCGCCAGAGTGCCCTGTTCTTCTTCACGTCGCCTCCTCGTCACGTCATGCCGTTCTTCGCCGGTGCATCCGCGAGTAGGTTCTAGGTCGAATCCGGCATCCAGTCAAAAGCGGCACTAGAACGCAAGCACTAGACCTGCTCGCGGCGGCCACGTCCCGCAAGACGTTTGAAACGCATTTCGTGATCGTTCGGCCAGGCGCGCCATGTCGCGCACCACGCCCGTCCGGCGGCGGTTCGCGCCCACACTCGCCATGTGCGCCGCGACACCAAGCAAGCAGCGATCCAGCCGCGCGGCGCACGACGGTCACGCAATCGCGTGGCCGATACGGATGGCCGGATAGGACCCGTCGAACGACCCGCTGAGCGCTTGGTCGTCATTTTGGCCAGCCCTATGCTGGTTTCCGACACGCGCCGAACGGTCGGCGCGACACCCCTACCCACCCGAGCCCGTTCCATGAGTCGTGCAGACCTTCCGCATCGCGCACCCGCCGCCGTCCACGGCTATCCGACCTATCGCGACGCGCTCGCGGGCCGCCGGCTACCTGCCGCCTTCGTCGACCTCGACTGCCTCGACGCGAACCTTGCCGACCTGAAGCGCCGCGCACGCGGCCTGCCGATCCGGCTCGCGACGAAGTCGGTGCGCTCGCGCGAACTGATCGGCGCGGTGCTCGCCGCCGGCCCGTTCATGCAGGGGCTGCTGTGCTACGCGGCAGCGGAAGCCGCGTGGCTCGCGGACGGCGGGTTCGACGACATCGTCGTCGCGTATCCGACCGTCGAGCCCGACGACCTGCGCGCGGTGGCCGCGCAGCTCAGGCGCGGCCGCTCGATCACGCTGATGGTCGACGACGCCGCGCAGGTCGACGCGATCGACCGCATCGCACACGCGGAGCGCGTGACGATCCCGCTCGCGATCGATCTCGACATGTCGTCCGCGTATCCGGGCCTGTACTTCGGCATGTACCGCTCGCCGGTGCGCGACGTGGCCGGCGTACTCGCGCTCGCGAACCGCATCGACGAGCGGCAGCACGTGCGGCTCGACGGGTTGATGGGCTACGAAGGGCAGATCGCCGGCGTGGCCGACACGGAGCCCGGCAACGGCGCGCGCAACGCGCTGGTGCGTCACCTGAAGCGCCGCTCGGCGCGCGAAATCAACGCGCGCCGCCACGCGGCCGTGCGGGCGCTCGCGGCGGCGGGCCACACGTTGCGCTTCGTGAACGGCGGCGGCACCGGCAGCATTGAAAGCACGCTCGGCGATGCGTCGGTCACCGAGCTTGCGGCCGGCTCCGGCCTCTACGCGCCGGCGCTGTTCGACCACTACGCGGCGTTTCATGCGCAGCCGGCCGCCGGTTTCGCGCTGCCGGTCGTGCGGATTCCGCAGCCGGGCATCGTGACCTGCTCGGGTGGCGGCTATATCGCATCGGGCCCGGCCGGCAAGAGCCGCCTGCCGAGGCCGTGGCTGCCGGCCGGCTGCATGCTGATCGACAACGAAGGCGCGGGCGAAGTGCAGACGCCCGTGCGTGTGCCACGCGGCGTCGCACCGGCGATCGGCGATCCGATCCTGTTCCGCCACGCAAAGGCCGGCGAGCTGTGCGAACGCTTCAACACGCTGCTGCTGATCCGCGGCGGCCACGTGGTCGGCGAGGCGCCCACCTACCGCGGGGAAGGCAAGAGCTTTTTCTAGCGGGCCGCGCGGCCCGTCGCTCAAACCGATAAACCCGTTCAATCCATTCAAACGACAACCGCGGAGACAATGCCATGTGGCGCAACTGGTCGGGATATGTCTGCAGTCCTGATGCAACCGTGTCGACGCCTGCGTCGCCCGCCGGCCTCGCGGCGGTGCTGCGCGACGCGGCCGCCGCCGGCGCCACCGTGCGCGCGGCCGGGGCCGGCCATTCGTTCTCGCCGCTCGTGCAGACCGACGACGTGATCCTGTCGCTCGACGCGATGCAGGGCGTGATCGACGTCGACCACGACCGGCGTGTCGCGCGCGTACATGCCGGCACGCGGCTGTGGGCGCTGGGCCCGGCGCTCGCTGCCCACGGCCTCGCGATGGAGAACCTCGGCGACATCAACGTGCAGTCGATCGCCGGCGCGACCAGCACCGGCACGCACGGCACCGGCATCACGCTCGGCAATCTGTCGACGCAGATCGACAGCCTGACCTTCATGTGCGCGGACGGCAGCGAGATCCGCGCGAGCGCCGACACGCATCCCGACCTGTTCGCCGGCGGCCGGATCGGGCTCGGCGCGCTCGGCGTGCTGACCGAGATCGGCCTGCGCCTCGTGCCCGCGTTCAAGCTGCGCCTCGAGCGCGGCGGCATGCAGCTCGACGACTGCCTCGCGCAGGCGAGCGCACTGATCGCGAAGCACCGCTCGTTCGAGTTCTACTGGTTCCCGCATACGGACGCCGTGCTGACCAAGGCGTGGGACATGACCGACGAGCCGGCCGACTCGGTGCACTGGGCGAGCCGCGCGTCCGAGTCGTTCCTCGAGAACACCGTGTTCGGCGCGCTGTGCGGGCTCGGCCGGCGCGTGCCGTCGCTGTGCCCGGCGCTGAGCCGGCTGTGCGCATCGACGGTGTCGGCCGGCCGGCACGTGGATGCGAGCTACGCGATGCTGTCGACGGTGCGCCGCGTGCGCTTCAACGAAATGGAATGGTCGGTGCCGGCCGAGCGCGGCGCCGACGCACTGCGCGAAATCCGCGCGTTCATCGCGCGCCGCAGCTTCCCGCTGATGTTCCCGATCGAATACCGCTGGGTGCGCGGCGACGACATCTGGCTGAGCCCCGACTACGGGCGCGACAGCGTGCGCATCTCGGTGCACCAGTATCGCGGGATGCCGTTCGACGCGTACTTCTCGGGCGTGCAGGCGATCTGCCGCAATCATGGCGGGCGGCCGCACTGGGGCAAGGTGCATGCGATGAAAGCCGCCGAGCTGGCGGCGTGCTACCCGCACTGGGACGATTTCCTCGCGCTGCGCGAACGGATGGACCCGCACGGCCGCTTCCTGACGCCGTACCTGCGCACGCTGTTCGGCCTGCCGCAACATGCAGGCGCAAGCGGCGCGTCAACCGCCCGCGCCACGCCGGCTCGCCGAGGGACACACCCGATGCACGAAACGGCAAACGTCATACATGATCGGCCGCGATCCAACCAGGAGGCTTCATGAGCACCGCCACCCTGCATGCCGCCGCGCAGTCGCGCCCCGATCCGTCGACCGGCGCCGTCGTCCGCCTTGCGCTCGCGTTCGCGGCGGCCACCAACGGCCTGATCCTGTCGCCGTTCCTCGTCGCGGCCGTGATGACGCGCTTCCGGCTCGACGAAGGCACCGCGACCGCGCTCGTCAGCGCCGAGATCCTCGGCATCGCGATCAGTTGCGCGCTGCTGTCGCACCGTATCGCGCGCGCCGCCAGGCCGTTCACGCTGGCCGGCCTCGTCGGCACGATCGCCGGGCAGGCGCTCAGCGCGATCGCGCCCGGGATCGTGTCCGCGGCGCTCGCGCGCGGGATGACGGGGCTGTTCGAAGGGATGCTGTTCGTCGTCGTCGCGTCCGGCGTGTCGCAGCGCGCGTCGACCGACCGCCTGTGGGGGCAGATCAACCTGCTCGCGGGCATCATCAACGGCGGCATCCTCGTGCTGATCTCCGCGTTGCCGGCCGGCTGGATCGGGCACTGGGTGTTCGCGCTGCTGGCGGCCGTCGTCGCCGCACTGGCGCCCGCGATCCGCGATATCGACGCGTTCGCGAGCGCACCGGCGCAGACCCACGTGCGCGCCGGCACGCTGCCGTGGCGGCCGGTGATCGCGATCTGGGTCGTGACGGCGCTCGTCTACGGCGTGCAGGCATCGCAATGGGCAATCGCCGGCTTCGTCGGCGAGCGTGCAGGGCTGTCGCCGACGACGATCGGCGTGCTGCTGTCGGTGTCGTCGCTGCTCGGCTTCGCCGGCGCGGTAATTCCGTCGCATCCGGCCAGCCACACGCACCGCCTCGCGCTGATCTGGGCCGCGCAGCTCGCGATGATCGCGTCGATCGAATGGTTCTTCAGCGCGCGCGGCGGCAGCGCGTACTTCCTGAGCCAGTTCGTGCTGAACAGCGCGTTCTTCGTGATCGTGCCGTTCCTCACCGGGATGTTGTCCGACGTCGACCCGGACGGCTCGCTGGTCGCGCGCACGCTCGTCGTCACGTTCTTCGCGGCCGGCATCGGCACCGCGCTGTCGGGCGCGCTGCTCGGCCGCTTCGGCGGCTCGCGCGTCGCTCACGTGCTGTGCGTGGCCGTGCTGGCCGCTGCCCCGTTCGTGCGGCTCGCGCTGCGCCGCGCGGCGCCCGGTGCGGTGGCGCGCGCGTCGCCGTCGCCCTGACCGCAGTGCGTCATGCCGTGGCCGCGACGCACCACGAGAATGGCCGCCGCAGCCTTGGCCCGCGCAAATCTGGCTTTCACCATTCGTTTCCGGCGGTACGAACCGTCCATCCCCAACTCGATGCGGAGTACACAATAATGAATCGTCACGATAGCGTTCGCGCCGCGTGCTGCGCGATGTTGGCCCTGGCCGTTACCGGCGCGCACGCGCAAAGCAACGTGACGCTGTATGGCGTGATCGATGCGGGCATCCGCTACGAAACGCACGGCGTGTCGTACGGCGCCGACGGCATGCCGGTGTCGACGGGCCGCAAGATCTCGATGGCCGACGGCGGCGGCCTGACGGAAAGCTACTGGGGCCTCAAGGGGCAGGAGGATCTCGGCGGCGGGCTGTCCGCGCAGTTCAACGTGGAAAGCCACTTCGGCCCGAACAGCGGCGCGATCGTGCCGGCCGGCTCGCCGAACTTCTTCGAGGTCGCGTACGTGGGGCTGACGTCGACGTCGCTCGGCCAGCTCGCGCTCGGCCGCCAGTACAACGTGCCGTTCGAGATGGTGTCGCTGACCTACGGCTCGAACCTGTGGGCCGGCGCGCAGGATCCGTACTTCAACCTGTTCAAGCCCGAGCAGACGATGCTCGCGGGCTCGCGCACCAGCAACATGATCCAGTACGGCGCGCAGCTCGGCAGCCTGTACCTCCTCGCGCAGTACGCGCCGGGCGGCCATGCGGGCGGCGGCGCGCTGGGCAGCCAGGCCGGCGCAGCGGTCGCGTATGCGCCGGACAAGGGGCCGTTCACGGTCGGCGCGTCGTTCATGCGCAGCTGGGACGACGTCACGCACGCGAAATTCGACATCTATGGCGGCGGCGGCTCCGTCACGATCGGCAACGCGACCGTCAACGCCGGCTACATCGAGAACGCGCGCGACAACGACTTCACGTCGTTCGAGAACGGCCCGTTCAGCCCGACCGATCTTGCCGCGCTCGGCATCATCTCGCCCGCGCAGGTGGTCGACCCGTCGACGCCCGGCGGGTTCCGGCGCCGCAAGATGGCGCTCGCGGGGCTGACCTACCGGTTCACGTCGGCGTTCACGGCCGCCGTCAACGCGTGGTGGACCACGCAGTCGGGCTACACGCCGGACTTCGACGGCCGCGCGCGGCAGTTCCAGGTGATCGCCGGCTACAGCCTGTCGAAACGCAGCATGCTCTACGCGGAAGTCGACTACGCGATCTATCGCGGCGGCCTGATCGGCGCGCAGCTGGTCGGCATCAATGGACAGGCGCCGAGCACGAGCACCACGCAGCTCGGCGCGACGGTCGGCCTGCGCCACTACTTCTGACGCGGGGCCGCGCGGGATGTGGGCAATCGCGGCCTGGGCGGCACCGGGTTTCCGGCCGGGCGGGACGAGTACAATCCATGGAAAAAAATACGGAGCATCCATGGACGAACCCGACCGTTATACGACGGCGAATCTGCCGGTCCATCTGTTGCGGTGCCTCGCGGAGACGAGCAAGGAACTGGGCATCGACCCCACGCGGCTGTGCCTCGGGCTCGGCTTCGACGTCGCGGACCTGTCGAATCCGTCGTGCCGGATTTCCTTGCGCCAGGCGAGCACGATGATCCGCCGCGCGCTCGACATGGCGCCGGGGCGGGCGCTCGGCCTCGAACTCGGCACGAGCGAGACGATTGCGTCGATCGGGCTGGTCGGCTATGCGATGCTGACGAGCTCGACGCTGAAGGACGCAATCGCGGTCGGGATGGAACTGCAGCGCCACACGGGGCCGCTGTTGCGCTTCGAGGTGACGTCGGATGCGCGTACGCTGTCGATCCGCGCGACCAATGTCTTCCTCGAACCCGACATCGAGGCGTTCCTCGTCGAGGAAGCATTCGGCAGCTTCATGAAGATCGGGCGCTCGCTCGTCGGCCCCGCGTTCCAGCCGAAGGGCGTCGATCTCAGCTACCCGCCGCCCGCCTATGCGGAGCAGTACGCACGCGTGTTCCCGTGTCCGGTGCGGTTCGAACAGGAGCAGAACCTGTTCTCCTGCGACGCGGCGCTCGGCAACCGTCCGATCGCGACCCACGATCCGCTCGCGCATCGCCAGGCGCTCGAATTCCTGAAGGACGCGCTGCCGCCCGAACCCGAGGGCACCGAATTTCTCGAATCGATCGAACGGATCATGCGGCGCGACCTGCGCCATGCGCCGTCGCTCGCCGAGATCGCCGCGCAGCTGTGCATGAGCGAGCGCACACTCCGGCGGCGGCTCGCCGATCAGGGCGTGTCGTATCAGACGGTGATCGATACGATCCGCAGGAAGCGCGCGTTCACGCTGCTGAGCAACCCGCGGCTGTCGATCGAGGATGTCGCGCACGAAGTCGGCTTCAGCGACGCGCACAACTTCCGTCGCGCGTTCAAGCGGTGGACCGGGCACGGGCCGAGAGAGGGGCTGCGCACGGCATCGTGACGGGCGCGCCTTCGACCGGAACGGGCGGTGGCGCCGCCCCGCTGCCGCATCGCCCCCGTTGGCGTGCCCCGCACCCACATCACTGCGCGTCGCCGATCCCGCCCATCAACGTCATCAATTGCTCGCGCAGCCACCGGCTGCCCTGATCCTGATCGGCGCTGCGATGCCAGTAGCAGAAGTATTCGAGGCCCGGCATCCCGAACGGCAGTTCGAGAATGCGTGCCGGATAGCGCTGCAGCAGCCGCAGCGGCGCGGTCAGCGCGAGATCGCTGCGCATCGCGATCAGCGGCGCGACCATGTAATGCTGCACGCGCATCTGGATGGTGCGGCGCAGACCGAGGCGCGTCAGCTCCGCATCGACGTGCCCGCTGCCCTTGCGGCGGCTCGACACGTGGATGTGCCCCAGCGCAAGGTAGTCGTCCATGGTGAGCGTGTCGCCCTTGAACGGATGATCGTCGCGGATCATGCACGCATAGCGGTCGCGCACGAGCAGCGCCTGGTGCAGGTGCGGATCGCCGATCAGCGGCGCATCGATCGCGATGTCGACGGAGCCGTTCGCGAGCGCGGTCGCGACTTCGCGGCGGTCCATCGTGTAGCTGCGCACGTGCATGCCGGGCGCATGCGTCTGCAGCAGTTCGCCGAGCGCGGGCAACAGCAGCGCCTCGGTCAGGTCGCTCATGCTCATCCGGAACACGCGCGTCGACGACGCCGGATCGAACACGTCGCCTTCGTGCGCGCTCGAGTCGAGCAGCTGCATCGCCTCGCGCACGCGGCCGACGATGTTCTCGGCCAGCGGCGTCGGCATCATCCCGGCCGGCGTGCTGACGAACAGCGGATCGTTCAGGGTCTTGCGCAGCCGCGCCAGCGCGTTGCTGACGGCCGGCTGCGTGATGTTCAGCACCTCGGCCGCGCGCGTCAGGTTGCGCTTGGTGTAGATCGCGTCGAATACGACGAACAGGTTCAGGTCAATCTTCGAAAGGCGCATCGCCGGATCTCCTTGCCGGCATCTTACGGCGTGCGCCTCCCGTTCGTCCACGGCCCTGCGCATCGTGGCGCGATGCTCAGCCGCGCAGCGGCGGCGTCAGGTACGCGGCCGTCGAACCCGGCTCGCCGTCCTTGATTTCCATGCGCGCGATCGCCTGCAGGTGCACCTCGTCCGGGCCGTCGGCGAAGCGCAGCGCGCGGCCCCAGGTCCAGTGGTCGGCGAGCGGCGTATCGGGGCTCAACCCCGCCGCGCCGAACACCTGCATCGCGCGGTCGCACACGTCCGTATAGACGGTCGGCACCAGCGCCTTGATCATCGAGATTTCCTTGCGGGCAGCCTTCGCGCCGACCTTGTCGATCATCCACGCGGCCTTCAGCACGAGCAAACGCGCCTGCTCGATCTCGATGCGCGAGCGCGCGATCCATTCGCCGACCGTGCCGTGCTTGTTCAGCGGCTTGCCGAATGCGACGCGCGACTGCGCGCGATCGATCATCATCTCCAGCGCAAGCTCGGCCGCGCCGATCGAGCGCATGCAGTGGTGGATGCGGCCCGGCCCGAGGCGGGCCTGCGCGAGCGCGAAGCCGCTGCCTTCCTCGCCGAGCAGGTTGCTCGCCGGCACACGCACGTTGTCGAACGTGATCTCGCAGTGCCCTTCCGGCGCGTGGTGATTGACCACCGTGATGTTGCGCACGATCGTCACGCCCGGCGTGTCGCGCGGCACGAGGATCATGCTCTGCTGCTGGTGCGACGCGGCCTCGGGATCGGTCTTGCCCATCACGATGAAAATCTTGCAGTTCGGATGCGCGGCGTTCGTGATGAACCACTTGCGGCCGTTGATCACGTACTCGTCGCCCACGCGCTCGATGCGCGTCGTGATGTTCGTCGCATCCGACGACGCCACATCCGGCTCCGTCATCGCGAACGCCGAGCGGATCTCGCCGCGCAGCAGCGGCTTCAGCCACTGTTCGCGCTGCTCGGGCGTCGCGAACATGTGCAGCAGTTCCATGTTGCCGGTGTCCGGCGCGTTGCAGTTGAACACTTCCGACGCCCAGCCCACCCGCCCCATGATCTCGGCGAGCGGCGCGTATTCGAGGTTCGTCAGCCCCATGCCGGGCTCGTCGTCCTTCAGGTGCGGCAGGAACAGGTTCCACAGCCCTTCCGCCTTCGCACGCGCCTTCAGTTCCTCCATGAACGACACGGGATACTGGCCCGCGTGCACTTCCTCGTTCCACTGGCGAATGCGCGGCACGATGTGCGCGTCCATGAATGCGCGCACGCGGCTGCGCAGTTCTTCCACTTTCGGGGTGTAGCCAAAGTCCATGATCGACTCCTCGATTCCGTTCGTTCGATTCGGTCAGAAGGCCGAGACACCGCCGTCGACGGCGACGGCCTGCCCGGTCAGATAAGTGTTTTCCTTCGCGCACAGCGTCAGCATCGTCGCGACGATTTCCTCGGGCCGGCCGAGCCGCTTCATCGGCGAGCCCTGCGCAAGAAAATCCTGGCGGTCGCCGATATCGCCGTCGGTGACCATCGGCGTCGTGCTGTAGAACGGGCACACCGCATTCACGCGAATGCCGTGGCGCGCGTATTCGATGGCCGCCGTCTTCGTGAGCCCGACCACCGCATGCTTGGACGCCGCGTAGGCCGCCAGCTTCGGCGCGCCGCCGAGCCCGGCCATCGACGCGACGTTCAGGATCACGCCCGAGCGCTGCGCGAGCATCTGGCGGATCTGGTGCTTCATCCCGAAGAACACGCCCTTCGCGTTCACCGCGAAGCTCAGGTCGAGATCGGCTTCGTCGGTGTCGATCAGCGCCTTCATCGGCGGTGCGATGCCCGCGTTGTTGATGCCGACGTCGAGCCGGCCGAAACGCTCGGCCGCCGCCTGTACCAGCGATGCGACCTCCGCCTCGACGCGCACGTCGCAGCGTTGCGCGATCACGTCGGCGCCGGCCGCGCGCAGCGGCGCGGCCACGCGTTCGAGCGCGTCGCCGTTCAGGTCGCCGAGCGCGACGCGCGCGCCCATCGCGGCCAGCTCGCTCGCGAGCAACGCGCCGAAGCCGCTCGCGGCGCCGGTGATCATCACGGCTTGCCCTGCGTAGCTGTCGATCTTCATCGCGCGCTCAGATCGTCAGGCCGCCGTCGACGACGATGCATTCGCCGTTCGTGTAGCTCGCCGCGTCCGACACGAGATACAGCACGGTGCCGGCCATTTCGCGCGGCTCCGCATGGCGGCGCAGCGGGATCTTTCCCATCCAGGTTTCGTAAATCGCTTTGTCGGCGAACAGCGCGCCCGCGAACTTCGTCTTCGTGAGACCCGGCAACAACGCGTTCACGCGGATGCCGAGCGGCCCGCATTCCTTCGCGAACGCCTTCGTCATGTTGACGACCGCGGCCTTCGTGATCGAATAGATGCCCTGCCGGTCGCCCGGCTGCAGCGCGTTCACCGACGCGGTGTTGACGATCGCGCCGCCGCCGTTCGCCTTCATCAGCTTGCCGGCCTCGACCGACATGAAGAAGTAGCCGCGGATGTTCACGTCGACCGTCTTCTCGTACGCGGCGAGGTCGGTATCGAGGATGTGCCCGAAATACGGGTTCGCGGCCGCGTTGTTCACGAGGATGTCGAGGCGGCCGTGCTTGCCGCGGATGTGCTCGAACGTCGCGGCGATGTCTTCCAGACGCCCGACGTGGCAGGCCAGCGCCTCGGCGCGGCCGCCTGCCGCGACGATCTCGTCGGCCACGGCCTGGCAGTCGTCGAGCTTGCGGCTCGACACGATCACGTGCGCGCCCTGCTCGGCGAGCAGTTTTGCGATTTCCTCGCCGATGCCGCGGCTCGCGCCCGTCACGAGTGCGATCTTGCCCGTCAGGTCGAACAGATTCGTTGCCATGTTGCTGTGCTCCTCCATTGATATGTTGTCCTGCGCGACGGCTTCAGCGATGCGCGTCGATCACGCCGACGGCCAGTTCGGCGAGCCGCCCGGCCATCGCGCCGACGCGCAGCGCCTGCTCGCTCGACGCATTGCCCTGCAGCGCGCGCGCCTTCACGCCCTGCGCGATCGATGCGAGCCGGAAGAAGCTGAACGCGAGATAGAAGTGCCAGTCGCGGATCGGCTCGATGCCGCGCAGTTCGCAATAGCGCGCGACGATCGCCGCTTCGTCCGGCACGCCGAGTTCGGCGCGATCCTGGCCCGCGAGCCCGCGCACCTGCCCGCCGGACGGCAGCCGCAGGCACATGCAGAGATACGCGAGATCGGCGAGCGGGTTGCCGAGCGTCGACAGCTCCCAGTCGAGCACGGCCTGCACGCGATAGCTGTCGCGCGCGAACATCAGGTTGTCGATCCGGAAATCGCCATGCACCAGCGTCGGCCGGCCCGTGTCCTCCGGGCACGCCTTCGGCAGCCAGTCGATCAGCGTTTCCATCGCGTCGAGGCGCTCGGTTTCCGCCGCGCGGTACTGCTTCGTCCACACGCCGATCTGACGCTCGAAGTAATTGCCGGGGCGGCCGTAGTCGGCGAGGCCCACTGCCTCGACGTCGACGTCGTGCAACGCGGCCATCGTCTGCAGCAACGCGTCGTAGCATGCGGCGCGGTCGGCCTTCGGCAATTCGGGCAGCGCGGGGTCCCAGAAGATCCGGCCGTCTTCGTAGCTCATCACGTAGAACATGCTGCCGATCACGTCGCGGTCTTCGCAGAGGTGATACGGACGCGCGACCGGCACCGCGGTGCCCGACAGCGCGGTGAGCACGCGGAATTCGCGGTCGACCGCATGGGCGGACTTCAGCAGTTCGCCCGGCGGCTGGCGGCGCAGCACGTAGCGGCCGCTCTTCGCGTGCAGCAGGAAAGTCGGATTCGACTGGCCGCCGGCAAACTTCTCCGTGTCGACCGGGCCTTCGAAGCCCGGCACGTGCGCTTCCAGATAGCGCGTGAGGCGGGCTACGTCGAGTTGCTGGGTAGGGTTCGTCATCGTCGCGATCGTTCGTGGGTCAGCCGTAGGTTCGCAGCGCGTGTCGTTCGGGATCCTCCAGATGCGGGATGCCGTTGAACGACGCGAGGTGGAACGCATCGGCGTTGAAGAAAAACTGCGAAAGACTGCTGTTGCGGATCTGCAGGTTCAGCGCGATCGCGCTCGACGGCGGCGCGGCCAGCACCTGCTGCACGGTGACCGCGATCGGGCCGCCTGAGCTCACCGCCAGCACGCGCTGGCCGCCGCCGCGGTGGATGGCCGCGCGGGCCTCGGCCACGCGCTGCTGGAAGTGCGCCCAGGTCTCGGGCGCCGAATCGCCGAGCTTGTCTTCCGACCAGAGCTGCAGCACCTGCCGAAGCGCGCGGAAATGCTCCTTCATCGAGCCGGCCGCGAGGCGGGCGACGTCGGGGTAATCGTGCGCGGCGGCCGCGAACAGCCCTTGGAAATCGTATTCGTTCAGGCCCGGGTGACGGTCGACCGGCGCGCCTTCGCGGCCCATCCCGCGCAGGATCGCGTCGACCGTCTGCGCGTGGCGGTTCAGCGTGCCGCAGATCACACGGTCGAATGTGAGCGCTTGCTGCGCGAAGTATTCGCCGAGCCAGACACCCTGCTGCTCGCCCGCCGCGGACAATCGGTCGTAGTCGTCCGTGCCGAAGGACGCCTGCCCGTGCCGTACCAGAAAAAGTTCAGCCATCGCATGCCCGCCAGATCAGAAGGATTCAGCATAGGGGGCGCGAACACATTTTTAAACTTTATTTTCTGAATCCCGGGGTATTCATTTCGTGAATCCACTCCGCTCCGGATCTTGCCGCGGTTCGGCCCGCGCCGTCGCGGCACATGCATTGCTCTCGTTGCCCCTGGCGGGAGAACCGCGAAGTCCAATCCGTTCCAGGAGGGGTGCGATGCTCGGTACGATCCTTATCATCATTCTGATTCTCATACTCATCGGTGCATTTCCTGCATGGCCCCACAGCCGAAGTTGGGGCTACTGGCCCTCGGGCACCGTCGGGCTGGTCGTCGTCATTGTCGTGATACTGGTGCTGCTCGGCCAGATCTGAGGCAGCAGCGCGCCAGCCGGGCGGGCAGAAGCCCGTGTGAAACAATCGCTGCCGGCCATACCGGAACGTGTCCATCCTCGTGCCGGGATGGGCGGCAGTCGATTCACGGGCATGAAGTCCATCGTATGCGATGCCTTTCAGCCCCCACGTCTGCCGGGCCGAAGCGCGGCCCGATCATGTGGAACGCTTGCCGTCTGCGGCGGAAGCCGGCGTGCGCAGCACGATCTTCCCGATGTGGCGGCCGGAATCCATCAGCGTGTGCGCCGCGCTCGCGTCGCGGAGATCGAAGATCTGGTAGACCTGCGGCTTCACGTTGCCTTGCCGGATCAGCGGCCACACGGCTTCCTCCAGCTCGCGGATGAGCTGCGCCTTCTCCGCGTAGGTACGCGAGCGCAGCGTCGACCCGATGTGCGTGAGGCGCTTGGTGAGCATCGGGAACAGGTCGAGCTCCTTCGCGGGCCCGTTGATCACGCCGATCTGGACGATGCGGCCGTTCATCGCGGCTGCTGCGAAATTGCGTGCGACGTAGTCGCCGGCGATGATGTCGACGATAACGTCGACGCCCTTGCCGTCGGTGAAGCGCTTGACTGCGTCGACGAAATCCTCGTTGCGGTACTCGATCGCGAGATCCGCGCCGAGCCGCAGGCTCGCGTCGCGCTGCGCGTCCGAGCCCACCGTCGTGATGATGGTCGACGCGCCGAACGCCTTCGCCAGCATCGTCGCGGTCGTGCCGATGCCCGACGCGCCGCCGTGAATCAGCACGCTGTCGCCGGCCACGAACCCACCGCGCTGGAACAGGTTCAGCCAGACCGTCATGAAGGTTTCGGGCAGCGCCGCCGCTTCCGTCATGTCGAGGCCGTCGGGAATCGCAAGCGTATTGCTCTCGTTCGCCACCGCGTATTCCGCGTAGCCGCCGCCCGGAATCAGCGCGCAGACTTCGTCGCCGATCGCGAAGCGCGTGACGTCGCGGCCCACGGCGACGACTTCGCCGGCCACCTCGAGGCCGGGGATGTCGGACGCGCCGGGCGGCGGGTCGTACAGCCCCTTGCGCTGGAACACATCCGGACCGTTCACGCCGGCCGCATGAATGCGAATCAGCACTTCGTCGTGGCCCGGCGACGGCACGGGCCGCGTGGTCGGCACGAGCACGTCGGGGCCGCCGGGACGCACGATTTCGATTGCCGTCATGCGGGCGGGCAGGGTTTTCACGTCATCAGTCACGATATGATCCTCAACGTTCGTCGATGCGCGGCCGATTCGCGGATCATCCTCGAATCGCGGCATCGCAATGGGTGTGAAGACAGTCTAGGGACGGTGCCGCGCGCGGGCACGCAGTGAATTGCCGAACGAGGAATGCAAAAATGCATCAGTCAGCACAATCGATGAACTGGGACGACGCACGCGTGTTCCTCGCGATTCATCGCGAACGCACGTTGCGCCGCGCGGCGCAAACGCTCGGAGTCGACCAGGCGACGGTCGGGCGCCGGCTCGCGCAACTCGAGCACATGCTCGGCGCGACGCTGTTCCTGCGCTCGTCGAAGGGCTACCTGACCACGCCGGTCGGCGAGCTTGCGCTGCGCGCGGCCGAGGCAATGGAGCAGCATGCGCACGAGCTCGTCCGGCTGACGCAGGGTGTCGACCGGCGCCTCGCCGGCGAGGTCAAGATCACGACGACCGATGCGCTCGCGATCGAATTCGTGATGCCGTCGATCGCGCGATTGCATGCGAAGCATCCCGACGTATGTGTTTCGCTGAACACCTCCACTCAACTCCTGAACCTGGCGAAGCGGGAGGCCGACATCGCAGTGCGCACCGTGCGGCCCGACAACCCCGATCTCGTCGCGCGCCGCCTCGCCTGCTGGGACATGGGCCTGTTCGCTTCGCACGACTATCTGCAACGACACGGCGAGCCCATGCGCGGCAGCGCGTTCGCGGGGCACGACCTGATCGTCTACCAGCCGTATGTCGACGCGAGCCGGAAGCCGGCGATCGCCGGCGAGCCGATCGATGCAGGTCGCATTGTCGGGCGAATGAATTCGAGCCTGATGATGCGCGCCGCGCTGCGCTCGGGCCTCGGCATCGGCGAAGTGCCTGTGCATATGGGCGAACGCGACGGCCTCGCCCGCATCTGGCCCGCGCAGACGCGGGAAGCGCCATACGAAGTCTGGCTCGTCACGCATCGCGACCTGCGCCACACCGCACGCATCCGCGCGACGATCGACGAGATCGTGTCCGTGTTCGACGCGCATCGATGAGCGCGCCGCCGCGCACCGCCGCCCGACCTCTGCTCGACGGCGTTTCCCATGCGGTAGTATGGCGACTCGATGGAAACCCCGATGGACTCTCACACGTATGGCCCAGCCTGATCTCACGCCCCCTTCCAGCGCCGGCCAGGACGCCCAGGCGCTTGTCCTCATCGCCGAAGACGAACCCGAGATCGCCGAGATCCTGACCGCCTATCTCGCGCGCGGCGGCCTGCGCACAGTGCACGCGGCCGACGGCCGCCGCGCGCTGGAACTGCACCTGCAGCTCAAGCCCGACCTCGTGCTGCTCGACGTCCAGATGCCGCACGTCGACGGCTGGAAGGTGCTCGCCGAAATCCGTCATCGCGGCGACACGCCCGTGATCATGCTGACCGCGCTCGACCAGGACATCGACAAGCTCACGGGCCTGCGCATCGGCGCCGACGATTACGTGGTGAAGCCGTTCAATCCCGCCGAAGTCGTCGCGCGCGCGCAGGCAGTGCTGCGCCGTTCGATGGCCGGCTCCCGCCAGGAAGAGCAGCGCGTGCTGCGGGTCGCGCCGTTCGAGATCGACCTCGAACACCACGAAGCCACGCTCGAAGTGGGCGGCGAACGGCACACGCTCGTGCTGACGCTCACCGAGTTCAAGCTGCTCGCGCAGCTCGCGCGCGCACCGCGGCGCGTGTTCAGCCGCGCCGAGCTGATGGCCACCTGCCTGCCGGAAGGCGACGCGCTGGAGCGCACGGTGGACAGCCACGTCAGCAAGCTGCGCAAGAAGCTGGACGACCTCGGCGTGCAGGGCGTGCCCGTCAGCGTGCGCGGCGTCGGCTACAAGCTCTGGAGTTGACGTGAAGCTCGATGGCCTGAGCCGGCAGATCGCGCTGACGATGGCCGGGATGGTATTCGGCGTGACGCTGCTGATGGTGCTCACCGCCACCATCTTCTACTACGTCGCGTTCAACTACTGGCCCGCGCATTTCAACACGAAGAACTTGCTGCCGACCGCGCCGGAATGGCTGTGGCTGATCGCGACCACGTCGGTCGGCCTCGTGCTGTCGGTCGCGGTCGCCGTCAATCTCGCGCGCCGCATCCTCGTGCCGCTCAATTCGGTCACGGACAGCATTCGCCGCGTCGCGCGCGGCGATCTCGACGCGCGTGCCGTGGCAGGCGATCGCTCGCTGCATGAAGCCGCGCTGCTCGCCGACCACTTCAACGCGCTCGCCGACGAGCTCCAGCGCGTGACCAACGAACAGGCGATCTGGAACGCCGCGATCGCGCACGAGCTGCGCACGCCCGTCACGGTGCTGCGCGGGCGCCTGCAGGGGCTTGCCGAAGGCGTGTTCAAGCCCGACGAAGCGCAGTTCCGCAGCCTGCTCACGCAGGTCGAAGGGCTGACACGGCTGATCGAGGATCTGCGCGTGGTCAGCCTCGCGGATGGCGGCCATCTGAGCATCGAGATCCGCGACGCCGACCTTGCCGCCGACGTGCGCGCCGTGGTCGACGTGTTCGCGCATGCGCTGCAGGCCGCCGGCCAGCATCCGGTGCTCGATCTCGACCCGCGGCGCATGCGCTGCGACCCGGTGCGCATCCGACAGGCGCTGCTCGCGCTGCTGGAAAACGCACGGCGCCATGCGGTGCCCGGCACGATCCGGATCCAGACGCGCATCGAAGCAGGCATGTGCCGGCTGCGCGTCGAAGACGACGGCCCCGGCATCCCGGCCGATTTCGCGCCGCACGTGTTCAAGGCCTTCCGTCGCGTCGACGAGTCGCAGCCCGGCGGCAGCGGCCTCGGGCTCGCCGTCGTCGCGGCGATCGCCCATGCGCACCACGGCGAAGCCGTCTGCGTGCCGACCGGCGCGGGCGGCACGCGGTTCGAAGTGCAGTGGCCCGACAATCTCGTGCCGGCGCCGGACAACGCGCGCTTTCCGGCCTAGCAAATGACCTGACGTCCACCGGGTTCCATCAAGGAACACACAAACCCTTGAAACCCGCATGAATACCAAGCCTCTTCCCATCAAGCTCTACTGAAGCGCACCGAAGGCCGTCGGGTTTTATGTCCTAGTAACGATTGTGGCCTGAGCCATTCTCTACTTGGACATACGAAGGAAGAAGGGAGCACTCGCCGACACCGCCCTGAAGGCACTCGCCCAGGGACAAGACCGATACCGTCAGCGATGATCGCAGCCTGTGTCTGGAGGTATCTCCAACAGGCGGCATGGTCTAGCTCTACCGCTACAGACTGACCGGCAAATACTAAGAGCTCACGCGGGGCAAGTCCCCAGCGCTTACCCTCAAGCACACTAGGCTCATGCGCGATGGCACATCGCAAATGGCAACAGCTGGCGACTCGCCCGCTCAGAAGAAACAGCGCGCCAAGGTGCATGGTCTGCTCAAACGCATACCCGACTACGCAGTGACATGCAGGCTGATCTCGGCCAACCCGGTGATGGCATTACCGATGCGCCACTTCTACAAGGCCGTCTCGCGTGAACGTGCATTGCCCGCCGATGAAATCAAGCAGTGCCTCCAAGTCGTCCACCGGTCCGACGTGCGCCGTCAGTTCACGATCCGTTTGCCGCTCAGCATCAGCGGCCGCAGTGAAGGTCCGCCTACGGCCGGCACCGTCCAACCCATCAGCGCTTCATGCGCGCCCCCTGCGTAACGCTGCCGTGCTCATGCATCTTGAGCAAGCCGGCTAACTGGAACGCCAGGTCGGGGACTCGCCGCTGCACGGTCGTGGTGTCGACTCGGAGCGCTCACACCCGCCCTTGGTTCAACTCAACGTGGGCCAATGAGGAAAACTGACGTTCGGATGCAATCGAACGTCGGCGTACTCATGTCGAAAGCAATATCCATAAATTAACGAACAAAAAACAATCTTCGTACTAAAAACAGGCGTATCCGATATTTTTTCATACGCATCCCATATTCAAGCGCTCATCAAATATGACAGCCTATATCCGCAATATCCGCCAAAAACGACTTTCACTCAGAAGTCGAGCGCGCGTCTGCGGCGGAGATTTTTATTAAGAATTGGAGGCTTCTCGATGAACATGCGCACAAACATAAACGGAAAATCTCAAATCGTAGTTGGAGATCTTACGACCCATGGAGGAGTCGTCATCTCCGGAAGTCCTTTCCATACTTGG
The DNA here is from genome assembly GCF_004343765.1 of Burkholderia sp. SRS-25. Classification (NCBI taxonomy): domain Bacteria; kingdom Pseudomonadati; phylum Pseudomonadota; class Betaproteobacteria; order Burkholderiales; family Burkholderiaceae; genus Burkholderia; species Burkholderia sp. SRS-25. The sequence continues at coordinate 33,130 of NZ_PTXM01000032.1, forward strand.
AATGACATCCCCATAGTGCGAGTTGGTGACATTGTTACATGCCCAAAATGTTCACCCCATATTTTCGAGGTCGCCCAAGGGGTGGCAAGCTTCACCGATAATGAACTACCAGTGGCTACAGAAGACCACTTAACAACCTGCGGTGCGAAGCTCATTGCGCGCGCTGCTCCTGCCAGCCTCGTAATTGCCCACACCGCCTTTGCAAGCGGTTCGGGCTACGACGAACAATTCATCTTGCACGATCTGGACGGCAATCCAATTCCGGATACGCCATATAAAATCACTACAGCAGATGGTGAGGTTATTCGCGGGATCACCGATATCAACGGACGCACTGACCGCGTGATTTCTACGGAGGCATTAGGACTTTCTATCGAACCCGATATGGATCACGTACTCACCAGCCATAGCGAGGACTAACGATGGCAAATCCAGCCTGGAGAGACGACGCCTCCACAAATACTGCTCCGCAAAGTGCCAGAAGAATCAGCGCCGACGTAATTCGATATATCAACAAAGTTGATTCCGACAGCGGTTGGTTACTTGTCGGGAGCGATGGCCTTCCACGTTCTCGGTGGCAATCACTTTTCAAGTATTGCAAAGTTATGCTCATCGGAAGCAAGAGCGGCCGGACTTACTTCAAAGTGCTTGAGGGAGAATCGAAAGGAAAAATATCATTCTTGTCTGATGACAACGCGAATGAGTATCTTGGGAAAATAGCTCCCAAGCAGCAGCCTGTCGAGTTGGTTGCTACCTATGGACACTTTGACCCAGGATGGTTCTCAAAGTCTCGAAATCAGCAGCTGCAACAGCAATTAGCGCGCGGAGTTCTCGGCAGCATTCATTTTGAAGTCGCAATGAACACCAGCTGGAACGGCGAATTCCATCCCATTCCTCCAGGGACATACTCAATTTTGTTGCCTGACTTTCCTCACAAAAAGGACTACACCAATCAGTACAAGGCAGAATACTCAAGGTTATCCCACCATCAAGTGTGGTTCCCAATTTCGTATGGCAACAATAGTCGATATGTTCACGTGGGTAATGTGTCTGAAGGTTGCGCGACTGTCTTGAGTTTAAGTAGTTGGTCTTCAATTCACGAAATACTCGTTAGTCACCGTAGCGCGGACGGCAACGGAGTGGGTACACTGATTGTCAAAGGAAAACCCGAAAGGAATCGGTAATGATCAAAAGAATAGTGCACTTTGCTTGCTCACTTTTACTTTCCTCAGCGCCCTTCCACGTCCATGCTTTCGAGGCAGATTTAAATGGGGACGTTGTTATTGATTGGAGGGATTTTCGAAATACAGTAAAAAACTACAAGAGGAAAATCAATTTGACGGCCAATAATGAACAAGCGACCAAGGCAGAGGAGAGGGGAAGGAAATACTTCCTCGAAGGTCGTTACGAACACGCCTACTCTCTTGGCTATCAGGATGCTATAGAGTACATTCCAAGACCGGAGTATTTTTTTATAGTCGGCGACATAATACTAAGAACTACACTGTCACTCCATAGCGACTCTCCACATGCGCCGCCTGGGTATAAGGCGTGCTGGGACAAATATCAGTTCGCGATGGATGTAAGTAGAGATTTGGAGCCGTCATTTCAAATGGGATTTGGATTGGTGGATGAGTTGAATCTATCGAAAACCAAGAACTCAAAAATATACAAACAAGCCATGACCAACGCATCTTGCTTTGCTCGATTGACGAGTAAATATTTAGAGCAGATGGGGCCGCAGTGCGTACCTATTGAGGAAGTAAAAGCATGCCTTGGAACTCCGCTCCTGTTTCTTTATCACTAAAGTGATCGCCGAAGCTTAGTGGGCAGGCAGCTTCACTCGTATTGCTTTTCACGGCCCCGGCACCGCCCCACATACGCCGCCGTAATCTACGTCCTTTCGTGTCCAAGTTCGCGGCTGATGACCTGCCGCCCTTGGGTATCCACGGATCACGCTTCCCCGTGGTATCAGGCATCCCCATTGTTATCCATGATCGTCCACGAAGCGCCGGGACATGAATGTAGGTCCAGGTTTATGTGCACGCGTCTAAAGCGACTTCGGGAAATCGCTTTAAATGCAATAGAGTAGGCGGCTTTCTCTTGCTTCTGCATCAAGACGCCACTCGCCTTCAACCGTCACGCGCCCGGTTCGCGCCCGACCTGTTCGAGCGGCGGGTTGAACCCGAGCACCGTGTACTCCCGCACGGACACTGTTCCTTTCCCTGCCGCGCCCTGCACGGCGACCGCGCGCACCGCGCCGGCGCGGTCGAATTTCAGGCGGGTGCCGACGGTCGCGTTGCGCAGCGCCTCCAGTTCCTCGATCCGCGCGATCGCCAGCTTGCGCACCGCGCCGGACACGTACACCGGCAGGAACACCAGCGCGATGAAGATCGACACCGCGTCCTTCGACGCAGTGTCCAGCACCGGCTGACCCGACATCACGAGCGACAGCGAGGTCGCCGCGACGAAGATCGCGAGCACGGTCGCGCCCACGCCGAGCGACGAGAATCGCTCGGACGCCTTCTTCATGCGTGCCTTGACGAGCGCGCGCGTGGTCGCGGCGGGCACCAGCCACTCGCGCTGCGCGCCGTGGTACCCGGCAAAGCCGAGGAACAGCGTCGCGACGGCGCTGATGCCGATGCCGGTGTACAACGCGTCGAACAGCACGCAGACGAATTCGAGCACGAACACGATCACCGGCGGCCACAGCAGCAGACGGAACGAATAGCCGTCGCGGCCATGCCCGCGGATCCACCATTTCACCGGCGGCAGCTCCCAGAAGCGGCTCTCGCGGCGGAGTGAAAGTTCTTCGTCGTCGGTCAATTCTTCACCTGTGGTGTTCCATTGCGTCGGGTACGACCGATGCTGATGATGCCGCTGATGCCGCTGAAACGGGAATGAACACCTGGGGTTATCGATTGATCCCAAAGATTCATTGGACAGTGTCTCCGCCGCCGCGCGATGCTGGCCCGGCCAGTGAACGCGGCGTCATTGCCACGCCGCGCACGAGAATGGAGTGAGACACATGCCTAACGACCACCGTCAACGGCGCCACACGCTGTGGCTGCTGTGCGCGCTTTCGTTCATCCTCTACGTCGACCGCGTCAACCTCGCGACCGCGGCCGGCGCGATCAAGGCCGAGCTCGGCCTGTCGAACACCGAACTTGGCGTCGCATTCTCCGCGTTCGCGTATTCGTACGCAATCTGCCAGATCGGCGGCGGCTGGATCGCCGACCGGTTCGGCGCCCGCATCACGCTGATCGGCTGCGGGCTGATCTGGGTCGTGTCGACCTTCGCCACCGGCTTCGTGCACAGCCTCGGGCTGCTGTTCGCCGCGCGCCTGCTGCTCGGCATCGGCGAAGGCGCGACGCTGCCCGCCCAGGCCCGCGCGATCACCCACTGGTTCCCGCGCGAGCGGCGCGGCGTCGTGCAGGGCTTCACGCATTCGTTCTCGCGGCTCGGCAACGCGGTCACGCCGCCGATCGTCGCCGCGTTGATGACCTGGCTGTCGTGGCGCGCGGCGTTCTTCGTGATCGGCGCGGTCACGCTGGCGTGGCTCGCATGGTGGATCGTCGGCTTCCGCGAACATCCGCTCGGTGACGAAGCCGGCCGCGGCCGTACGCGCGCTGCCCGCCCCGCGCCGCCTGCCGGCCCGACGCCGTGGGGGCCGCTGTTCCGCCGGATGGCGCCGACCATCTTCGTCTACTTCTGCTACGGCTGGACCGCGTGGCTGTTCTTCACGTGGCTGCCGACGTTCTTCCTGAACGGCCAGGGCCTGAACCTGAAGTCGACCGCGCTGTTCGCGTCCGGCGTGTTCTTCGCGGGCGTGGTGGGCGACACGCTCGGCGGCTGGCTGTGCGACCGCATCTACCGGAAAACCGGCAACCTCGCGCTGTCGCGGCAGAGCGTGATCGTCACGAGCTTCGTCGGTGCGCTCGCGTGCCTGCTGCCGCTCGCGGTCGTGCATTCGACGGCCGGCGTCGCGCTGTGCCTGTCGGGCTCGTTCCTGTGCCTCGAACTGACGATCGGGCCGATCTGGGCCGTGCCGAGCGACATCGCGCCGACCCACGCCGGCATCGCCAGCGGGATGATGAACGCCGGCTCCGCGATCTCGGGGATCCTGTCACCGATCCTGTTCGGCTATCTCGTCGATCGCACGGGGAGCTGGACCGTGCCGTTCATCGGCTCGGTCGCGATGCTGCTGATCGGCATCGTCGCCGCACTGCGGATTCGGCCGGATCGCACGCTGTCGGAATCGATGGCGGCGCTCGTTGACGCGCCTGCGGCGCCGTCGGCGCGCTGAGGCCGTTCGCCACGGGTTCGCCTGACTTTATCCGTCTCGCAGGCGGCACGATTGCGCTTCGATGCGGTCCGCGATGGTGGTGCGTGACCGACTCGGCTTGCTCGGCTTGCTCGGCTTGCTCGGCTTGCTCGGCTTGCTCGGCTTGCTCGGCTTGCTCGGTTGGCTCGGTTGGCTTGCCTGTTCCGGCTGTTCCGGCTCGCTCGGGCGTTCCTGCTGCTCCTGCTGCTCCTGCTGCTCCTGCTGCTCCTGCTGGTTCGGCTGGTTCGGCTGGTTCGGTCTGCTCGGCTGTTTTGGCTGTTTTGGCTGATTTGGCCGGCTTGGCCGATTCGGCTTGCTCGGCAGATTCGGCCACCGTGGCTGGTTCGGCCAGCGCGGCCGGCGCGGCTGGCTCGGCCGCCTCGGCTGACAAACCGCGTCATCGAGCGCCGTCATCATCCCCGGCTCCTTCTCGGTGAAACAGCGCAAGAAACTGCTGCGCGGGGATGCTCAGCGGCCGGTCGCGCCGCACGAGGCTGCCGTACGACGGCAGCTTCTGTTCGAGCGTGTAATCGATGATCGCGACGAGCCCGTGCTCCGCGTTGCGCTGCGCCACCGTCAGCGGAATCACGCCGAGCATCGGCGAACGGTCGACGAGGTTCATCGTGGTCAGGATCGACCCGGTTTCGACCAGCCCGCGCGGCATCGGCTGGTGCCGCGCGTTGAACTCGCGCTCGACGACCTCGCGCGCCGGGCTGCCGGCCGGCTGCAGGATCCACGTGTAATCGAGCAGCGCGTCGAATTCGACCGGCCCCGCGCCCGCGAGTGGATGGTCACGGCCCGCGATGATCGCGAGCGCCTCGTCGTCCACCACGCGGAAGTCGCAATCGGTCCCGACGTGACGCCCGATCACCACTTCCAGCACGCCGTCAAGAAGCTGCGGCATCAGCCGGTCGCTCGTATCCACCGCGATGTCGATCGCCAGCAGCGGATAACGCGCCTTCAACTGCACCAGCGCCTCGGTAAGCCGCCCCGGCGACGCCGCCATGATGCTGCCGATCGCCAACCGCCCCGCGCTGCCGAGCTGCAACTCGCCGAGCTCGCGGTTCAGCGCCTCGACACTGCCGCGGATCCCGCGGAAATAGCCGAGCACGCGCTCGCCGGCCGGATTCAGCACGAGCCCGCGCCCGACGCGATCGAACAGCCGCTGCCCGAGCGCGCTCTCCAGCTCGGCCAGCATCTTCGTCGCGGCCGGCTGCGTGAGGCCCATCTGGTCGGCTGCCGCGCGCAGCGTCGAGCATTCGTGCACGGCCAGCAGCAGCGCGATCTGCCGCATGCGCAGCCGGTTCAGCAACTGCGGCGTCGAGTCTCGTCGGTCGATCGAGCCCATCTTTGATTACTCCAGGTTATCGATTCATCAAGAGTTTTCAATTTACCGACTCATTCCGTCTACCTAGCATGAACCCGATAGACAAACGGCCACGCGCCGCCACCGGAGACACCCCATGAACACCCCCTCGCCCGCCGCCCTGCCCGTCGTCGCGCTGACGCTCGGCGACCCCGCCGGCATCGGCGCCGAGCTGATCGCGAAACTGCTCGCCCGCCCCGACGCAACTTCCCGCGCGAACCTCGTGCTGATCGGCGATCGCTGGCTGTGGGAGGCCGGCCAGCGCGTCGCGGGCGTGACGGTCGACGTCGAACCCGTCGCGTCGCTCGCCGCCGCGCGCGGCCGGCCGTCGACCGAACGTCCCGCGTTCGTCGCCCTCGACACGATCGACCCGGCCGACGTCACGGTCGGGCAGCCCGGCGCGGCCGGCGGCCGCTCGACGCTGACCGTGCTCGACCTGTGCCTCGACGCCGCACTGGCGGGCGACATCGACGCGATCTGCTTCGCACCGCTGAACAAGTACGCGATGAAGCTCGGCGGGCTGAAGCACGAGGACGAGCTGCACCACTTCGCCGAGGCGCTCGGCGTGACCGGCTACTTCTGCGAATTCAACACGCTCGGCGAACTGTGGACCGCGCGCATCTCGTCGCACATTCCGCTGAAGGATGCGCCGGGTTACCTGAGCATCGAGCGGATCGAACAGGCATCCGAACTGATCTACCGGTCGCTGCTCGCGAACGGTGTCGCCGCGCCGAAGGTGGCGATCGCCGCGTTCAACCCGCACGGCGGCGACGGCGGCAGCTGCGGCCGCGAGGAAGTCGACATCATCGAGCCGGCCGTGCGCCGGCTGCAGTCGCGCGACTGGCCGACCGATGCGCCGTTCCACGGCCCGTTCCCCGCCGACACGATCTTCCTGAAGGCGCAGGCCGGCGACTACCAGGCAATCGTCACGATGTACCACGACCAGGGGCAGATCGCGATCAAGCTGCTCGGCTTCTCGCGCGGCGTGACCGTGCAGGGCGGGCTGCCCGTGCCGATCACGACGCCCGCGCACGGCACCGCGTACGACATCGCGGGCCGCGGCTCGGCCGACGTCGGCGCCACCTGGCAGGCGCTGCAGATCGCGTGCCGGATGGGCGCCGCGCGCCGTACGCAGCCCGTTTCCGCCTGACCCGACGGCCCCGTCGGCCGCCCGCTTCTCAACACGACAACATCACACAGAACCCCGGAGACACCCGATGAAGATCCGTTCCGTCCGCGCCCGCGTATTCCAGTGGAAAGGCAAGACCGTCCCGCCCCAGGGCAACTTCTGCTCGAACGCGATGGACCTGCTGTACGCGCCGCAGGAAACGATGAGCACGTTCCGCTTCCATTCGTGGACGGTCGTCGAAGTCGAGACCGACGACGGCATCGTCGGCCTCGGCAACGTCGCGCTCGCGCCGCATGTCGCGAAGGTGATCATCGACCAGTACCTCGCGCCGCTCGTGATCGGCCAGGACCCGTGGGACTACGAATACCTGAACCAGCGGATGTATCGCGCGACTCACGCGTGGGGCCGCAAGGGCATCGGCATGGCGGCGATCTCGGCGGTCGACATCGCGATCTGGGACATCCTCGGCAAGAGCGTCGGCAAGCCCGTATTCAAGCTGCTCGGCGGCCGCACCAAGGAAAAGATTCCCTGCTACTACTCGAAGCTCTACCGTACCGACCTGAAGGAGATGCAGGACGAGGCGCAGCGCTACCTGAAGGAAGGCTTCCGCGCGTTCAAGATGCGCTTCGGCTACGGGCCCGCGCACGGACAGCAGGGCGTGGTGGAGAACCTGAAGTCGGTCGCGGCGATCCGCGAGGTGATCGGCTACGACAACGACCTGATGCTCGAGTGCTACATGGGCTGGAACCTCGAATACGCGAAGCGCATCCTGCCGAAGCTCGAGAAATACCAGCCGCGCTGGCTGGAAGAACCGGTGATCGCCGACGACATCGACGGCTACGCGGAGCTGAACCAGCTCACGCGCATCCCGATCTCCGGCGGCGAGCACGAATTCTCGCTGTACGGCTTCAAGCAGCTGCTGGATCGCAAGGCCGTGTCGGTCGTCCAGTACGACACGAACCGCGTCGGCGGGATCACGATGGCGCACAAGATCAACGCGCTGTGCGAGGCGTACAGCGTGCCGGTGATTCCGCATGCGGGCCAGATGCACAACTATCACCTGACCATGAGCACGCTCGCGTCGCCGATGAGCGAGTACTTCCCGATGTTCGACGTGGAAGTCGGCAACGAGCTGTTCTATTACATCTTCGACGGCGAGCCGGTGGCCGAGAACGGCTTCGTGCAACTGCGCGACGACGTGCCGGGTCTCGGCCTCACGCTGAAGACCGAATTCCTCGACCAGTTCGACATCGTCGAGTGAGGGCCGCCATGAACGCACGCTACCAGGGCGTCTTTCCGGTTGTGCCGACGATCTTCGACGCAACCGGCGCGCTCGATCTCGACGGCCAGCGCCGCTGCCTCGAATTCATGATCGATGCCGGCTCGCAGGGCCTCTGCATCCACGCGAACTACTCCGAGCAGTTCGCGCTTGGCGACGACGAACGCGACCTGATCACGCGCGTCACGCTCGAACACGTCGCGGGCCGCGTGCCGGTGATCGTCACGACGTCGCACTTCAGCGCGCGCATCTGCGCGGCACGCAACCGGCGCGCGCAGGCGCTCGGCGCAGCGATGGTGATGGCGATGCCGCCGTATCACGGCGCGACGTTCCGCGTGCCGGAGGCACAGGTGCGCGCGTTCTTCCGCGAAGCCGCCGACGGTCTCGACATTCCGCTGATGATCCAGGACGCGCCCGCAAGTGGCGTCGCGCTGTCCGCACCGTTCCTCGCGTCGCTCGCCCGCGAGATCGACGCGGTGTCGTACTTCAAGATCGAGACGGCCGGCGCCGCGTCGAAGCTGCGCGAGCTGATCGCGCTCGGCGGCGATGCGATCGAGGGGCCGTGGGACGGCGAGGAAGGCATCACGCTGCTCGCCGATCTCGATGCCGGCGCGACCGGCGCGATGACGGGCGGCGGCTATCCGGACGGGATCCGCCGGATCACCGACGCGTATTTCGCCGGTCGTCGCGACGAAGCCGTCGAGCAGTATGCGCGCTGGCTGCCGTTGATCAACTACGAGAACCGCCAGTCGGGCTTCCTGACCGCGAAGGCGCTGATGCGCGAAGGCGGCGTGATCGCGTGCGACACACCGCGCGCGCCGTGGCCCGAGCTGCCTCCCCCGGTGCGCGCCGGCTTGCTCGACGCGGCGCGGCGGCTCGATCCGCTCGTGCTGCGCTGGGGGCGCTAGGCGCGAGGCACCCGACATCGGTTCACCCGTGCAACGCCGCAGGGCGTTGCGCATCGGCGGCCGGTAAGACATCGGCGCGTCACGGCGTGACAGCGGTCCATCAGAAGACCGCCGCCGCCCACCACCAAGACTGGAGACACCATGACCCTGTTGAACCCGGCCACCCCGGCCTACGAAGCCGGCGAAGCCATTCCGCACCGCCGCTGGCTGCGCGTGATTCCGCCGCTGCTGCTCGCCTGCATCATTTCGTACATGGACCGCGTGAACATCGCGTTCGCGATGCCCGGCGGGATGAACGCCGATCTCGGCATGGACGCGACGATGGCCGGCCTCGCCGGCGGCATCTTCTTCTTCGGCTACCTGTTCCTGCAGATTCCCGGCGGCCGGCGCGCCGCGCTCGGCAGCGGCAAGACCTTCATCGCGTGGTCGCTCGTGAGCTGGGCCGTGCTGTCGGTGCTGACCGGGCTCGTCACGCACACCTGGCAACTGCTGACGCTGCGCTTCCTGCTCGGCGTGGCCGAAGGCGGGATGCTGCCCGTCGTGCTGACGATGGTCAGCCACTGGTTTCCCGACCGCGAACGCGGCCGCGCGAATGCGATGGTCATCATGTTCGTGCCGCTCGCCGGCATGATCACCGCGCCGCTGTCAGGCTTCATCCTCGCCGCGTACGACTGGCATCACCTGTTCTTCAGTGCGGGCGCGCTGTCGCTGCTGTGCCTCGTCGTGTGGCTGATGTTCGCCGACGACGGCCCGGAGACCGCGCGCTGGGTGTCGCCGCGCGAGAAGGCCTACATCCTCGACGCGCTGCGCGAAGAACAGGAGCGCAAGCGCGCGGCCGGCACGCCGGCGGCCGCATCGTTCGGCGAGCTGCTGCGCAACCCGACGATCTGGCTGTTGATCGCGATCAACTTCTGCTATCAGGTCGGCATCTACGGCTATACGATGTGGCTGCCCACCCTGCTGAAAAACCTCACGCACACCGGAATGGGCAAGATCGGCCTGCTCGCGATGCTCCCGTATGTCGCGATGGTGATCGGCATGTTCGTCACGTCGTATTTGTCTGACCGAACCGGCAAGCGCCGACTGTTCGTGCTGCTGCCGCTCGTCGGCTTCGCCGCGTGCCTCGCGCTGTCGGTGCTCACGCATGCGTCGATGGCCGTATCGTTCGCGTTCCTGATCGGCTGCGGCTTCTTCCTGCAGGCGGCCGCCGGCGTGTTCTGGGCGATTCCGCCGAAGCTCTGCAGCGTCGAGACGGCCGGCAGCGCGCGCGGCCTGATCAATGCGCTCGGCAATCTCGGCGGCTTCTGCGGCCCGTATGCGGTCGGCGTGCTGACCCAGCACGTGAGCGCGGCGGCCGGCGTGTACAGCCTCGCGATCACGCTCGCGGTGGCCGGCCTGCTCGCGCTGACGCTGCCGAAACGCTGCGAGGACTGACACCGGATACACGAATACGCAGGCTTGCTGACGCATTGACGGAGACACCCCCATGAACGACATCCTGTTGCTGGTGCAGAAATGCGCCCACACTTTCAGCTTCTACGACCTCGACACGAAAACCGCGCTCAAGCACATCGTGCTGCCGAACTTCCCGCACGAGTTCACCGTCGACGTGAACGAGCGCTTCGCGTACGTCGGCATCTTCGGGATCGAGACCGCGTGGTCGCGCGGCCATGAAGGCGATCACCGGATCGCCGAGATCGATCTCGTCGAACGCACGCACACGCGCATGCTCGACCTGTGGCCGTACTACCGGCCGCACGGGATGGCGAGCGACCGCGACGGCAGGCTGTACGCGATGAGCGAGGCGCACGACATGCTGCTCGTGTTCGACGAGCCGACCAAGCAGCCCGTGCCGAACATGGCCGTGCCGTCCGGCGGCGTGAAGACGCACCTCGTCACGCTCACGCGCGATGCAACCCGTGCGTACGGCGTGCACCTGCTGTCGAATACGGTCACGCAATTCCATCCGCGCGACGCGACGGTCGCGCCGCGCGCGGTGATGCCCGGCCCGCGCCCCGAAGGCAACGCGCTGTCGAGCGACGAACGCACGCTGTTCGTCGCGAATCGCGGCGACGACACGCTGGTCGAGATCGATACCGAAACGATGACTTGCGGGCGCCGCGTGAAGACGCGCAGCGATCCGAACCGCATCTACCGCACGAGCGCACCCGACGGCCGCGACCTGCTGCTGCTGACCAACTCGGGCGAGCGGTCGATCTCCGTGTTCGATGCGCGGCAGCTCGAGGAGATCGAACGCATCGCACTGCCCGCGAACCCGACCGCGCTGTCGTTCCATCCGTCACGGCGCGTCGCATACGTGTCGTTCCAGGACGACTACGTGCGCGAGCTCGATCTCGATACGTGGCGTTTCGTCGGTGCGTTGGCGACGCTGCGCGAGCCCGATGCGTCGTACGTGCTCGCCGGGGCACGCTGACATGCGCGACGCGCCGTCGCTCGACGGCATGCCGGAAGCGCTCGTCGATGCGCATCACCACCTGTGGCGGCTCCATGCCGGCGCGCACTATCCGTGGCTGCAGGAGGGCTACGATCCGGCGCGCTTCATGTTCGGCGACTACGCGGCGCTGTGCCGCGATTTCGGGGTGGACGATCTCCGGCACGCGGCGCAGGGTGTGCCGATCGTCGCGAGCGTGCACGTCGAGGCCGAACGGGCGCGCGACGAGGCGCTGGCGGAAACGCGCTGGCTGCACGAGGTCGCGGCGTCGCACGGGTTGCCGTCGGCGGTCGTCGCGTGGGTCGACCTGCTCGCGAATGATGCGGATGAGCGGCTTGCCGAGCAGGCCGCGTGGCCGCGCGTGCGCGGCCTGCGCTTCAAGCCGCGCACTGCGGCTGCGCCGGATGCGTCCGTCGACGGGCCGGGCACGCTGCGCGATCCGCGCTGGCTAGCCGCGCTGGAACGCCTCGCCGCGCATGGCCTGAGCTGGGATCTGCGCGTGCCGTTCTGGCATCTCGGCGAGGCGGCTTCGATGCTCGCCGATGCACCGGATGTCGACGTCGTGCTCGAACATGCGGGGCTGCCGTGGGATCGCTCGGATGCTGGGCTCGCACATTGGCGGCGCGGCATGGAGGCGCTTGCCGCGTCGCCGCGCGTGGTCGTGAAGATCTCCGAACTCGGCTTGCGCGATGCAGCGTGGAACGAGGCGGACAACGCACGAATCATCCGCGACGCGATCGCGATCTTCGGCGCGCAGCGCTGCCTGTTCGCCAGCAACTTTCCGGTGGCGGGGCTGCGCGTGTCGTATCCGGCGCTGCTGCGTACGTTCGCTCGCGCGATGACCCAACTCGATGACGCCGAGCGCCGCGCGATCTGGCATGACAACGCGCTGCGGGTGTACCGGATCGCGCTCGACACGCTGCACGGGCCAGCACGCGGATAAAACGCACTGTCCCGCCCTCTCCCGCCGTCCGGATGCCCCACCACCACATTTTGTGCACCGCACGACCCACCCTGAGCAAAAAGTATCGGTTGGCGTTTTCTTTTGATGTGGTGATCGCATCGCCCCCGTCACACCATTATTCCTGCCGTCATCGACGGCATTCGAACAAGCAGAATCAAGGAGACACGGGTGAACAAGATGCGAATCGTCGCAGCCGGCGTGCTGCTCGGCGCCTGTCTGCCGGGCGTCGCGGCCGCGCAGGTCTGCAAGGTGCCGACCCTTCGGGTGCTCGCGCAGAAGAGTCTCGGCCTGTCGGTCATGGAGAAGTCGCTGTCCGACTACGAGAAGAAGAGCGGCACCAAGGTCGAGATCAGCTACTTCGGCGAAAACGACCGCCGCGCGAAATCGCGGCTCGACGCGTCGACCGGCGCAGGCTCGTACCAGATCTACTACGTCGACGAGGCGAACGTCGCCGAATTCGCGTCGGCCAACTGGATCGTGCCGCTCCTCAAGTACTACCCGAAGGAATACGACTACGACGACTTCCTGCCCGGCCGCCGCGCGGTCGCGAGCTACAACGGCGTCGCGTACTTCGCACCGCTGATCGGCGGCGGCGACTTCCTGTTCTACCGCCGCGACCTGCTCGACGCCGCGCACATCCCGGTGCCGAAGACGCTCGACCAGCTCGTCGCCGCGATCAAGAAGCTCAACGCGCCGCCGAAGCTGTACGGCTGGGTCGCACGCGGCCAGCGCGGCTCGGGGATGAACGTGTGGCGCTGGTCGCCGTTCATGCTCGGCATGGGCGGCGCGTGGACCGACAAGGGCGGCCAGCCCGCATTCAACTCGCCGGCCGCGGTGAAGGCCACGCAACTCTACAGCGACCTGTTCAAGTACGCGCCGCCGGGCTCGGCGACCTACGACTGGAGCAACGCGCTCGAAGCGTTCCGCTCGGGCAAGGTCGCGTTCATGATCGAATCGACGCCGTTCGCGGACTGGATGGAGGATGCGAGCAAGTCGAGCGTGGCCGGCAAGGTCGGCTACACGCGCCCGCCCGCGCCGCTGCCGTCGGCCGCCTACGGCCACGGCTTCGCGATCTCGGCGGTCGGTGCGAAGGACGACTGCACGCGGATGGCCGCCGGCCGCTTCATTGCGTGGGCGACCAGCAAGGACCAGGAGCAGGCGCGGCTGCGCAACGGCGTGTTCAGCGACTACAACCGGTCGAGCACGATCGCGAGCCCGTACTTCAAGCAGCACGTCGCACCGCAGATCCAGGCCGGGCTGAACGACACCAACCCGGTCACGCAGGTGACGATCTGGCGCACGCCGCAGTGGCCGGATATCGGCGACAACCTCGGCATCGCGCTCGAGCAGGTATTCACCGGCACGCAGACGGATATCCGCGGCACGCTCGACGATGCAGACCAGTACGCGAAGGACGCGCTCGAACATGGCGCTCGCAAATGACGGCGCCGACGGACGCGCGCTCGGCGTCCGTCCGGCCTCTCCCGTAACGTCGGCCCGGCGCGGCCGCGCGCGCCGCGACCGCACGAGCCTGCCGTGGGTGTTCCTCGCGCCGACGCTCGCGCTGCTCGCGGTCCTGAGTCTCGTCCCGACGGTCGCCGCGATCAACCTCGCGCTGCGCAACCGCGTGCTGCGCTATCCGGACAGCGAATACGTCGGACTGCGCAACTTCATCCGGCTCGCCTCCGACCGTCGTTTCCTGAACGCGATCGAGGTGTCGGTGCTGTGGGAAGTCGTCACGGTGGCCGGCGCGGTGCTCGTCGGGATCGCGCTGGCCGTGTTCCTGTTCGAGCGCGTGCACGGCCGCTGGCGCCGTTTTGCATCGCTGGTGCTGATCATGCCGGTGCTGCTGCCGCGCGTATCGGCCGCGTTCATCTGGAAGTTCATGTATGCGCCGCTCACCGGCATCCTGAGCTGGCTGCTCGGCATGCTCGGGATCGAGAACACCGCGTTCCTCGCCGATCCGCATCTCGCGCTGTACGCGGTCGCACTGGTCGACGTGTGGCAATGGGGGCTGTTCTTCGCGGTCGTGATCCTGAAGCTGCTGGAGACGCTGCCGCCCGAGCCGCTCGAAGCCGCGCGGCTCGACTACGCGACGACGTGGCAGGTGCACGCGTACATCGCGCTGCCGATGCTGAAGGCGCCGCTCGTGAGCCTCGTGTTCATCAAGATGGTCGAGTCGTTGCGCTCGTTCGACCTGATCTACGTGATGACCAAGGGCGGCCCCGGCATCGCGACCGAAACGCTCGACCTGTACGCGTACCAGCAGGGCATCGGCCTCGCCGGCAAGGTGTCCTACGCGTCGGGCATGGCCGTGCTGATGATGGTCGCGACCACGCTCGTCTTCACGCTCATCTGGAAGAGGGTCAACAAATGGGACGACTGATGGCCCGCCGCGGCCCCGCCGCGACCGTTTCGCACCTGTCGACCGTCGTGATCGCCGCCGCGATCCTGCTCGTCGCCGCGTTCCCGCTGTTCTGGGCCGTGCTCAATTCGCTCAAGCACCTGCTCGACATCGTCACGCCCGTGCCGCGCTTCATCTTCACGCCGACGCTCGCGAACTACGAGCAGGTGCTGTCGAGCCCCGAGGTGCTGATCGGGCTCGGCAACAGCATCGCGATCGTCGGCGCGGCCGTGCTGATCGGCGCGGTGCTCGGCGTGCCGGCCGCGTATGCGATCGCGCGTTACCCGATACGCGGCAAGCGCGACATCCAGTTCTTCCTGCTGTCGCTGCGCTTCCTGCCGCCGGTCGCGGTCGCGCTGCCGCTGATCGCGATCTGGGTCGATCTCGGGCTGTACGACACGAAGCTGTCGATGATCGTCACGTACCTGCTCGTCACGCTGTCGACCATCACGTGGCTGTCGATCCCCGTGTTCCGCCGGCTGCCGCGCGAGATCGAGGAAGCCGCCGCGCTCGACGGCTACGGGCCGTACGCGGTGTTCTGGCACATCGCGCTGCCGGTGTGCGCGAGCACGCTGCTCGGCGGCATCGTGTTCAGCTTCGTGCTGGTGTGGAACGAACTGATGATCGCGCTCGCGCTCACGTCGTCGCGCAGCGCGACGCTGCCGGTGGTCGCGTCCGCGTTCACGTCGCTCGGCCAGGAAGTGCCGTGGGGCGTGATCAACGCGTCGACGGTATTGCTCGCGCTGCCGCCGCTCGTGTTCGTCGGCATGCTGAGCCGCCTGCTCAATTCGATGGTCAAGGGAAAATAAGGAGGATGTGTTGAAAGCACTCGTACTCGAACGCACGCGCGAACTCGCGCTGCGCGACATCGACCTGCCGCAGGCAGTCGGCCCTGGCGACGTCCGGATCAAGGTGCATACGGTCGGCGTCTGCGGCAGCGACGTGCACTACTACGTTCACGGCGGGATCGGCCCGTTCCGCGTCGACGCGCCGATGGTGCTCGGCCACGAGGCGTCCGGCACCGTCGTCGAGACCGGCGCCGGCGTCACGCACCTGCGCGTCGGCGATCGCGTGTGCATGGAGCCCGGCGTGCCGCGTCTCGATTCGACCGCGACGCTGCGCGGGCTCTACAACCTCGATCCCGACGTGCGCTTCTGGGCAACGCCTCCCATACACGGCTGCCTGACGCCGTACGTCGTGCATCCGGCCGCGTTCACGTACCGGCTGCCCGACAACGTGTCGTTCGCAGAAGGCGCGATCGTCGAGCCGCTGTCGATCGGCCTGCAGGCCGCGAAGAAGGCGGCGATGAAGCCGGGTGACCTCGCGGTCGTGATCGGCGCCGGCACGATCGGCGCGATGACGGCGCTCGCCGCGCTCGCCGGCGGCGCCGCGCGCGTGATCCTCGCCGACGTCGTGCCCGACAAGCTCGCGCTGTTCGCCGACAACCGCGCCGTCACGACCGTCGACGTGCGCACGCAGCCGCTCGCCGACGTGGTGGCCGAAGCAACCGACGGCTGGGGCGCGGACGTCGTGTTCGAAGCGAGCGGCAGCGCGAACGCGTATGCGGGCCTCGTCGACCTGATGTGCCCCGGCGGCTGCGCGGTGCTGATCGGCATGCCGGTCGCCCCGGTGCCGCTCGACGTGGTCGCGCTGCAGGCGAAGGAAGGCCGCATCGAATCGGTGTTCCGCTACGCGAACATCTTTCCGCGCGCACTCGCGCTGATCGCGTCCGGCGCGATCGACGTGAAGCCGTTCATCTCGCGCACGTTCCCGTTTTCCGAAGGCGTGCGCGCGTTCGAGGAAGCGGCGAGCGGCCACCCGCGCGACGTCAAGATTCAGATCGAAATGGATTGAGCCATGGCCCAGATCACCTGCAAGGCTTTGTCGAAGCACTACGACGGCGGCCCCGCCGTGCTGCATCCGCTCGACCTCGAGATCGCCGACGGCGAATTCATCGTGCTGCTCGGCCCGTCCGGCTGCGGCAAGTCGACGATGCTGCGGATGATCGCGGGCCTCGAGGCGATCACCGGCGGCGAGCTCGTGATCGGCGATGAGGTCGTCAACGACCTGCCGTCGCGCGAGCGCAATGTCGCGATGGTGTTCCAGAACTACGCGCTGTACCCGCACATGACCGTGTACGACAACATCGCGTTCGGCCTGCGGCGCCTGAAGGTGCCGGCCGACGAGATCGACCGCCGTGTGCGCGACGTCGCGCGCATCCTGAGCCTCGACGCACTGCTCGACCGCCGCCCGCGCGCGATGTCGGGCGGCCAGCAGCAGCGCGCGGCGATCGCGCGCGCGATGATCAAGACGCCGGCCGTGTTCCTGTTCGACGAGCCGCTGTCGAACCTCGACGCGAAGCTGCGCACGCAGTTGCGCGGCGACATCAAGCGGCTGCACCAGCGGCTGAAGACGACCACGCTGTACGTCACGCACGACCAGCTGGAGGCGATGACGCTGGCCGACCGCGTCGTGCTGATGCGCGGCGGCCACATCGAGCAGATCGGCACGCCGGCCGAGCTGTACGGGCAGCCGCACACGGTGTTCACCGCCGGCTTCGTCGGCACCCCGGCGATGAACTTCGCGGCGGGCACGATCGAGCGCCTCGGCGCGAACGTGCTGCTCGACTGCAACGGCGCGCGCTGGCCGCTCGCGTCGACGCGCTTCGCCGCGCTGCACGACGGCCAGAAGGTCAAGGTTGCGATCCGCCCGAACCACCTGCGGCTCGTCACCGAACCGGATCCGACCCCGGGCACGCTCACGCTCACCGGCACGGTCGAGCTCGTCGAGCTGCTCGGCGCCGAGGCGCTCGTCACGCTGGACTGGCACGGCCAGCCGTGCGCGGCCCTCGTGCCGGCCCCGATGGCCCCGGCGCAGGGCGCCGTGGTAGCGTTGCGCTTCGACGAAGCAGCCCTGCATCTGTTCGACGCCGGCACCGAGCGCAACGTCACGCTGCCGGACGCGAACCCCATCGCGCACGCGGCGCCGCCGGCGGCCGCGACGCGCACCACGCCGCCCGCCGCGACGGGCTGGTCGATGTCCCGTTCGTAGCACGCCGGCACGCCCCCGACGGAGCACACGATGAACCCGGATCTCGAGATCGTTCCCACCCACCGCGACGAATCGTTCCGCGCGTGGATCCACGACTATCCGCACTCGGTCGCGAAGTGGCACTTCCATCCCGAGTACGAGATTCATCTGATCCAGTCGTCGCACGGCAAGATGTTCGTCGGCGATCACATCGGCGATTTCGGCCCCGGCAACCTGATCATCACGGGGCCGAACCTGCCGCACAACTGGGTCAGCGAGCTCCCCGACGGTGAACGCGTGCCGTCGCGCGACGTCGTGCTGCAGTTCTCGCGCGACGCGATCGAGAAGATGGTCGGCGCGTTCAGCGAGCTGCAGCCGGTGATCGACCTGATCGACGATGCGGCGCGCGGCGTGCAGTTTCCCGACCGCGTCGGCCGCGACGTCGCGCCGCTGATGCTCGAACTCGCGAACGCGCACGGCTGCCGGCGCGTCGAGATCCTGATGTCGCTGTTCGACCGGCTGTCGTCGTGCCGCGAGCGGCGCGTGCTCGCCGGCCCCGGCTACCGCAGCGACGCGCAGCACTACATGTCGTCGACCATCAACCAGGTGCTGTCGTACCTGCAGCAGAACCTGCCCGGCATGCTGCGCGAGACCGACGTCGCCGCGTTCGCCGGGATGAGCGTCAGCACCTTCACGCGGTTTTTCCGCCGCCATACCGGCTCGTCGTTCGTGCGCTACCTGAACCGGCTGCGCATCAACGAGGCCTGCGAGCTGCTTATGTTTTCCGACCTGACGGTGACCGACATCTGCTACCGGGTTGGCTTCAACAACCTGTCGAATTTCAACCGTCAGTTTCTCGCGATGAAGCAGGTGCCGCCGTCGAGGTTCCGCGCGCTGCACCGGCTCAACGAACCGCACGGCCGCGACGACGCGCCGCCGCTTCGGCGTGCGCCGCAGCGCGCCCCAGACAGGATGCTTCACACGTGACATTTCTCGGCATCGATCTCGGCACGTCCGAGGTCAAGGTTCTCCTCACCGATTCCCGTTCGGTCCCGCTCGCGTCCGGCTCGGCCGCGCTGTCGATCAGCCGCCCGCATCCGCACTGGTCGGAACAGAGCCCGCAGGCGTGGTGGCACGCGATGCTCGATGCGATCGCGGCGGTGCGCGCCGCGCATCCGGCCGGCTTCGCCGCGCTGCGCGGCATCGCGCTCTCGGGGCAGATGCACGGCGCGACGCTGATCGATCGCGCGGACCAGGTGCTGCGCCCCGCGATCCTGTGGAACGATACGCGCGCCGGCACCGAGTGCGTCGAACTCGAGGCGCTGGTGCCGGAATCGCGCGCGATCACCGGCAACATGGCGATGCCCGGCTTCACCGCGCCGAAGCTGCTGTGGCTCGCGAAATACGAACCCGCCGTGTTCCGCGCGGTGCACAAGGTGCTGCTGCCGAAGGACTACCTGATCTGGCGCCTGTCCGGCGAATTCGTGTCCGAGATGTCCGATGCATCGGGCACGCTGTGGCTCGACTGCGCGCGCCGCGACTGGTCCGACCGGATGCTCGCCGCGACCGAGCTGTCGCGCGCGCAGATGCCGCGCCTCGTCGAGGGCAACGCCCCCGCCGCGCAGCTGCGTGACGCGCTGCGGCGCGAATGGGGCATCGCGGGGCCCGTGACGATCGCCGGCGGCGCCGGCGACAACGCGGCCTCCGCGATCGGCATGGGCGTCACGGGCGCCGGCAGCGGCTTCCTGTCGCTCGGCACGTCGGGCGTGCTGTTCGCCGGCAACGACCGCTTCGCGCCGAACCCGGATGCGGCCGTGCACGCGTTCTGCCATTGCGTCGAAGGGCGCTGGCACCAGATGAGCGTGATCCTGTCGGCCGCCGCGAGCCTCGACTGGCTCGCCCGTGCGCACGGCACGACCGCCGGCGAGCTCGCTGCACGCGCCGAACGCGCGAAACCGGCCCGCGCGCCGCTGTTCCTGCCGTATCTCGGCGGCGAGCGCACGCCGCACAACGACGCGCATGCGCGCGGCGTGTTCTTCGGGCTGTCCAACGAGCACGACGCGGACGATCTCGCGTATGCGGTGATGGAAGGCGTCGCGTTCGCGATGGCGGACGGCTACGACGCGTTGCGCGCGGCCGGCACGACGCTCGACGCGGTGTCGTTCATCGGCGGCGGTTCGAAGAGCGCGTTCTGGGCGCGGCTGTGCGCGAATGCGACTGGCCTCGCGATGCAGCGCCATGCGGACGGCGCGGTCGGTGCGGCACTCGGCGCGGCGCGGCTTGCACGCCTCGCCGCAACGGACGACCCGCTCGCGGAAGTCTGCGTCGCGCCGCCCGTCACGGAGACGGTCGCGCCCGACGCCGCCACGGCCGATCTGCTGGCGGGGCGGCTCGCACGCTACCGGCGGCTGTATCGCGTGTTGCGCGAAGAGTTCGCGGCCGCCGACTGACGCGCGGCGCGGCATGCGTCTTCGTCGATTCGCGCGTTGTCGCGCTTGACCCGGCCCTTGGGATCGCCTTTATGCTCGTCGTCACGAATCGACGACCCGAAGGTGACCCATGAGCGATGTCACGCGCGGCCTGAGCGCATCGGAAGCCGCTATGCGGCTCGGCGTATCGGCCAAGGCACTGCGGCTGTACGAGCGGCAAGGACTGGTTACGCCCGGACGAACGGTGGCCGGATACCGGGCCTATGGCCCGGACGATCTGGCGCGTGCGGCCGAAATCGCGGCGCTTCGCGCGCTCGGCCTGAGCCTGGCCCAGGTCGCGAACGTGCTGGGCGGCGACGCCCGCAGCTTGAGCGACGCATTGGCCACGCATGAAGCGGCGCTCGAAAGCGGTATTCAGGATCTGGTCGGCAAGGTCGACAGGGTTCGCGCGGTCCGCGCCGATCTCGCGCGCGGCCGAATGCCCGACGACGGCGAATTGACGCGCCTGCTCGCTCCGGCGGCCACCGCAGGCGTTGCGTTCAGCCTCCCCTGGCCGTGGGCCGGCGAATGGTTCGAATTTCGCGATATCCGTCCGCTGAACTACATCATCGGTTCGCTGGGCAGCGGCAAAACCCGGCTCGCGCATCGGCTGGCCGAGGCATTGCCCGGCGCCGCGTTCATCGGGCTGGACCGGCTGGAAGATGGCGGCGTGGCGGCCTTCGCCGCGTTACGGGCCGATCCGGCGCTGAAGACGCGCGTCGAACGCACGTCAGCATGGCTCGCCGACGAAGGCGCCACGCCGTCCCCGGCGCTCACCATCCTGCTCGCCGGCCTCGAGGCGGACGGCACCGGCGCTTTGGTCGTGGACATGATCGAACAGGATCTCGACCAGCCCACGCAGGAGGCGCTGATTGCGTGCCTTCGCCAGCGTGCCGGAGCCGGCGGCATGCGGCCGCTGTTCATGCTGACCCGCTCGTCGGCCGTGCTGGACCTGTCGGCCGTCGGGCCCGACGAAGCGATCATTCTGTGTCCCGCGAACCATAGCCCGCCGGCCCGCGTCGCACCGTACCCCGGCGCACCGGGCTACGAAGCGGTGGCCACGTGTCTCGCGTCGCCGGCCACCCGCGCGCGGATCGCACGGCGGCCGGAGGCGGGGTAGCGGCATCGGCTCGGCCCGGCATCACGGTCGACGATGATCGGCGTGTGCGGCTCGGGCAGCCGATGCCGCAGGTCGACAGAGTATTGGCAGCAGTGTGTGCAGAGAATCAGCGACTTGCGTCCAGTCGCGCCACCGATGCCGGGGCTGGGAGTCAGAGTTCGTGTAATTGGTCCACTGCGGCGCCAACGTAAGGGGATTTCGTAGCGCCCGGTTGACTGCAGCCGACCCGAAGCGGCTTTCCAGAAAGGGGCTTTAAAGCGTTCATTCAGGACCTCCGCACTCATGCGACAAGTCCGTGCGGTTCCCCGGCATACAATGTGTATGCAAGTGTACTTACGGCTTTGATTCAGCGTCGGTCTTGCAAAGCAGGAGCACCCGGTATGCTCTGTGATTTATCGCGGTCCTGATTACGTCAAGCCCCTTGATGCGAGTATTTCCATATGTCATTTCGAGCCCTTCATGACGAGTTGCTCGCATACCACGACCAGGCAGCTTTCGTCGATGTGCTGACTCCTTGGATAGAGGGGAATCCTGCCGAAATCGAACGGCTCCGATCCATTCGCTTAAGAACCGGCAGACCTATTCCGAATGTACCCGAAGACGAACGCTGGTTGCTCTACGCAGCAAGTCGCGTTTTCGAGCTTCTAGTGCTTCGTTTCCAGAGTGGACAAGCCGATGGAAGTGAGTGGCCTGGTCCCGCCATCTCGGAGGATGAGATCGTGTGCTTCTCCGAACGCATCGGCTTGGATGTCGTGCGTCCCGATAGATATTCGCCGTTCCATCACGAGATCGCCGCGCTATCTCGCCCCTCCGGGGCGGCTCAGTCACCTCAAATTGTCAAATATCACTGGCCATGCCTGATGCTCGGTCCTCTTCTATTGATGCGTGCAGGCGTCACTCTATCTGCAAACTCCAGCGTCATGCACCCAGAGGTCGCTGGCACGTCTACTCTCTATTGGGCTTTTCGCAGAAAGACACGACCGCACCACGACCTCGCCCACGGGTGGGGGCATAACTCGTCATGGCGAACTTCCTTTAGGCGCGATTACCACCTGGGCGACACCTTCTACTTTAATGTCGATGGCGCGGTTGATCTTTTGGACCTTCACGCAGAATCGCGCAACGAAGAAGGGCTGTCGCCGAAGGAGCGCATGGAACTCCTCGTGAGCCGTTGTTTTGTTACCGTTACCAAGGATAGCGTCGATCACTTTCCCTATGACGACAGGTTTTCAATGAGGTCTGTGTAGCCGATGTCGGCGTTTTCATCGAAAGCGTCCCCTCAGAGAAATTCAGCTGCTTACAGTCACCGCTCGTATCAAATGTTGAATGACCGCTTCTTCGTCTTGTCACCGGCAGATCATGGCCGGGAGCCGCCGTCGGAGATACGAGCCAGGCTCGTTACTTCGACCCGGCCGAAAGTCGGAAAAGCACGGTGCTGGCCACCCATGAGGCATGAATCCGGACGACGACATCACGGGGTGTTTTCGACAATGCGTAGAACAGTCGCAGTAAATCGGTCCCACAGTCGCAAACCCACGGCACCAGCCGCACACACTCCAGCACCCCACGGCTGCATAATCCACCACACCCGCTTCACCCGCAAACGAGCCGATACAAGCGTCGAACCAGCGTCAACGCCTGCTGCGCCGACGTCAGGTTCGTGAAACCGAGCAGCATGCCGGGCGCCAACCGGCCGCCCGGGCTCCAGTCGTTCAGCGGCTGGATGGAAAAGCCCTGCAGGTCGGCCATGCGTGCGACGGCGCGATCGTCGACCGCCGTGCGCCAGTAGGCCACCACATGCAGGCCGCCCGCGCGGGGCGGGATATCCAGCGTATCGCCGAAGACCTTGCCCAGCGCATCGATCAGCCACGCGCGGCGGGCGGCGTAAAGCGCACGCATTTTCTTCAGGTGGCGCGCAAAATGCCCTTGCTCCATGAAATCGGCGACGACCGATTGCATCAGCATCTGGCCGCTCCCGCCGAGCCATCCGGCGGTATCGCGAAAGGCGGCGACCTGCTCGTCGGGAACGACGAGATAGCCCAGCCGCAAGCCCGGATACAGCACCTTGCTGAACGATCCGGTGTAAAGCACGCGGTGGTGGCGATCCAGGCTCTTGAGCGCGGGCAGCGGGCGGCCGTGGTAACGGAATTCGCTGTCGTAATCATCCTCGACGATCCAGGCCCGCTGCTGACGAGCCCAGTCGAGCAAGGCCAGGCGTCTCGGCAGCGACAGCGCGACACCGAGCGGGCTTTGATGGGCCGGGGTCACCACGGCAAAACGTGCATCGGCCGCCCGGCGCAGCCCCGCCTCCACGCACAGGCCGTCTTCGTCGACCGGCACGGGCACGAGCCGCATCCCCGCGTGCTCGAGCAGGCGGCGTGCGTGGATATAACCGGGATCCTCGAACCAGCCGGTGTCGCCGGGACGCAGCAAGGTCCGGCAGATCAGGTCCAGCGCACCGCGATACCCTGCGGTGATGAAGATCTGCCCGGCCGTGCAGTCGATGCCGCGCGACACGCCGAGATAGGCGGACAGCGCACGCCTCAGCCCGTCGTGCCCCTGAGGCGGCGCGTAGTCCAGCGACGGGGTCGCCATCGCCCGCACATGACGCCCCGTGAGCCGTATCCACGGCATGCGCGGAAACGCATCGAGCGCGGGAACGCCCATCTGGAACGGCTTCGGTCCGCTCTTCGCCGGATCGCCGCGCGGCGGTTCGTCCGGCCGGGGCGCCGCGGCGCGCGGTTGCCGGCCATCCGGCAGCTGGGGCGACACGACGGTGCCGGCCGGCCCGCGCGCGACCAGGTACCCTTCGCCGATGAGGATCTGATAGGCCGCTTCGACGGTGCCGCGTGCCAGATCGAGTTCGCTGGCCAGGCTCCGTACCGACGGCACGCGCTTGCCCGGCGCCAGCTTGCCCGTCTCGATCGCATCGCGGAAGCGCCGGACCAGTTGCCGATAGACCGGCATGTCGAGATGACGGTCCGGCATCAGATCGTCGAATTTCATGTCCCAGTCAAATAGTCACTTTTTGGACCTTCAGGATACGTCATCCGATTCGTACAGTAACGACGTTACCGTGGAGCAATCGTGATGCCAGAGATCCATTTGAAGCGCGCCGTGACGGACGCGGATTACCGGTCGACGTTCGACGTGATGCGCGAGCTGCGCCCGCACCTGACCGATGCCGATGCGTTCGTGCAGCAGATGCGCCGCCAGGGCGAACAAGGCTATGTGCTGCTGGCCGCACGGCACGGCAGCCCGGACGGCGCGGTCGTCGCGCTGGCGGGATACCGTCACCTCGAAAACACGCTGTACGGGCGCTTCGTCTATGTCGACGACCTGGTCGCGACCGCACACGCGCGCAGTCAACGGCTGGGCGAGCGGCTGCTCGATGCGGTGCGCGACGACGCGCGGCAACACGGCTGCGGACACCTCGTACTCGATACCGGGCTCTCCAACGCGCTCGCGCAGCGTTTCTATTTCCGCCAGGGGCTGCTGTCCCGCGGCATGCATTTCAGTCAGTCTCTACAGGCGCTCCAATGAACAACCTTCTTTTTGTCGATGCCAGTCCGCATGGCAGTCATTCGCTGGGCGCACGCATTGCGCACGAAGCCATCGCGCAATGGCGGGCGGCCCGCCCCGATGCGCGGGTCGTGTCGCGCAGCCTCGGTCAGCCCGGATTGCCTTCGCTGTCGGCCGACTATGCGCGTGCGGTGGTCGCGAGGCAGCCGGATTCCGATCCCGCACTGACGTACTCCGAACAACTGATCGCGGAAGTGGAACACAGCGACGGCGTATTGATCAGCACACCGATGCACAACTTCACGGTACCTGCCGCGCTGAAGTTGTGGATCGATTTCGTGCTGCGTATCGGCCGCACGTTCACGGCCACGCCGGAAGGCAAGTTCGGCCTGCTCGCCGATCGCCCCGTGCTCGTGCTGGTACGCTCAGGCGGCGTCTGCACCGGCGCAGCGGCGCGGCAGCCCGATTTCCTGACTCCGTACCTGAAGCAGGTGCTGGCCGTCATCGGCCTGTCGACGGTCGATTTCATCTACCTCGAAGGTCTTGCGCCGAGCGACACAGCCATCGATGCGGTACGCGCCCAGTTGGCCGCATCGGCCCTGCTGGCGCGACGAGCGACGGAAACGGCATGAATTCGCCACACCCCGTTACGCATGCGTGACCCGATGCGTTCCCGGGGGCAGCGGATATCGGGCATCCCGAGCCGGGCACGTCGCCGTCAGGATTCCAGCCGCCCCATCCGGCGCGCCATCGCCGGGCCCCACCGCATGCACCGGATCGAACCCGAAGAAGTCGAGCACGTGGCGCGCGACGTCGTCGCGATCGTTGTCCGCGCAGATCATGTGATAGCTGTTCTCCAGCACGATCCCGCGCGTCGGGCATTTTCTCGAGCAGGAAATCGGCCGAGCGCAGGCTCGTCAGTTCGTCCTCGCGCGCATGCAGCACGCGATGACGCAGCTGCAGCGCGACCAGCGCACCCATGCTCATGCCCGCGACACGCAGCGTGTCGTACTCGTTTTCCAGCGCGCGATACTGCTCGGTCACCGCGTCGAGCCACGCTTCCGCGCGCACGACGACCAGATCGTCGGGGCGCGTGCCGTGCCCCGGCAGCGTGATCATGCGCGTGTCGGCGCCCGCGCGCCGGCACGCCGCTGGATCTCGCGCTGTACAAGCCGCCGTACCCGTTCCGCAAGGCCGGCATCGATGCGCTCGACAAGGCGGGGATCCCGTGGCGGCTCGCTTACACGACCGGTAGCCTGCAAAGCCTGTGGGCCGGCCGCCCATGCGTGCCGGATGCAGCGCTGCGCCCTTTGACCGGTTGCCCGCCATCGGTAATGATTCGCTGCGGGGTTCGACCTTCCCGTCGACGATCCCGCCTCCCCGAACGAACGCCTCCGCACGATGACACACGCAATCCGCCTGCGCCCGGCGTCTGCCGCCGACCTGCCGTTCCTGTTGAACCTGCGCCGGCTCACGATGACCGAGCACCTGCAACGCGCCGGCATGCCGTCCGATGACGAAGCGCACGACCAGCGCATCCGCGCGCATTTCGACGATGCGATGATCGTCTGCGAAGGCGATGACGCCATCGGCTTGCTGAAGGTGACACGCGCCACCGACGAGTGGCACGTGCACCAGATCCAGATCCTCCCGGCGCATCAGGGCCGGGGCATCGGCGAAGCCGTGCTGAGCGCGCTCCTGAACGACGCGGCACGCGCACACGTGCCGGTGTCGCTCAGCGTGCTGCACGGCAACCCGGCGCGGCGGCTCTACGAACGGCTCGGCTTCCGCAGCGAATCGGACACCGAAACGAGCGCGAGCATGGTCTGGCGCGCGTGACGTCCGGCGTTTTGAAGCTACCGCATTACTGCGTGATCTTCGCGTCCTTCAGCAAGTTGCCGATCATCTGCGCACTCGCCTTCTCCACCGCAGCCGCCTGCAGTTGCTGCTGAAGCGCCGGCTTCGCGGTCGCGAAGCCCGGCACCTGCGTCGGCCGCTTCGCATCCAGCTTCACGATTGCCCGCACGCCGTCGACCGGGATCGAATCGTTCGTCACCGCACCGACCTTCAGTTTCTCGAGCGCCTGCGCGACCGGCAGCGGCAAGCCGGACGTCTTGCCTTCCGTCGCCGGCGTGTGGAAGCTCACCCACGGCAACTCGCCGCCGGTATCGCGGCTCGGCGCCATGCTGTACTGACGCGCGAGCCCTTCGAACGACTTGCCCGCCTTCAGCTCGCTGAGCACCGTCGCGGCCGTCACCGGATCCTGGACGACGATCAGGCGCGGCTTGTACTCGTTCTTGCCGAGCGCGGCCACGAGTTCGTCGTAGCGCGCCTTGACCTGTTCTTCGGTTACCGGCTCGGGCTTCACGTTGTCGCGCAGGTAAAGCTGCACTTCGGCATTCGTTTTCGCCTGCTGCACCGCTGCCTTGACCTCGGGCTTGTCGCCGTAGTTCGCCTTCTCGGCGGCCTGCTGAACCAGCACACGCGTGATCAGCTGATTCTTGATCGCCTGGCGGATCTGCGGCGAGTCGGGTTGCCCGGACGCGCGCAGCAGCGTATCGACGTCGGCCTGCGTGATCGGCGTGCCGTTGACCGTCGCAACGGTCGCCGCGGCCGGCGCCGTCTCTGCGTGGGCAGTCCCGCTCAGCGCGCCGGCCAGCACAGCGATCAGCAACAGGCGGTTCGGTGTGGTTTTCGTCTTCATCTTTTCGTCACTTCGGCTCAAAAAACGCGGCAGGGGTTGCCGCGCAAATTCACCGGCGCGGCAATGCGCCGGTGCAAACATTCAGTCGATTCGGTTCATCGTCGTGCGCACGCGCGGTGCCGCCGACGCCGCTGTCATTGTGCCCGTATCGGGTTTTTCGCGTCGGGAGGTTCAGGACAGCCGCCCGGCGGGCGGTGCGGCGCGCGTTGCGCACGCCGGTCATTACGAACGCGTGATGTGGAAATTGTGTGGAAACGCGATGGAAATCCCGCGAAATCGCGATGAATCACATCACGGCTTCGCGAGCCCGGCCGCCGACCGTGGTCGAGGCGGCCGCGCATGCGTCATCAACGTCAGGGCGTCCACCGGTACACGGTGATGCTGTTCCCTTTCACGTTGTTCTTCATCACCACATACTCGCCGTTCGACCGGCGGTATGCGCGAATGCTGTACATCGCGTCGATCGCGCTGCTGGTATCGACGGTCGCGGGGCTCGCATTGACCAGCGTGGTGTCGAGATTGCCGGTGGTGAGGTTGAATGCATCGACGTTCGGCCACAGCGGCCCGCTGCTGCTGAACCAGTAGCCGACGAACAGATGGTTGCCCACCGCATCGATCGATTTCGCGCCGCTGTGCGGCAGCGTGATCACCGGGTCGGGCTTCGTCGTGTTGCCCGCGCTCCAGCCGTGATACACCTCGATGCGCGTGCCGATCGACGTCCAGTCGTTGCTCCCGATGGCGCCCTGAGCGAGCACCATCGTGTCGCTGTCCGCGAGATAGACGATGCGCGTGAGCGGCTGGATGCTGTCGGGCACGCGGGTCGCGACGCCCGCTCCCCACGACGGCTTGCCGCTCGCGTCGAAACCGGTCAGCGGGTAGTGGGTAATCGCGCCGGTCTTGTCGAGGCCGGCCCACACGCCGCCCTTGCTGTCGATGCTGAAGCCGCTCGTCACGCGCCGCGTCGTATTGAACGCGGGGCCCGGGATCGAGCCGTCCGGAATCGCGATATAGCCGTTCGCCGCGTTGAAGTGGAAGAAGTAGAAGACGGGCGGATTCTGGCCCGCCGCAACGAGAATCCGGTTCGCGCCCACCGACGTGAGCAACCCGAAATGCTCGTCGCGCTGCGTATCGCTCATGTTGATGCGCGGATCGGCCGGATACGTGAACGGATCGACGGTGTTCGCGACGAACTTGCCGCCCGCACTGCCGCTGTACACATGCGTGCCGCCATAGAACAGCGCGCCGTCCGTAACCGGGTCCGGCGCGGCGATCCCTTCGAAGTTCAGCGACTGCAGCGTCCACCGCAGGCTGCCGGTGCTGCTGTACGCATGGATGTCGGTCGCGCCGTTGCGGCCGAGATCCCAGCTCCCGCCCCACGGATTGTTGAGCACATAGAGATTGCCGCCGGTGTCCTTGCCGATCCCGACGATGCGCGTGAAGCGCTTCGCACCGACCTGCCCTTTGATGCCCGTCGTCGTGTCGAGATAGCCGCCGCGCACGCCGAACGTGCCGGCCAGCGCGGGTCGGCCCGCCACCGTATAGCGCTTGATGTTCTGGTCCGGCCCTTCGTCGCCCACCAGCAGCTGGCCGGCTGCCGCATCGAAGAACAGCGCCGACGGCTGCGACCCGGCCGGCATCCGGATCGTATTCAGCAGCGCACCGGCCGGGCTGAAGCCGACGATCGCGCCCGCACCCTTCTGCGCGATCCACACGTTGCCCGCGCCATCCACTGCGAGCGCGCCGGGCGCCGATACGCTGATGTCGCGCTGCCACACGCCGTCGGTGGTGAACACGCGCACGCGATTGCCGTAGAAGTCGCTCGCATAGAGCAGCGAGCCGGCCGTCGCGAGCCCGGTGACGACGTCGATGCGCGGCTGATTGGTCGCCGCGCTGACCTGGATGACGCGGTCGCGATACTTCGTCGCGCGGTTGTAGCGTCCCACCGCGCCGCTGCCGTACGTCTTGCCGGGTTGCAGCGCAACGAACAGCGACGTCGCGTTACCGGTGATCGCGCTGCCCTGGAACTCCGAGTGCGTGCCGATCGAGCCGACGCTCTTGCCGTTCTGGTAGATCGCGACGCCGCCTTCGTCCTCGTCCCACATCGACGCCGTATAGATCACGCCTTCGGGCGCCACCCACATCGCGCGCGCGACGTTGCCGACATGGGCCGCGAGCGTGCCATACGTATTCGCCAGCCAGTCGGTGGTGTTGCCTGCGTGAACGGCGGGGGTCATCGCGGCGATCGCCGCGGCGAGAAGCGCAGCCTGAAATCGTTGTCTGGCGACCATGACGGATGCTCTCCTGAATGGTGCGAACATTCACATGAAGGGCCGGCCGGACGGCTCGAAAACCGTGATGCGTAAATTCTTCCCCTGAATCATCCGGCGCAGTCGGTATTACGTGCTGCATGCGTTCGATAATGCGCAGCGCGAGAATAGCGTTATATAAATCGAAAAAAATTGCGAATCGTTCGCGCCATTGCGCTTTTCACGAATTCAGCTTTGATGGCATCGACCGTGACACCCAAGCACGCCGGCGGCGAGCGCGGCTGCGCGACAGTGAATGGTCACTTACACGTCGAAGCGGGGATCAGGAAAATCAGGCGCATGCCTGTTTGCGGGAATATCGCCGCGTGTTCAACGGCTGCGATTGAAACGGCGAGCGCCAAGTATCAATCGGGGAATCAGGGAATCGTGGAAAACGACCGCATTCAAGACGGAATCGTCGCCCCAAAACAAATCGCCGGCCTGAATCCGTTTCGAATCCAGGCCGGCGATTATCCACTACCGGGAAGCAGGCAACGCGCCACTATCGCTGCGCTGCCGCACTGCTGCACGTCATGCCGATGCCGAGGTCTCCGGCACCTTCACCTTCATCGCGCGTCCATTGTCCGGATCGTTGTCGTCGCGCGGATCATCGAGCTGCCCTTCCCACTTCGCGACCACGGCCGCCGCGATCGAGTTGCCGACCGCATTGGTGGCCGAGCGCCCCATGTCGAGGAACATGTCGACGCCCATGATCAGCAGCAACCCGGCTTCGGGCATGTTGAACTGGTTGAGCGTCGCCGCGATCACGACCAGCGACGCGCGCGGCACGCCCGCCATCCCCTTCGACGTGACCATCAGCATCAGCAGCATCGTGATCTGCGTGCCCAGCGGCAGATGAATGCCATACACCTGCGCGATGAACAGCACCGCGAACGTGCAGTACATCATCGAGCCGTCGAGGTTGAACGAATAGCCGATCGGCAGCACGAAGCTCGAGATCTTGCGGTTCACGCCGAAGCGGTCGAGCGCGTCCAGCAGCTTCGGATACGCGGCTTCGGAACTCGCCGTCGCGAACGACAGCAGGAACGGCTCGCGGATCAGCCGGATCAGCGTGAACGCACGCTTGCCGAGGAACGTCACGCCGGCGAGCGTCAGCACGCCCCACAGCAGCGCCAGGGCCAGATAGAAGCTCGCCATGAACTTCGCGAACGTGAGCAGGATGCCGAGCCCCTGGGTCGTGATCGTCGACGCCAGCGCCGCGAACACCGCGACCGGCGCGAACCACATCACCGCGCCCGTCACCTTCAGCATCACCTGTGCGAGATCGTCGATCACGCCGGTCAGGCGCTTGCCCGACTCGCCGAGCGCGGACAGCGCCGTGCCGAAGAAGATCGAGAAGACGACGATCTGCAGGATTTCGTTGTTCGCCATCGCTTCCGCGATCGACTTCGGCACCAGGTGGACCACGAAATCCTTCAGCGTGAAGGCGCCCGTCTTCAGGCCGAGGGACGCATCGGACGCCGGCAACGGCAAGCTCAGATGGCTGCCCGGTTGCAGGATCGTTGCGGTCAGCAGGCCGAGCAGCAACGACGTGAACGACGCAATGAAAAACCAGCCGAACGCCTTGACGCCGACGCGGCCGACTGCGCTGCCGTCGCCCATCTGCGCAATCCCGACGGTCAGCGTCGCGAATACCAGCGGCGCGATGATCATCTTGATCAGGCGCAGGAATATGTCGGACAGCAACGATACGTAGCCGGCGACCTCCTTCGCCATGTTCGGGTCGGGAAACGCGCTATGACAGGCGTAACCCACTGCGATTCCAAGAATCATCGCGACAACGATGTACTTGGTGATGTTGTGCTTCTTCTTCATTAGTAATCCAAATCACAAAGCGTATGTTGCTAACGGCTGGCACATCTTCCGCGCCCGGCTACGAATCGAAACCCACGTCTCTCTGGGTGCGACAAGTCCACCTTTGGCGATCGCCACGGCGGACAAGGGGGGGCATTCTAACGCAAATGGCCGCCAGGCTTTCAAATCTGAAAGTCGCCCGGGTTGATCTCCGTCCGGATGTCGCCGAAAAGTCGGGTTTTGTCGCGATCCGGCCCGCTTCCTGCGCAACCAGGCGGGTAATCGAGCCACATTGCCGGTCGCGCCGGGCTTGCCACGGTTCACGCGCCGCCCGGCGACGGCAAACCGCGCCACCGGCCCCCTCCGTCCTCCCCGGCAGCATCGCATTGCGTGACGAGACCGTGAACGATCGCGACACATCCTCACAAAGATGCGCAGACATTGACACTACGGCACGTAATGCTTATGTAATATTTTGAAACGATTCGCGGTGACGCCCTGCCCGGGCGTCGATGCGCAATCGCGCATCGGCAACGCGGGACCAGGTTCGAGTCATTGCTTTCAACAGGCGGACGCGCTCATTTTCTCAGCAGTCCTGCCCAATGAATGATCGAGGAAAGGCGGCATCGTGATGAACATTCTGTATACCAACTTCCACGGCGACTACGGCGGCGGCCAGGACACCTACGTCCGTGATCTCGCTGCCGCGATGAGCCGGCATCATCGCGTGACCGTCGCGTCGCCGGAAGGCAGCCGCTTGTCGAGATTGTTGAGCGACAGCCCCGACGTGGCCATCTTCGACATGGAATTCAAGCCGCGCTGGAACCGGCTGTGGCAGGAAATCGTCCGGCTGCGCCAGCAGATCGTCGCCGAGCGCTTCGACGTCATCCATGTGAACGGCTCCGCCGATCACCGGCAGGTGATGCTTGCGCTGCTCGGCTGCCGGTATCGGCCTGCCGTCGTGCTCACCAAGCACAACACCTATCGTGCCGACAGCTTCGGCAACGTGCTGCGCGCACGCCTCGCCACCGATCATACGATCGCGGTCAGCGACTACGTGGCGGGCATGCTCGCGCTGCGGTCAC
This sequence comes from Burkholderia sp. SRS-25, assembly GCF_004343765.1. Taxonomy (NCBI): domain Bacteria; kingdom Pseudomonadati; phylum Pseudomonadota; class Betaproteobacteria; order Burkholderiales; family Burkholderiaceae; genus Burkholderia; species Burkholderia sp. SRS-25. The sequence goes on from NZ_PTXM01000032.1 coordinate 66,006, forward strand.
CGTACGGAAACGTCACGGTCGTGAAGCACGGCGTGCGCCGGCAGGCCGCCGAACGACTCGCCAGTGACGAAATCCGGCGCCGCAAGATCGCGTTGTTCGGGCCGTCCGCCGCGGACGCGATCGTGCTGGGCAGCAGCGCCGGCACCGCGCCGGAAAAAGGCTGGATGGACCTGATCGCGGCGCTGGGCCGCCTGCCCGAACACGAGCGCGAGCGGTTTCGCGTGCTGCTGGTCGGCGCGGAGCCGACCGCCGAGCAACGCGAGCAGATCGCGCTGCACCGCATGGCCGCGCGCACCGCGTTCACCGGCCGCCTCGACGACGTGCGGACACCGTTCTCGATCATCGACGTGTCGTTCGTGCTGTCGTACCACGAGAGCCTGTCGTATGCGTGCCGCGAAGCGATGTCGCTCGGCTGCCCCGCGATCGTCACGCGCGTGGGCGGGCTGCCCGAGAACGTCGAGCCGGGCGTGGACGGCTGGGTCGTCCCGCCGCGCGAGCCTGAAGCGATCGGGGAAATCCTGCGCGCGATCGTGCGCGAGCCCGCGTGCGTGCGCGCGATGGGACGCAGCGCGCGGCTGAAGGGCAAGCGCGAATTCTCGTTCGAACGATTCATCGATGCGACGCTGTCCGTCTATCAGAAATCGATTCGCCACAACCCCAATCGTTGGGTGACATCCTTGAGGTCCGTTTAATGGCAATGAACATCTGGAAGAAGTACTGGGATCTGCGCACGCAGGAGTGCCCGTGCGACGTGCACTTCGTCGAATGGCTGGAAGCCGCGCGCCTCAACGGCATCCGCATCTATCACTTCGGCACCGGCGGCCATCATCATGTCGGCGTGGAATGCGCGCGGCAGCACCTGAACAACACCGTCTTCGGCGTGACCGCGTCGCCGAAGGAATACAAGTCGTACGTCGATCTCGTCACGCGACAACCGGAAGTAAGCAAGACCTATCTGGCCTATTTCGGTGACATCTATACGAGCAATTCGGACCTGCTGCCGGCGTTCGACGTCGTCACGCTGTTCCATCTGTGCGAATTCCGCGACGAGACGAACAGCCGCTACGGCGCGAAGACCGACGCCGAAGTGCTCGACCTGTTCGCACGCCATACCGCACGCGAAGGCCACCTGCTGTTCTACAAGGGCTCGTCGGCGTACCGGAAGGCCGAGCCGATCATCGAGCAATGGGCGGCGAATGCCGACTTCGTCGAAATCGGCGACTTCAAGACCTTGCGGATCTTCCGCAAGGCCGCGTAACTCCCCGTTCCCGCGACCCGCTCATGCTGCTGCCCGCCTCGCGCTACCCGATCCTGACGTATCACCAGGTCCGCACGCTGCCGCCGCCGACCGACCGGCTGCGCAGCCTGAGCGTGGCGCCCGATGCGTTCCGCCGCCAGATGATGCTGTTCAGGCGGCTCGGCTATCGCGGCGTGAGCGTGCGCGAACTGCAGCCGTACCTGCGCGGCGAGCGCAGCGGGAAGGTCTTCGGCATTACGTTCGACGACGGCTTTCTCAACGTGCTGACGCATGCGATGCCCGTGCTCGACGCGCTCGGCTTCACCGCGACCTGCTACTTCGTCGCCGGCCGGTTCGGCCGCGAGAACGACTGGGATGCAGGTGCCGATACCAACCGCTCGCCGCTGATGACGTTCGCGGACATGCTCGCATGGCGCGATCACGGCCATGAAATCGGTTCGCATACGCTCGATCACGTCGCGCTGTCGCACGTGCCGGCACATGTGTCGGAGGTTCAGATCATCGAATCGAAGCGGCGGCTCGAGGCGTTCAGCGGCCAGCCGGTCGAATCGTTCTGCTACCCGTACGGCGACCTGGATCCGCGCGTGCGCGACCAGGTCGCCGCCGCGGGTTACCGGAACGCGACGACAACCCGACGCGGCTGCGCGGATGCGTACGACGATCGGTTCCTGTTGCCGCGGATTACGGTCGCGGGTGGTGTCGGTGCGATGCGGCTGTGGTTCAAGTGTGCGAAGGCGCGGGTTCAGCGGCGCGGGTAGCCCCGGCTATTTCCGCCGCGGCCGGCAGAATGCCAGCAGACCGGCCAGCGCGATTCCCATAAACAGGATCCATCCCTGCACGAGCGTCGTCCAGCCCGCGGCGATGCTGCCGATGAAGTTGCCGAGCATCCCGCCGATCGCCCACGAAATCGCGCGGCCGCCGGACCGTACGACCACGCACGTCATACGCCCCCTTCGTCCATGCGCTCATCTTTTCTGAGAGACAAACGCGCCGCCCCCCCCAACAATAATCCCGCCCACCCCCCGTACCTGCATTCGTCAAACAAACTTTACCGGTAC